>JBCDEB010000211.1:0-10267 GCA_039180005.1 Cyanobacteria bacterium P01_G01_bin.54 | reverse complement strand
GTTGGGTTTCACTCCGTACAACCCAACCTACTCCCTACAGCTTACCAATCCAAGCTAACATTTTCTCGAAGTTTTTCTAGCTCTTGAATATCAAAGGGATTTTGATTTTCTTGAAGTAATTTCATCCATCTCAATCTATCTTCCCTGAATTTCTGACTCATGATAGATTCATTAAAACTTAAAACAGCTTTAAAGTCTTGGCTTGCTCCTTCTAAATCTCCAGTCATTGCTTTATAGATAGCCATCCTATCCCTGAAGTAAACATTATTAAGAAGAGAATCACTTTCCTTCATTGCATCAAGAAGTTTATCTTTTGCAAATGAGACTTTTTGAGTGCTGCCATGCAAGCATCCCCACCATAAAAATGAACTAAGCAAACGATGTGAAATATCAAAATCCGGATCTATTTCTAATGCTAGATTTAAATTCGATATTGAATCATCCAAATCACCTTTTCTTGCAGATGCAATAGATTGTCTGATTATATGAGAAACTTTAAAAGATGGAAGCTCCTCAACAGTACTAGGGATATTGCGTATTGTATCCATATTCGTACACCCTATCCAGATTGTCTTTTTGTCTGCACTTATATTTCTGAAATTTGCGTCATCCAGGTTACTCGATCCAATGTCAGATGAATCGATTTTTGCATTGGTTAAATCAGCACCTGATAGATCAACTTTGCACAAATAAGAATGACTTATATCTGCAAGTCGAAGATTTGTTGAGCTTAAATTTGAATGTTTGAAATTCGCCTTCTGGAGATTTGCATTTTCAAGATTTGCTTTCCTAAAGTTTGAATGATGACAAATTGATCCTTCTAGATTAGTTGATTTTAAGTTCGCCTTCCATAAATCGAGATGAGATAAATCAGAGAAGCTCAAGTCCAAGGAGCCAAGGTGTTGACCGATCTCACGATTGAACACGGAAGGATCTTCACAGGAAATGTAGTGGATAAACTGTGAGAATCGCCCACCGTAAAATCCTCTTTCATTATTGTGATTCCCGCATGGATTAAATCTGATTTCTTGATCGTTTTCTTGATGATCCTTATTGATACATGAGAGTACTTTAAAGATATTAGCTCCAACATAAACATCCGCCTGCCTTTGCCCCAACTCAACTCCTGACTTCTGCATCTGCCTCGCCTTCTCCAACGGCAAGATCCGCTCCACGTCGATCGCCTCAATAAACTCCCCATCACTCCAGCGCAGATAAAAATCATTCAAGCGCTCAAACAGCGCCACCCATTGCTCATCCGTTAAATCCCGTTTAAGCAACACCATCACATAATCCAAGATCTCCTGACTCAAATGCCCATAGCCCAGCAGATCATAGACCTGCCATTCAAATTCATTGTCATTAATCGCATAAGCCGCCCGGCGTCGCTTGCCCTTTTCTGTCCATTCCGTAAAACTCTCCACCAACCGCTCCGCACACAAGAATTCACCAAAACTCTTATGGAAAAACTCCACCGAATTCTCCGTCTCGCCCGCCTTGAGGTAGAACGCCGCTAAGGCATTCTTGAGCGGGGTCTTGGCCTTGCTACTCCGTGCTGCCTTGATTAACTCCGCCGCCGCCGTATCCCCCCGCTGCACCAGCCGATCCTCAATCATGGCAATCAACGCCCGCTCATTCCCCGACTGCACCACACAGAGGCCTGCCTCCGCCAACACCGTCCGCAATTCCTCCTGCTCCAGTTCCGTGAGCTGCTCATTCATTCGCTCCGGACGCTGCCGGGTTAAGACCCAATTCACCGCCGCTTCATAGACCTGGACTTTGACGGCATTGGCATCGTCGGCACGGAACAGGTTGACATCGATCGCCCCCTCTCGATGCATCTTAGCCAGTAGATACAGCAACAGCGGCTCTTGGGCGAGCTTTTGTAACGGTTCTGGGCAATCCGTGTTCCAAATAAAGTCCCGAAACGCCGCAGATGTTTCTTGATCCGTAACCGTGCGCCAGCGCTCTAGCCAGTCTGCTTGGGCGGCTTTGTCCATTAGGGCAATGCTGACCCAATCTAGATTGGTGGGCATCTGGCGCTCAATGCCGTAGAGCGCTAGGGGTCGCCCGGTGATGAGGATGCGGTGGCCCCGCTCGGGGTTTCGCGCCGATCGCTCCTGAAAACGCGAGACCTGCTCTAGCAACTCCTGGACACTGCCCTTGCCCCCCTGCTCTAGAAACAGCTCATCAAAGCCATCGAGCAAAAACAGATAGCGGGTGTTGAGGTCGGTGAGCCAGCCGCTGTCATTGGTGACAAAATCCCAGCCGATGGCGCTGGCAAGGGCCTCATCAAAATTGCGTTTGAGGTCAATGCCATCCCGCAGACGAATCAGGATCGGCGTGTAGATGGGGTGCAACTCCCGCCGCACCCAGTCGGCAAACAGGCGACAAAAGACACTTTTGCCGCGACCGGGCCCACCTTGGATAAAGAGCAATTGACCGGCTTTGGTTTCATCCAATAGACAGTCTCGCGCCCAGGTCTCGATATTCTGGCGGGGTTGATGCTGCTGCACTTCCCCCTCGATGACGGGCTGCACGGCGGAGGGGACGTAGACTTGGGCAAAGGTGAAGGCTTCATCAAAGACGGTTTCTTGGGGCAGGGTAGCGATGCGGGTGGCGAGATAATCATCAATACTCCGATCGCGCCCCAAATCCTGTTGCCAGCCCTCCCCATAGATCGCCGCCAACTGCCGCGCCTGATCCTGCACCTCCGCTACGGCTTTTTTAAGCTGGCGATGCACCGTCAGGAGCACCCGCCGGGCGATCAGATTCGCCCGCTCCGCTTCAACCCCCGACTCCTGCAACCGTGCCAAAAACAGGGCATTCAACTGCTCCGCCACCTCCGAGCGGTGGAAACAGAGCAACACGTCTTCAATGTGGCGATCGCTCAGTTCAATATGTCTGCCCAAATTCCCAATCTGCCGCTGCAAGTCCGGTCCCGCAGGCGTCGTGAGCTGTGCACTAATCTCCGGATGTTCCCTGAGAAAACACCGCACCGCCTCCACATAGGCCACCTGCGCCACCAGTAAGATCTCACCCTTCAGCTCCGGTTCCTGACGCGTCGCCTTAATCGCCGCCTGCAACAACCCCGTCGCCAAGGGCAAAAACGGTACCGTCGCCCCCGCCACCTGCATCAGCGGTGCATTGAGCACAACCAAAGCCGAATCCAGTTGGCGGACTAAAGGAGCCAGGGATTGGACACCTTTGTGCTCTTGGAGTGTCCCCGCAAGTTCCAACACCTGGGTGAACGTTGCCACGCTCCCCTCAATCACTGCCTGAATTTCAATCTCTGTGGTCAAGACAGACCAAACGTTTCGCCAAATACTCATGGGCAACAGGAAATACAGATTGGCTCCATGATAAACCCTGTCTAGTTGAGGATATCCTGGATATTTCGTTAAAATCAGAAGCGATAGTTGAGGTTTAAGTCCCCATGCCAACTCAACCAATTTCGCCCCAAGTTCAACAACTATTCGATGCTGCCTGTGCCCTAGCGCCGGATGAGCAATCATTATTGCTGGAGTTGTTGCAGCAACAAACGCTAGTTCAAACGCAACGAGACTCAGAGCTTTCTGCTGAAATTCGGGCCGTGCATCAAGAACTTAAAATGGGTCATTTCCGTTCGGGTTCTGTGGATGATTTTTTGGCTGAGTTGGATAACTGATGGAGCTAATTTGGACGCCCAGATCGCTCCGCTCCTTCAAGCGGCCAATCCGTAGGAATCCACAATTGCGATCGCCCATTGAAAAAACTTTACGACAACTGATTGCTGATCCCTTTGCCCCGAGCTTGCGATCGCACAAACTCAAGGGGGAATTTTCAAGAAGCTGGTCTTGTTCAATTGATTATAACCATCGAATTCGCTTTGAGTTTATCAAGCATCCCGACAAGGGAACAGAGGCGATATTGATACTTAACCTTGGTGATCATGACAGCATTTACGAATAGGGGGTTGGCGCATAATATCAATAAGAGCACAGGCCTATTAATGCCCACTGGAGAAGAACCATGCAGACCCTGGCCGTCGAGCGTACGATTAAAACCCTCCATCAGCTCCAGAGTGAATTTAACTTGCAACGGGTTGAGGTGGAGGACTTTTTCGTTGAATGGGTGACAGATTTACCGACGTTAAACCCGGACGCCCAAAACCGTCTGGATCAAATTCGCGAGCGATTTCTTTATCAATTTTCTGAAGGACGACTCGGGGAAGAAACGATTAAACTGATTGTCCTCTCCCCTCTCTTGGAATTAGCTGGACTCTACAATCGACCCTTCCAGTTCCGAGCGGAAGAGACTATTTATCTAGAGGTGCCCATTGCAGAACGTCGTTATCGGGGTCGTATTGATGCCCTGGTGTTGCAAGAGCAGTTTTGGGTGGTTGCCATTGAATCGAAAGAGACGAGCTTTTCGCTGGGTTTAGCGATGCCGCAACTTCTGGCGTATTTGTTGGCCAGCCCCAACCGCGATCGCCCCGTCTATGGCATGGTGACAAATGGCGAACTGTTTTCCTTTGCGAAGGTTCAGACGGGTCAGACGAGTACCATGCCCCAATACGACATCTCTAGCACGTTTTCACTGCTTGCTCGGGGCAATGAACTCTACAATGTGCTGCAAATTTTGCAACGTATGGGACAGATTGTTTTGCAAGGTCGCGTGACAACTAACAACTAATCATCATCCAAGGGCAAGCCAAAGCGGATTCGACCCCGGCCAAAATGTCGCCCAAACTGCAACTCGTAGACCTCGTCCTCGTCTTGGGTTTCCACTTCGAGATCCGATCGCGCATAGGAAACACATAAGAGCGCATAGCCCCGTTCTTGCACCTCGGGGGACAAGCCCATCGCCTCCGGCTGAACCAGCTCCCCCCCCTGCACCCGCACCGCACAGGTGGTGCAAGCCCCGTTGCGACAGGAGAAGGGCAAGGTGATGCCCTGATCTTCGAGGTTGTGGAGAATGTACTGATCATCTGGGACTTGGGCGGTATGGACCGTTTGGCGCTGGCGATCGTGGACCCGGATGGTGTGATAGTGGGGCATGGGGGCAAAGAGGTCGAATCGCCCTTTATTGTAGAGGATTCATTGGGTTGAGGAGGGATGGGTTTGTGTTGGGTAGGCGGCGATCGCCCCGTCCAAGAAGTCACTATCCACTTTGGGGGCGATATCCATCATGGCCGGTTTGGACTCAAAGATGCTGCTTCAAGCACGTGAGTACATCTTCCTCTTGAAAGGGCTTGGTGATGTAGCCCACCGCACCGGAATTGCGGAGCACTTTGGTGATATCGAGATCATCGAGCGCTGTCATCAAAATAATCGGAATTGGGCTGAGGTCTGGATCGGCTTTAAACTGCCCACAGGTGGCGATGCCGTCCATTTCCGGCATGATCACATCCAGCAGCACAAGATTGGGACGCTCTGCTTTGGCGGCGGCGATCGCCTCTGCCCCAGAAAATGCCGTTATCACCCGACAGTCGGCATCATCTAAAACCTCTTCAAGGACATCGACATTAAGCGGGTTGTCATCCACAACTAAAACGAGCGGCTGGGTAACCATCGGGAATCAGGCTGGGTGCTAACAATACATTGGGTTGCGAGATTGGTTTGCGCCTAAACCCCCATTATCCCTCGCAAAAACGAGGGGCTGTGATCATCTAGAAGCTCAAATCCTTCTACGGTCACGATCGCTGCATGGGTTCCTGCGTCTTCAACGCCATCCGGAACGAGAGGGCGGTGACAATGCCGCCGAAGAGGAGGTTAATCAGCAGATATAGTTGAGCAATGGGCCCAGTCCCCAGCCAGAGCAGCGCCGACGCTTCCCACCATGCCCAAGCAATAAAGGCCATCATCCCCACCGAGAGGCCCAAAACGAACCACTTCAGCATTCGATGGCTGATGAATAGGGCCATCAGGCCAAACGGAATCAGGGTATTGACAAACAGAGGGTTTAAGCGTGGGTCTTGCCAAAACGCGCCGCCCATTTCCGGAATCGCGCTCCCCAGCAACCGGAAGACTCCACTCGGAACTCCGCTTATTTCTACCCCTTGCAAAACAAAAAAACCAACCGACCCCAACAGTATGCCAGTGAGGAAGGTGAGCCGCCACGGATTGAACTGCGGCTTACGGGGAACCAGAATGCCGATGAGGATGGCAGCGATCGTCAACCGAGCAAGAATGCTTTTCCCATTCAAGCGTTGCCAATCAAACCCGATCCCCAACGACGGTTTGACAGCTTTAGACGCATCTAAATAGCCCGCGCCAAAGTGGTTTTGGCTGTCGCCCTCCACGGGCCGCGCAGATTGCTGCAACAACATCCACACTTCGGCAGGGCTAAGGTTGCGGTTTTGGGCTTTGATCAGCGCCGCGACACCCGCCACATGGGGGGCAGCCATACTGGTGCCCTGGAAGGCCTTAAATTCAAATTGTTCGGGCGTTCGTGGGTTAATGGTTTCCTGCAAAATGCCATTGAGAGCATCCTGGCGAGTATCGCCACCGGGAGCGGCAATATCAACCCCTTCCCCATAGTTGGAATAGGGGGTTTTCGTCTCATCTGGGCCAATCGCTGACACGGCAATGACATGGGGATAAAAGGCGGGATAGGAGGCTTGAGCGTTACTTTCATTGCCGGCCGCTGCGACAATCACCACCTCACGACTGTGGGCGTAGTCGATCGCCTCCCGCATCAATTTCGAGTCGCCACCGCCCCCCAAACTCATGTTGATCACATCTGCGCCCTGGTCTGCCGCAAAGCGAATGGCTTCGGCGATATCGGCGATTGTGCCCGAGCCGGCTCGGCTCAGGACTTTCAAGGGCATGATCTTCGCCTCGTAGGCTACCCCCGCTACACCATATTTATTATTGGTAGATTGGGCGATGGTTCCAGCGACATGGGTGCCATGGCCATGGTCATCTGCGGCATCTACTCGATCGTTGACAAAGTCATAGCCCGGAACGAGTTCGGTTTGGGCAAGATCAGGGCCTTGACTTACCCCTGTATCAATGACCGCAACTGTTGCGCCCTTCCCGGTCGCCCCTTTGGCCCAAGCGTCTTCCACCTTAATTTGTTTGAGGTTCCACTGCTTTGCATAATCAGGATCATTCACGCTAAGCCCTGTTGTCTTATAAATGTAATTCGGTTCAATAAACTCGGTTTGGGCGGCTAAGTCTGAGGCGAGTAAACGCTCTAGCAGGGTGCGATCGCCCCGCACCACATAAATATGATCAGCCTCAGAGAATTCACTGTTCAGGGTAGGCTGAAGACTTAAATTTTGGTTTAACCAGGTTAAGGTGTCAGGGAGACCCGAGAGAACTTGGGGCGTTTCTTGAAAATCGAGCACGATCGAGTCAAACTGGACAGCGCCTGGGGTTTGATCGGTCGGGGGGGGCGCTTGGGCTAGACTCACCCTTGGGGTTAAAGCCAGGGGGTTCAAGGGTTTCCCCAGCAACAAAGCAAGGCACAAACCAAAACCAACGAGACTCAAGAAAAAGCGTTTCATGGGTATGCTGTATGAAGACATTTCGTTTGCATCACAATGTGCCAAGAACGTCATCTCTGTGGATGCAGACGTAGTCTCTCAGTTTAAGCAATTCTCATTGGAGTGGCTCAGGATGCTTGCAAAATGAAACAACTTGTCGTTTTGATCTTACTCGTCTCATTGTTGGGCGGGTGTGCGTCTGGACGCACGCCATCAAGGCGCAATCCCTCATCCAGTGAGACTGCCGTTCGTCCAACCCCCGCAAAAAACTCTAGTGCCATGCCCAAAGACAGCTTATCGCCAGCGTTACAAACCGAAATTTTGGCGGCGATTGGTAAGGAGCAAAATCACGCTCCCGACCAGCTCCAAATTACGACAATTGAGGCAGTGGATTGGCCCGATGCTTGTCTCGGTTTAGCTGCACCCGATGAATTTTGTGCGCAGATACTAACCCCCGGTTGGGCGATCGCCGTCACAGATGGTGAGCAAACGTGGCAATATCGCACAGATTTAGACGCGATACAGGTTCGCTGGGCAGATACACCAGAATAACCATAATAAACTGTCACCCGCAAAAGCTAAAGCTGCCTGAGACGGTAACCCACCCCCCGCACGGTTTCAATCAGCTCCTGGGCTCCCGCTTTGCGAAGCTTGCTGCGCAAAGTCTTAATGTGAGATTTAACCGTCTCTTCATCGGGGGTATCTTCACTGGCCCAGCAGCGGTCAATCAGTACGGCGCGACTGAGGATACGACGACCATTCTGCAAGAACAAAGCCAACATGCCAAATTCTTTGGGGGTGAGGGAGAGTTGCGTTCCGTCGTACGACACATCTCGGGATTCCGTATCGAGTTGGAGTGCTCCCCAGCGTAGCACCTGACTGGGTTCGGCGAGCCGCGTGCGCCGTGCCAGAGCCCGTAAGCGGGCAAGAAGCACCATCAGGTCAAAGGGCTTGGTGACGTAGTCGTCCGCACCGGCATCGAGACCGGCAATTTTATCGGTGTTGGTATCTTGGGCAGTGAGCATCAGCACAGGCGTGCGTTTGCCCGCCTCTCGCAATTGCCGACAGAGGCGCATGCCGTTGATCTTGGGAAGTTCTACATCCAACACCATCAGGTCATAGCTGAGGTCTGTACCCTGATGCAGCCCCATCTCACCGTCTGTGGCCCAGTCCACCACATAGCCCTCATCAGTTAATGCTTCTGTGAGACTCTCCCCCAGTTCGAGGTCATCTTCAACCAGCAAAATCCGCATTGACTCACCATTCTCGTGTTCTCACCCTTTTTATCTTCGCTTGTTTCGCTCTCAGAATATAGCGACGCATGATGTGAATTATCTGTAGGGGTAGTGCCCCCGTGCCGACCCCACGGATCTAGGGCAACCACGGAGAGATTGCCCCTACGGATTTTCGTTGTTCCCGCAATCCACTCACAGAATGCGTAACCGGACTGCGATTCCTCGCTGGAGCAAGTCATGTTGAGTCATACTGAGGGGATTCATTGGCCTTGCCCTGATCGAGAATGCAAGTCTTCCGTCACCCCTACTGGCTCCATGCAGGCTTTATCACGTTGGTATTGCTCTGGCTCATACAAGCCCTGCTCAAAGGCTTGGCGGGGAAGGGGTCAGCGGTAGATCTGGGGGAATGGATCGCGATCGCCCTCTGTTTCGTCATTGGGGGACTACTCTACGGCGGCATTCTCTCGCTGTTGCAAGCCCAAGCCCAGCTCCAGGCCCGGAACCAGGTCTTAAACACCGCCCTGCAGCAAGAAACACAACAACTTCAGGCGGCACAAATAACATTGCCTCCGACAGACCCAGAGCTGAGTGACCTCAAGTTGAACTTTTTCTCGATCGCCTCCCATGAGTTGCGCACCCCCTTGAGCACCATTTTGGTCTGTTCACAGTTGCTCGATCGCCCCGGCGCAAACGAATCCCCAGCCAAACGCCAACGGAATCTGCGCCGCATTCAAGCCTCCGCCAAGGCCATGACCCAGCTTTTGGCCGATCTGTTATTGCTGACCCGTGCAGAGGCAGGCCAACTCGAACTCACACCTCGGAAGATTGAGTTGCTGAGTTTTTGTGATGCGGTGTTGGCTGAGGTGGAACAGGCGATGCGGGAGCCGCGACCGTTGAGTTTTGTGGCGATAGGAGAACGGGATTTTGCCGTTTCGGATGAGGTGGTGTTGCGCTCTATCCTGATCAATCTGCTCAATCTGGTGACGAAGTATCTGGGGGCAGCAGGTGAAGTGATGCTCCATGTGCAGGGCGATGCGGGCCAGCTCGCTTTGCAAATCTGCGTTGAGGACGCGGCACTCTCCGCAGCGGCCCGAGCTAAACTGTTGCGATCGTTAGTGCCAGAAGCTCAAGCCCAGACAAAAACAGGTCTGGCGATCGTCCAGAAATGCCTAGAGCTGCACCAGGGGACAATGACGGTGCAGAGCGAACCAAATGGCGCGATCGCCATCGGGGTTGAGCTGCCTTGGCTGGTTGAGGAAAATCTACACATCTGAGACCTAAAATCCCCCCTTCCCCCTTAGAAAAGGGGCTTACATACTTGAAGCATCAAGCGGGTTTCCCCTCATCCCCCAGCCCCTTCTCCCCTAGGAGAAGGGGAGCCAGAAGCCCTCTCCCATTGGGAGAGGGTTGGGTGAGGGGATTGGGCGATGCGCCAAATGTATAAGTGTCTTAGAAAAGGAGGGTGACGCCACAAGCGGCTGGGATAGCTTACTTGAGCAGGGTTTGACAATAGAACCCCCGAACCCAAGGAGGTCGGCGTAGCCGGGGGGATCTCACCAGC
>JBCDEB010000210.1:0-10698 GCA_039180005.1 Cyanobacteria bacterium P01_G01_bin.54 | reverse complement strand
CACTTTGGCACATCCAGACTGCATCGCCCTCATCCCCCAACCCCTTCTCCCTTTTTGGGAGAAGGGGAGCCGGATTCAAAGTCCCTCTCCCAGCTTGGGAGAGGGATTTAGGGTGAGGGCTTGCGTAACTGGGATGCACCCCTTTTTTCTCTCCAGAACATAAAACAGCCCTACCCTTGGAAATCTCGGTGGATTTGCGTGTTTTTACTGAGATCGTTTGAAATTTATTTTTTAAAGCTCACAAGTTACTCTCTTGACACCCCAAAAAAGTTGTGACACCTTATCAGTAATAGCTTTTGGTTCTCTATCCCTTCTAAGGAATGTTGTGACCAGGAGCTAATTTTATGGCCAATCAAATCTAGAAGCCACCGAGCCCGCCCAAGCCACCGCATTGGCTCAATCAGCTTGCCTTCAAGACCATGCTGATTTCCTGTGTGTATTACCGCCGTCCTCATCGCTGCCATTCTGTTTCGCTATGACGGACAGATTCAGCTCCGTTCGGGTGTTGATGGCGGTGAGTTGATTATTCAAGGGCAGGAGGATGAATAAAATTCCCTATGATACTTATATACATAGTTGCCTAGTGGATTATTGGTAATAGTAAGGTGGGTAAAATCAATGGTCTTACAGCCAAAACAAAAGGCCATCAATATTTGCCCACCCTACACTTAGCTCTTTTCTTGCCTAGCGATCGCCTCCCTCAACGATGATTGCTATGATTCTAGAAACCTAGGACGTTGGCTTTGTCCGAATTTTCGTTGGTTTTAACCGATATATCATTGGCCGCAAGCAAGAGAGAGTAAGTTCTAATGTTCGTATCTGACCGATCGCCCCAACAAATGCCCCCCTTGTCAGTGGGTGTCCACTGGCGCTCCTTTGAGCAATTTCGACAGCAGGGAGCGAAAGCCCTGAGTGACGTCAAGCAAGGGACAACTGCAACCCTTCACACTAAAACGGGTCAATATCGAGTGATTGAAGAGCAAGACTTTCAGGCACTCTATGGCTTAGCTCGTGATGTCGATCGCCTCAGAGGAGGGATGCGCGTTGTCATGTTGGCTGCCCGATTGGCCCAAAAACATCCCGAGCAAGATGCGATCGAGTTGCTGACAACCGTTGCTGCCATGTTGGGAGAGATGCCAGAACTACCAACCCGCAGTGAGTTCGAGTCGATTGAACTCGATGCCTCGGAGTTAGATGAAGCGGATGAAGTCCTCCTTGACCCCAGTGAGATTGAGCGCCCAGTCTAATCATGAGTCAATCTAGTTCTGAACAACGGCCTCTTGCTGCATTGGAGGCCCAGTTACAGCATCTTTCCCATAGTGATGACGCGCGATCGCTAATTCAGCAATTTGCGGAATCCTTGGGTAAAACCAAACAGCGTCAACGGGTCTTCAACCAGAAGGGGGCTCTGCTGCAAGCGCCCATCGAATATGATGACGCGCTCCAGTCGGGCGTGATCTCACCCCAAGAAGACCGCTTTCAACTCCTGCAAGGTGACATTGTCAGCACCGATGCTGCCTATTTGCTGGGCGATCGCCTCACGGGCGGTAAATTTGCGATCGCCAGTTCCACTTGTGATCTTGTGCCACAGCGCCGCCGCTACGCTGCCTTGCTGCGGATTTGCCCCATTTCTAGCCAAGAAACGGATGCCAAAGCTCAGTTGGGCCAATGGCTGAAATTTAAGTCCACTCAAGGAATGTACCTGCCCCCGCTCTCCACTGATGCCCCAGATGTGGTGGGGAATGTGGTGAACTTTGATGGCATTGTCCAAATCCATTTAGCTGACTTGCTTAACGCCACCCGCCATGCCAGTTTGAGCCTAGTGGGCTGGCGGATGTTTGGTTCCTTGCTCCGCAGCTTAATTGCCAGAACAGGTGTGGGAGAAGTCGATATGAGAACTCAACTCTCCGCAACTTCCTCCTGAGGCGCAATCGACGGATATTGCTCCAACACCGCCTTCAGATACCGTCCCGTATGGGACGTGGGATGGGCCGCCACCGTCTCCGGTGTCCCCGCCACCACCACCTCACCGCCCCGATCGCCCCCCTCCGGGCCCAAATCCACCAACCAATCGGCGGAGCGGATCACATCCAAATTATGCTCAATCACCAGCACCGAATTGCCCTTGTCTACTAGTCGCTGCAAGACATTGAGCAGATGATGCACATCATAAAAGGAGAGCCCCGTGGTCGGTTCATCAATCAGATACAGCGTTTTCCCGGTGGCCCGACGGGAGAGTTCCGAGGCCAGTTTTACCCGCTGGGCCTCCCCGCCCGAAAGCGTCGGCGCGGGTTGCCCAAGCTTGATGTAGCCCAGCCCCACGTCCATCAGGGTTTGCAGGCGTGAAGCCGCCTTGGGGATATTGGCAAAGGTGATGACGGCCTCTTCCACCGTCATATTGAGCACATCGGCGATCGAATGGCCCTTGTATTTCACCTGGAGCGTCTCCCGGTTGTAACGGGCCCCTTTACAGACTTCGCATTGCACATAAACATCGGGCAGAAAATTCATCTCGATCACATTTACGCCCTGACCGCCACAGGCTTCACAGCGCCCGCCCTTGACGTTGAAGCTAAAGCGGCCTTGCTTGTAACCCCGGGCCTTGGCTTCGATCGTCTCGGCAAAGATCGCCCGAATCGCATCAAAGACCCCGGTGTAGGTGGCGGCATTGGAGCGGGGCGTCCGGCCGATCGGCGACTGGTCAATGACAATCACCTTGTCGATCGCGTTAATGCCCTTAAAGGCTTGGAGCTGCTTGGGGAAGGGGACTTTTTTAAACAGGTGATGACGCAGGGCGGGGTAGAGCAGCTCATTGACCAGGGTGGACTTGCCCGAACCGGAAACGCCGGTGATGCAGACGAGCTGACCCAGAGGAATCGTCACATCAATGTTTTGCAGATTGTTTTGGTGGCAGCCGAGCAAGCGGAGGTGGCGCTTATTGCCCTCCCGGCGTTGACTGGGTGTGGGGATCTGCGATCGCCCCGAAAGATAGGCCCCGGTGAGCGATCGCGGACTGTCCAAAAGCTCCGGCAGCGTCCCGTCCACCACCACCTCACCGCCATGCACCCCCGCCTTGGGACCAATATCCACAATGTGATCCGCCGCGCGGATCGTCTCTTCATCATGCTCCACCACAATTAACGTGTTGCCGAGATCTCGCAGCCGCTGCAAGGTCGCCAGGAGGCGATCGTTGTCCCGTTGGTGCAGGCCAATACTCGGCTCATCCAGGACATAGAGAACGCCCGTGAGTCCGGAGCCGATCTGAGTCGCTAAGCGTATGCGCTGGGCTTCGCCGCCGGAAAGGGTCATGGCGGCGCGATCGAGAGTGAGATAATCCAAGCCCACATCCAGCAGAAACTGTAGCCGCGCCCGCACCTCCTTGAGGGCCAGCTCGCCGATCAGGGCCTGACGTTCCGTGAGTTGTAAATCATTAATCCGCTCCAGTGCCACCCGAATCGAGACACTGGTGAGGTCATTGATGTTGTATTGACCCAGGCGCACCGCCAGAGCGCTGGGCTTGAGGCGCTGGCCGCCACAGGCCTCGCACGTGCGATTGACGATGTATTGCTCCAGCTTTTGTTTGTAGGCCTCGGAGCTACTGTCGTGGTAGTTGCGCTCTAGCATATTGAGGATGCCAATGAAGCGACGATGGTAGCCCTGGCCCTTGTAGGGGTCGGCTTCGATGTAGATCGGCTCATCGCATCCATGCAACAGTAGATCCTGCTGCTTGGGCGTCAACTGGTTCCAGGGCGTCTGGAGGCCAAAGCTGTGGGCTTCCCCCATGCCGTGGAGTAGGGAGAGGTAATAGGCATTTTCTTTGTCGGACCAGGGGGCGATCGCACTGTATAGCGGCATCGTCGGATCAGGGATGACCAGCTCCGGGGCAAAGGTGCGTTTAAAGCCAATGCCATGACAAACTGGACAAGCACCATAGGGGGAGTTAAAGGAAAAGAGCCGGGGCGAGAGTTCTTGGAGCACTGCGCCATGTTCTGGGCAGGCGAAGTTCTCGGAGAAGACAATTTCGCTGTCGTCCATGGCAATAATCGCGATGCCCTCCGTATGCTTGAGACAGGTGCCCAACGAATCGACCAGGCGCTCGGCCAGGCCGGGTTTAACGATCAGGCGATCGATGACAATTTCAATGTCGTGTTTGTGATTTTTGGCGAGTTTAATCGTGTCGGTCAGCTCCCGCACTTCGCCATCCACCCGCACCCGGACAAAGCCTTCCGATGCCAGGCTGGAGAGGAGCTTCTGATGGGTGCCCTTTTGACCCTGCACCACGGGGGCAAGGAGCTGAAAGCGGGTGCGCTCGGGCAACTCCAGGACACGATCGCACATTTGGTCAATGGTCTGGGGCTTAATGTTGCGATCGCAATGGGGGCAATGGGGCTCCCCGGCGCGGCCAAACAGCAACCGGAGGTAGTCATAAATTTCGGTTACGGTGCCTACCGTGGAGCGGGGGTTGTGGGAGGTGGACTTTTGATCAATCGAGATGGCCGGGCTTAAGCCCTCGATCGCATCCACATCCGGTTTATCCAACTGGCCCAAAAACTGACGGGCATAGGCACTCAGGGATTCCACATAGCGCCGCTGCCCCTCCGCAAAAATCGTGTCAAAGGCCAAGGACGATTTGCCCGAGCCCGACACCCCGGTGAAGACAATCAACTGATTCCGGGGCAGGTCGAGGTCAACGTCTTTGAGGTTATGCTGACGCGCACCCCGGATCCGAATCTGATCCTGCGATTGGGAGAGAGTCTCGCTAGAATAGCGGGGGAGTGGATCAGAGAAATTGAGAGCGGGACACATATCGTCGGAGGCTGTAATAGTCCTTAACAATTCTATCGGGATTCGCCCCTCAGCCGCCGCTCCGATGTTGGTACTTGGCCGTCATTCGCAAGCTATCTGCTCACCGCGATATCCCTCTCCTATGACCACAATCCTTGTCATTGAAGATGACGCCACCGTCAGGGAGAGCCTGACGGAGCTGCTGGAGATGGCAGACTATCAGGTACTAGAAGCAGCCGATGGTCATCAGGGGCTGCTGCTGGCACAACAAGCCCAGCCCCAAGCGATTTTATGTGATGTGCGGTTGCCGGGGATTGATGGTTATACGGTGTTGATGGCGGTGCGTCAGCATTCTGAACTCTTGCTGGTGCCCTTTATTTTTCTGACGGCCTGTGGGGATAAGGCCGCCTATAGACAAGGCATGGAACTGGGGGCAGACGATTATCTGGTCAAGCCCTTTACCCGGCGGGAGGTGCTGCGCGCCCTGCAAACCCAACTGGAGAAGCGGGAGCAGGTGTTGGTTGCCCTCAATCGCAAACTGAGTGAGGCGGAGGCGGCGGTGGACTACCTCACCCACTACGATGCCCTCACCTTTTTGCCCAATAAGTTTGCCCTGGAGAAGCAGTTTCAGGAACTCACGGTCGAGAGCCTGCCGCCGAGCCAGCAACTGAGTTTGGTGGAACTCTCTTTGGATCACCTCGCCCGGCTCCAGAATGCCTTGGGCGATCGCGCCAAAGAACAGATTCTCCGGGAAATGGCCCAGCGCTTGCAGCAAACTGTCAGTGCGCCCAATAGCTTGGCCTATCTAGGGGAGAACCAGTTTTGTATCTTGCTGCTCAATTGTGCTGAGCCGGATCAGTTACACCAGGTCTTGGCTGACCTCCAGACCCAATGTGCCGAGCCGTTTGTCTTGGATGAGCGCGACCTCTATGTCACGGTGAGCTTGGGGGTGGCAACTGTCGCACTCAAGCAAGCCCAGTTTGACCCGCTCCGGCTGGAAGCCAACCTGGCCAAAGAAGAAGCGGTACGTCGGGGCGGCAATCAAGTGCAGCTCTATCAACCCAGCCTCCATCAGCACCGCCAGCAGGACATTATTATTCGCAATGATCTTTATCAAGCCCTGGAACGGGGTCAGTTTGTGCTTTACTATCAGCCCTTTGTAGAGCTGAAAACGGGTCAGATCTTTGGGGCAGAGGCCCTGATCCGCTGGCTGCATCCCGAGCAGGGCTTTATTTCGCCGGAGCAGTTTATCCCTATTGCCGAAGAGTCGGGGTTTATTCTGCCTTTGGGGGAATGGATTTTACACCAGGCTTGCCAGGATGCCTGGATTTGGAATCAGCAGCATCCTCAACCCTTACAGGTCTCGATTAATCTTTCTGCCCGTCAGCTCAACTATCCCCAATTGATCACGGTTATCGCTCGGGTTTTCCAGGCGACCGCCATTCAGCCAGACTGGGTGAAACTGGAGCTGACCGAGAGCATTTTGCTACAAAACTCGGCCGATATTCAGGAACAACTGGCCAGCCTGCGATCGCTCGGGCTCCAGGTGGCGCTAGATGACTTTGGCACGGGCTATTCCTCCTTTAGCTATATCCAACAATTGGCCTTTGATATTGTTAAAATCGATCGCACCTTTGTCACCGATATTGATCACAATCCCAAAAATGCGGCGATCGCCCTCGCGGTCTTACAAATGACCCACACCCTCAACTGCAAGGTGATCGCCGAGGGAGTCTCGACAGCGGGCGAGTTGAACTTTTTGCGCCAACATCACTGCGATGCGATCCAGGGCTATTACTTTAGCCCGCCGTTGCCCCAGGAAGCGTTTTTACAGTTGCTGGAAGCCCAGCCCCAGTTTGATTTGGGCTCAATCTAAGCGTCGCAATGGGAAAACTCACGGCCGATATCAAGACTTCCGCTTCATCCGCAGTGCCGCCGACTCCGTCGAAGAAAGATAGCGCCCAAACTTACCATATTCCGCCCGCGCCGCCTGCAATATCAGTTCCATCGTGATCGGCTCTTCCGTATCTGCCGCCAAAAACGCTGCCGTCAGCGCAATATTGCGAATCGTCGCCCCCGTCACCTGAAGCTCCGCCAAACGTCGATAATGCAACCCATCGGTTGGCACCTTCGGTGGAAATATCCGCTGCCAAATCCGTTGACGCTCTGCGACTGAAGGCTCAGGAAACTCAATCACATAGCGCAAGCGTCGCATAAAGGCATCATCAATGGAGCTTTTGAGATTACTGGTCAGAATCACCAACCCCGGATAGCTCTCTAACCGTTGCAAGAGATAACTGACCTCTTGGTTGGCATAGCGGTCTCGGGCTTCTTTGACTTCGCCGCGCATGCCAAATACCGCATCGGCTTCATCAAACAAGAGCATTGCCCCTGACCCCTCTGCTGCATCAAAGACTCGTTTGAGATTCTTTTCGGTTTCGCCAATATATTTGTTGACGATATTACTCAGGTCAATGCGATAGCAGTCTAGAGCTAATTCACGGGCGATGATCTCAGCGGCGGTGGTTTTGCCGGTGCCACTGTAGCCGGAAAACAGCGCAATAATTCCCAGACCCCGATCTTCGGGCTTAGCAAACCCCCAGTCTTGATAAACCTGGGCGCGTTGGCGGACGGCGGCGACAACGCTTTGGAGTTCTTGACTCGTTTTTTCGGGGAAGACGAGGTCGTCCCAGGTGAGGTGGGTTGTGACGCGTTGGGCGAGGTCTTGGAGTTGAGGGCGGGCGGCTTGGCGACAAGCTGTCCAGAGTTGCGTGGGCAAATCTTCTGAATGATCAGAAGAGAGCTGAGTTGCGAGATGGGCGATTTGTTGGGGTTGGAGTAAGAACTGCTCAGCAATCTGGGGAATCGTGCCATTGAGGGACTCAGCCCGTTCTCCTAGGCATCTTGACCAAAGGGTTTCCCGGTCAGCGATCGTCACCCCAGGTAGTTCAATCGCCTGCGTGGGACGGTCTTCAAGTCGTAAACGTTCGGAGCCACTGAGAATAATCGGGGTACGGCATTGGCTGATCCAGCGGATTAAGCGCTGGTGTTGTAACCGTTGACTCGGGTCAATTTCGGCTGAATTTTGTTCCAGTTCAATCAGCAAGATTGCGCCTGAGAGCAGGGCGTGGCGTTCCCAGCGGCGACGGAGACGATCGCGCAGTCTGGGCTCAGTAGGCAGGTCTTCGGGGTGGAGTTGTTGGAGAGGAGTTGACAGTTGCGCTGCGACTTGGGCAACGAGTTGTTGGCGACTGGCTTGATCGCTACCCTGGAGATGAATGAGAGGGGGATCAAAGGCAGGTTGAGTGAGGTGATGACTAAGCTCTGAGAGTATGGCTTGATAGCTGTTGGGAAAGATCAAGCTCGGGTCGAGGCGGAGGGGATAAACAATGCCTTCTAGGTCAGGGTCAAGGCTGGTTTCCCCGAGGAGATAAGTGAGGATGGGTGGGTCAAGGGTAAGGATAGATTCCATCGAAAGGTGGTTCCTTTCCACCTGGATTAATTGCCAGTAATTCAGCGGATCTTGAGCGGTGAGTAAATCTGCCTCAAAGCTGCTGAGTAGCATCTGAGCCAGGGCATAGGTAATGTGGGTTTGTTCCGGGTCTTGCTGCAAGATGGCACAGGCAAACTTGAGGTGGGGATACAGCTCAAGGGTGAGGCACAACAGCAACAAATCCCGTTGGCGATGGCTGAGCTGAAAGTGATGACAAAGTTGATGGAGGGGATGGGCGTCTGGGAGCTGCGGATCGAGGGTGAGCGGGACAGGGGGTTTGGGTCTTGTATCGGTAAGAGATGTGTATTGATTAAGAAGTTGGGTAAGGGGAGCAACTATTGTGATTAAGTTGAGACAACTGTTAGACATATCATCAACCCTGGAATAAACATAACTAGAATATTCCGGAACTATAAAGGGGCGATGGGGAGTCTGGGGATTTTCCCATATAATCTAAATAATTTGTATGAAGACGTAAAGTAGAGGTTTGGGCGCTATGTATGCTACGGGCAAGGTTTCAGCAAAGCAACTATCGAGCCCTGATGACTTGGGTCACCATTTGGCCGGACCGAAGCGAGCGGGGAAGACAAGAACACGGCGGACTGAGTTTCATCAGGTTGAGCATCGTCCCCATCCGGCGGAGTTGAAGGCACAACGAGAGAGTCAAGGAGTGGCTTCTCAGTCTGAGCCGAAGACGCCTCAGCAGCCAGCGGGCAGCCCCGGCCTGACTGAGAATCTTGGCCAAACGAGTTTCCGGTCAGCAATGCTGCTGGATAGCCAATCAGGGGGAGAGGCGGCGTTCAAATTATCTCTAGGGCAGTCTCTTTTCCCTGTGGTAGAGCCGACAAGTTTAGCCAAGCCTGATGGTGGCAGCCTGGGCAAGCAAGGGAATAGTCCTCCTGCTACTACTGTTGTTCCCATTGATGCCCAGCTAACCTACGTGCCTAATGTCAACCCAGCCATTGGTGTTGCGTCTGGTAACGTTTGGGGTGATGTCGATTTAAGCTACAATTCAGAATTGACAGATTTCGGAACTGATAATGGTGTTTTTTCGATCGTAGGAACAATACGAAATGATTTACAAATACGAGTCAAACCGGATGATAATAATAGCATCACGAGTGAGATTGATACTGATATAACTTCTAGTAATTACAAAGATGTGGTTATCGATTTGACACCTGACCCGGCAACAGATCGATCACCCCGCTCTCAGTTCTGGGCAAGAGATTTGACCCTACAGCATGAGCGATTTCATATCTATCAGCAGCAAATACCGAGCTATGGACCACAGTCTGTCCAAGCCCTACAAACTTGGTTAAATCAGCAAACCGTAAGTTCTTGGGATGATGCGCTTAATAAATTCACTAAAGGAATGAGAACCGAGCTTTCGTCTAAGCATGATGAGCTTGTAACGTCGTCAGCAACTGAGGATGATGCCTACGCTGATGGTGCTGATGAATATCAAGATCGTGCTGATGAAATTGAGAGTAAAGGAGATAATGATGAGTATGCATGAATTAAACCACTCCCCCCTTAAATACTCATCAATTTTACTGCTCTCAGGCTCCATGCTTTTGCTGACGCCGACAAGAATATTGTCCTCATCAATATCTGAAATATATTATCAACCAACCGCTCAATCATCAACTCTAAGGCTCTCAGATAATGATGCTGGTGAGATTATAGAGCTACCACTACCAGAGTGTGATAATTCAGTTCTTGCTGGTGAGCAAGCACCTGATGCGGATAAGGTTGCTTGTTATCGACCGATGACGACTGGTTACGAGATTCCACGAGACTTATCCTACACTGAACGTAGAGTTTATGGCGATCGAATTATTCTGTGGATCAACGGTTTTGGCGATGATTTAAGTGAATGGCAGCGTGCTGCTCGCTATTTGGACTATAGCATTCATAACAAAGCTCTCAATATATTAGTACACACAAATGAACCTACAAATAGGGAAATTTTTTTGTACTGGATCAATCAGCTTGATGATGAAGAGTCTTCTCAAGATCACGAAGTCCTGGCACTCTCTGCTTACGGTTTGTACCAACTGGGGGATCGGTCTTGGTTGCCCCTGTTAGAACATATTGCTCTGTCGGGAGTAGCGATAGAATACACGTCCGCAAAAGCGGTGGGGCTCCTTGCTCGCCTCGGTAAATTTGAGGGTTTCATTGTTATCAAAGAATTAATGGCTAGTGGTTTGGATGTCATCCAAGATGAGGCAGTCAATAATTTAATCTACTTCGTTCCTCTGCACGGTCAAATTGATTCAGAAGGGGAGCGAGTTGATATTTGGTCTCTCTACCGTCAGGCTTTAGTTTCAGAATCTAGAACTATCCGTTACTCAGCTCAATTACAGCTCGAAGAAATTGGTACACCAGAAGCATTAGAGCTGCTGAGAGAGTTTGAT
>JBCDEB010000209.1:0-10848 GCA_039180005.1 Cyanobacteria bacterium P01_G01_bin.54 | reverse complement strand
CGCCCCGGGGTCCCCGCCCAATAACCCCCGCCCCCCCTTGCACTCCCACCGTTCCACCGGCTCGCCCACCACGGCGCTTGCTGCACGCAGCCCCACTGGGCCGGGGGGGCGGGTTGGGGGGGGTGCATTTCGCCGCCTCATCGGGCGGGCGAAAGACAATAATATCCCCCCGCTGGGGGTCACCAAACCGATAGCTGAGTTTTTCGATCATCAGGCGATCGCCTACTTCCAGGGTCGGCAGCATTGAGCGGGAGGGGATATAGCGGGCCTCGGCAATAAACGTCCGGATCACCACCGCAAAAAACACACTCAAGCCCACCACACTCGCGGTCTCTTGCCAGACATTGGTTTCTTTCTTGGGTTGTTCGGTCATAGCAGCAGTGAATTATCGCACCCCTCATTGTGCCAAATTTCGGGTTTTAACCTGAGTTCTGAATCAGCAGACATCGCGAAAGACCTTCAAACTTAGCACAATCAACAATACTGGCTCCGGTATTGCCGGAGTCTGAGGGGGCAATCTCCCCCTCAGCGGGAGGTGTCGGGGGGCGGGTCCCCTGACAACCGGGTTTGACATCGAGAGTTCGGTACTTTGAGGAATACGATCGTTTCGCTTAACCGAAACTCAGGTGGTTCTAGATTGCTGGACTTGGGTTTATGATTGCTGGGCTTGCTGACGTTGGTAAAAGTCAATGATCGCCCCGCGCTCAACCCGCATCAAGAGATAAGGGTCTTGGCGATCGAGAATCTCGTAATTCGGGGTGCTCAGTTGCCAATTCTCGATCAGTCGGGGATGACCAATCACCAGGAGTTGGGGCTGGGTGAGCCGTTTTTCAGGCTGACCACTGATATCGACCGCGCTATCGCCCTGGTCAAAGTAATATTGCACAGGGGTTTGGGTGTAGAAGACCACACTGGGCTTCTGGAAGCCCACCATGATCAGTTCTTCTCCGGGTTGCTGGGCGACGATCGCCGCTTGGGAGAGCATCCGTAGCGGTAGTTGCCGCTGGGCATCGAGCAAAAAGAGCGCCGGGTAGAGACTGACACTCACAAAGAGCCCAAAGGTCACGAGGTTGGCAGCCGTGATCCAGCGCCAGGTGCGCCGCTGCCAGAGCAGTAGGGCAATAGCCACTGCCCCCAGCAGCCAGACCAGCGCCCCCCGCTCGGTAATTCCGGATTGATCTAAAACTGTTTTGAGCTGGGGTGCAGCGCCGTCTGGGCCCAGCAGACGGGGTACCAGGAAGGTGGCGATCGCCAGCAGCAGCAGCAGGAGTAGATTGGCGATCGCCGTCAGCCCCAGGGCCTGAGCATAGCGACAGCCCTGCCCCGGCGTCCGATTCGCGGTCTGGGTCAGCTCATGACTCCAGAGCAGAGCGACCAAAATCGCTGCAGCAGGCAGCAGTGGAATGGTGTAGCTGGGCAGTTTGGTCACGGCAATCGTAAAAAAGACAAAAATTACGCTAAACCAGACCAAGACAAACAAACCCAATTGGGCCGAGCGCGGTTGGCTCCGCCAATGCCGCCGCCGCCAGACTCGCAGTCTTGCCAGCGCGAGGGGCAGCGCCACCGACCAGGGGGCAAACCCGGCGAGCACAATGCCAAAGTAGAAATACCAGGGTGCGGCATGGCCATTGACCACATTCGTGAAGCGCTCCACATTGTGATAGCCAAAGAACTGATCAATATACGCCTGACCGTTGGCGCGAATCACCAATACATACCAGGGCACCGTCAGTACTGTAAAAATGCCCAACCCTGTCCAGACCCTAGCTTCTTGCCAGAGACGACGAAACTGGCCCAAGTAGAGCGAAAAGGCCATAATCACCAGTCCGGGCAGGACAATGCCGACCGGACCCTTGGTTAAGACGGCGAGGGCTAGCAAGACATAAAACGCCAAATACCAGCGATTGGGCCAAAAACGCGGCAGGGGTTGATGCTCGCCCTGGACATAGCCCCAAAAAAAGCAAAGCAGAGCCCCTGCCAAACAGGCACAGAGCAGCATATCCGAGACCCCAGTACGCGCCCAGATGATCATCTGGAGGTTAAGGGTGAGGGCAGCGACACCCAGCCAAGCCGAGAGCCAGCGTTGACGCCCAGCAATGGGGGATGAGCGCAGCTCCGGTTGGGCTGAGACGGGACTGGCAACCCCAAAGCGCTGTAGGGTGAGGAAAACCCCTACTGTGATTGCGACAGCAGAGAGGGCCGAGGGCAACCGAGCGGTCCATTCATTGACACCGCCTAGGAGATAGGCGATCGCCGTCAACCAATAAACCAGCGGCGGCTTGTCAAAGCGGGTCACACCATTGAAGTAGGGCGTGACCCAATCGCCCGTGACGGTCATCTGCCGGGATGCCTCAGCAAAGAGGGGCTCGGTTTCATCCACCAGACCAATGCTGCCGAGAAAGAGCAAAAAGGCCAAGCCACAGAGGCCGACTAACCAAAACACCGAAAACCATCGATTATGCCCCGGAAACTGCTCAAAGTTCCGCCATCGCCAAGCCTGCTGTTGCTCACTCACGCTACTTTAATTACCCGTCAGCCGGTCTCAAAAAACGACGATGATCTTAGCAGGTGGCTGTTGGGCCTTGCCAGTTGGGGTGTGCCAGTTGACGCTTGCCAATTGGGGATTGACAATTTGAGAAGCGATCGCCCTTGTAACCCCTGTCATACCAATCAGTCATGACGAGGCATCACCCCCAACAGTGAAAACCTAGCCAACGCCATGCACTGGACATCTAGACCCGAAATCCCCCCTTCCCCCCTTAGCAAAGGGGGCGACGCCGCAAGCGGCTGGGATGACTGGACTGATCAGGGTTTAACCGCAGAACCCCCTTACGAAGGGGGTCGGCGCAGCCGGGGGGATTTCGTTACACAAAAAAGCCAGCGATCCCATTCAAGAACAAGCAACACACCATGCGGCGACACCCCCTAAGGCGACGAAAACTCCTGAAACACCTCGGTCTGGGCAGCAGCGCGGCGATCGCCCTGACGGCCTGCCAAGCGCGCCAGACTTCCCCCCTCGACACAGAACTGGACACCGCTGATGATGCCCTGCCCACCCTCACTTGGCGGATGGGTACGAGCTGGCCCAAGTCGTTGGATATTATCTACGGTGCAGCCGAAGCCTTTTGTACCCAGGTGAGCGATCTGACGGACGGCAAATTTACCATTACTCCCTTCCCGTCCGGAGAACTGGCCCCGCCCCTGGAACTGCTAGAAGGCGTCGCCAATAACGATTTTGAATGTGCCCATACCACCGCCAACTACAACACCAATGACTATCCCGCCCTCTCGTTCTGTGGCGCATCATTTCCCTTTGGGCTCACCGCCCAACAGCATAATGCCTGGTTTTATGAAGGTGGTGGTTTAGAGCTAATGCATGACATTTATGCTGAGCTGGGTGTGATTGCCTTTCCGGTGGGGGACACTGCCACCCAGATGGGCGGCTGGTTTAACCGTGAGATTAATACCATTGAGGATCTCAACGGACTCCGGTTTCGCATCTCGGGGATTGGCTCTGAAGTCTTGGAGCGCTTTGGCGTCAAAATCACATTGGTTGCGGGTAGTGAAATCCTCAACGCCTTTAGCAATGACAAAGTGGATGCGGTGGAATGGATCAATCCCTACGAGGACGAAAAACTGGGGCTCCATCGCGCCGCCAAATATTACTACGCGCCGGGATGGTGGGGGCTCTCAGAACCCCTGACCCTGATGATTAATCTAGCCCAGTGGAACCGTCTCCCTACCCCCTACCAAACCGCTATGAAGTTGGTGGCAAAAGATGTCAGCATTCAGCTCGCGGCCCAGTACAACGCCGTGAATGGTTTTGTGCTGGCCAAACTGGTGGCTCAAGGCACTGAACTGAGAACTTTTAGTCCCGAGATTCTCAAGCCGATTTACGAAACCACCCAAGAGGTTCTCCAGGAAAAAGCCAGCCAAGACGCGGTTTTCCGTCGTGCCTATGAACAATTTACTGCTTTTCAGCAGCGCATCTATCGTTGGAATCGGCTTAACGAGGTGAGTTTTGCCCAGTTAACCGCTCAAGATGGGGCTGCTCAAGATGGGGAGGCAGGTTTAATCCTATGAAACGACGTTTTTTGACTCGGGCTTTGACCAGGGCGGCGATCGCCCTCCCCGCCACCCCATTGGCCCTCAACCCCCACAAACCCGCCCATTCCCAGGCGATCGGCACGGATCTCCCCGCCCTGCAATGGCGCATGGCCACCAGTTGGCCCAAGTCTCTCGAAATTGTCTTTGGCACAGCCAGCCGCATTTGTCAGCGTGTCGGCGAATTAACTGAGGGGCAATTCACAATCACTCCCTATGCAGCCGGAGAAATTGCCCCCGGTTTAGACGTGTTGCAAGCGGTCAGCAACGGGGATGCTGAATGTGGCCATACCGCTGGCTACTACGCGGCTCAAGACAACCCCGCCTTTGCCTTTGCCACAACCTTGCCGTTTGGACTCAATACCGCTCAACAAAACGCTTGGCTCTACCATGGGGGGGGACTGGACGCCCTGCACCCGTTATACACGGATGTGGGGGTGATTAATTTTCCAGCTGGCAGTACGGGGGCCCAAATGGGGGGCTGGTTTAACCGTGAGGTCAACACCCTCAGCGATCTCCAAGGCTTAAAAATGCGGATTCCGGGCTTGGGCGGTCAAGTAATGCAGCGTCTCGGGGTCGATGTGCAAGTTCTGCCGGGTGGTGAAATTTTCGCGGCGCTTGAGAACAAAACCATCGATGCGGCTGAATGGGTAGGCCCCTATGAGGATGAACGTTTGGGTCTCGACCGTGTTGCCGAATTTTACTACTACCCCGGCTGGTGGGAACCGGGAACAACCTATGAATTACAACTTAACCTTGAGCTTTGGAACCAGCTCCCCAAAACCTATCAAGCCGCCATTCGGGTTGCTGCTGCAGAGGTTCAGGTGACGATGCTGGCCCAATATGATTCGGTCAATGGCGCTGCCCTGGAACAGTTGATGACTGGGGGAACCCAACTGCGACCCTTCTCTCTCGAAATTCTCACCGCTGCTCGACAAGCCACTGATGAGCTCCTGGAGGAGATTTCCAGTACCGATGCAACCTTTCGAGACCTTTATGACCAATGGCAAACCTTTCGTCGCTCGGTGTATCAATGGAACAACGCCAACGAATTTATACTTAGCCGTTTCATTGCGGAGCAGATTGGATGAATGCCGAGCCCCAACCTGACCCCAACCCCCAACCCGATGAATGCCGAGCCCCAACCTGACCCCAACCCCCAACCCAATGATGGTTTATCGGGAGGAGGGTTGCACGGGAGTAGTCGCTGGCGTCGCTGGCTCAAACAGTCTCGTTTTCATTTAGGCAATTTGAATATTGGCAATCAACTGCGTGTAGGCTTTGGCGTATTGGTCGGGCTCACCTTTTTGGCGGTGGGTCGGAGCTATCTCAGCAGTCTGCACTCGACCCGCTATATTCAGCAAACTCAGACCATTCGTGTGCCCACGGTGCTGGCGTCCGAGAACGCGCAGACCCATCTATTACAGATGCAGTCCGATGTGCGTGGCTATCTGGCGACGGGGGAATCGGAATTTCGCAGCAGCTACCAAGCTGCTCGTCAGGCCTTTGAGCAAGATTTAGAAAAGATCACGATGATTGCTGCCACCAAACCTGACTTGGTCAATGCTGAGATTCTCAGTGAAGTTCAAACGGCATACCAACAATGGTCGCTGCTACCCGACCAGCTTTTTGCACTCCACGATAATATCCTCGATAATCAGCCTGCGCTTTATCAACTGGATCAAGCAGAAACCAACGTTTTAAAGATCCTGAATTTAGCCACCACCCTGCAAACTGAGCAGAGTCAGCGAGCTGGCACCACTGCAAATCATACGCTGTTGAGAGATCTGACAGATTTTAAAACCGCGTTTGCCCTGATGGTGGGGGCCGTGCAGAGTTATGTCAGCACGGTGGAACCCTCATTTCGATTTGACTATACGCAATACGACAAAGAGACCCAAGCGGCTTGGGAACAGATCAGGGCTCGACAAGCACAGCTCACCCCGAGCCAACGGGAGCAGTTTGCTGAGCTTGAGGCGCTCTACACCGACTTTGCGCCCCTACCGCCCAAACTGTTTGAGATTGTCGAGGGCGATCGCGCCCGTGAAGATATTTATCTCTTTCGCACCGAGGCGGAACCCTTGGCAACCCAAATGATTGATTGGCTCTCAGAACTAGTTGCTCAGCAGCAGCAGGGGTTAGAGCAAGAGCTGGCCATCAGCCACAATAGTCTGGTGGCAACCCAATGGCAAACGCTAATCGTGGGTCTGCTCGCCCTGTTAGCGGGGTTAGGTTTAGCCTATATTCTCGAACAGCGCATTGCCCAACGCCTCAAACGACTGATCCAGCGCACCGCTCAAATCGCCTTGGGCGATTTTGATACTGATCTGCCGGTGAGAAGACAGGACGAAATTAGCACCTTGGCCCGTACCTTTAACGAGATGACGGCCTATTTAAGACAGTTTCGCCAGGAGCTACAGGACGCTAACCGAGACCTGGAGCACCGGGTTGCCGATCGCACCCTCGAACTCAATGCCAAAAACCAAGAGTTAGAACAATTAATTACGGAGTTAAAAACCACTCAATCCCAACTGGTGCAAACAGAAAAAATGTCGAGCTTGGGACAACTGGTTGCGGGTGTTGCCCATGAAATCAATAACCCCGTTAACTTCATTTATGGCAATGTGGGCCATGTGGAGCGCTATATTCAAGAGCTTACCCAGCTTCTAACCCTCTACCAGCAGCATTATCCCGAGCCCTGTCTGCCCATTCAAGAGCATATTGAGGAAATTGAGCTCGCCTATCTGCTCCAAGATTTTAAAAGCATTGCTGACTCGATTCGGCTGGGTGCGGTGCGCATTCGGAGCATTGTGTTGTCCCTGCGGAATTTCTCCCGGCTCGATGAAGCCGATGCCAAAGAAAGCGATATCCATGAGGGTCTCGATAGTACCCTGTTGATTTTGGGTAATCAAATTAAAGCCAAACCGGATCGTCCTGAAATTAAAATCACCAAACGGTATGGCAAAATCCCCCTGATTGATTGCTACCCGAGTCAGCTTAATCAGGTGTTTATGAATCTTTTGAGTAATGCGACCGATGCGCTGGATCAGCATTGTACTGATCATCCTGACTTCCAACCCGAAATTGAGATTTCCACCTATTTCCAGGATGAGCAATGCACCATTAAAATCAAAGACAATGGCCCCGGTATTCCCCCCGAGATTCAAGCGAAGATTTTTGACCCCTTCTTTACCACCAAGCCGGTGGGTCAAGGTACGGGGCTGGGTCTTTCTATTAGCTATAAAATCGTCACTGAAACCCATCGGGGGACGATCACAGTGGATGCGAGTCCGGATCAGGGGACGGCGTTCGAGGTTGTGCTGCCGCATCATGCTGCTGCGCTGGCAGAGGATTCATGATACAAAATCTGTTTATATCAGCTTCGCTTTTTTCTATGTGTATAAAATCAGGATTTAAGATGAATTGAATTCAGCCCTAAAAGTCAATGGATCGACTCAAAATCTGGTCTGAAATCTTAGAGAAATCCAACAAGGTTATGTTCTTTTCTGCCAACCAATTTTTATCATAAATTTGATCTAGATAGTTAACACCCGTGTCGGGTATTACCGCTAAAGCTGATGCAATGTGAGGTCGACAAAGATGGGTTAGCGCTGCACTCACCACCACACCGCCAGAGCCACCGAGTAATAGACCCGTTTCTTTGGCAAGCAGATGACAGATAGAAATAGCTTCCTGATCACTAATTTGACAACAGTAATCAAATACCGAAAAATCAGTGTTTTGAGCGCACCACCCCAAACCAATACCATTCACCAGATAGGGTTTAAACGGGGTACCAAAAATAGCAGAACCTTCAACATCACAAGCTAGCACTTGCATAGCTGGGCGATTGTTTTTAAACCATCGGGCAATACCACTCAAATGTCCACCTGTGCTAATCGAACCAACCAGTAAGTCAAAATCCAAATGACTAATTTCAAGCGCAGTATGATGGCAATGAAATGTGGGGTTTTCAGGATTATCATATTGATTCGGCCAGTACACCGTGGGATCATTGGCGATAATCTGCTTCACCCGTGCAATTCTGGCCTTTTGGTATCCTCCATATTCATCCGGAGTTGTCACTATCTCAACTTGTGCGCCATATGCTCGGTACAAATTAAGCTTTTTGGTGCTCACTTTAGGGTCAACGATAATAATTACTTTGAAGCCCATAGCTGCACCCAACATCGCCAGGGCTTTGCCTAAATTCCCCGATGTTGACTCAACAACAGTTCCATTGGGTTTAAGTTTTCCGGTTGCAAAGGCAGCTTGAATGAGTCCTAAACCCGTTCGATCTTTAATACTTAACGTCGGGTTGAATTGCTCTAACTTTAGATAAAGTGTTTTTCCCTCCGGAACAAGTGGATGTTGTAGTGAAAGAACTGGTGTATTGCCGATTGTCTCTAATATGCTAGTAAACACCTGTACATGGGTCTTATTCACCGATTAAAATCTCCTAATCTTTGGTCATCCTAGCCATTTTTTGTTAATTAAAAAAGTTCTCTTGTTATCAAAAATTTTAATCAATGATCATTAGTTCCTGGATATTATGGTGGGTAAGTAGCGAGTTACTCCCATTGCCAACCAAAACTGGATCTTCGATATGAAGCGCACCGAACCCAAGCTCGTAGAACGGCGTTTCGACAGAAATAACCATACCCGCCTCAATCGATTCTGTTTCACTCGGTGCAAGAATAGGACGTTCATAGGGCTCAAATCCAATACTATGCCCCACATGATGTCGGCGATAGTCTCGAAAACCGGCTTCATGAACAGCAGCCATGGTTAAATCAAATACATCGCTGCCCGTCATGCCCGGTGAAATTTCTGCAATGGCAGTGTTCATTCCTAACGCTAAAGCATGATAGCGTTTGCTCGCGGCTGGAGGCGCTTCACGGTAAGCATAAACCCGAGCAATATCTGACCAAAATCCTTGATACCATGCATCCGAATCAAACCATAATAAATCTCCAGGGGCTAATCGAATGTCTTCTCGTTGACGACGCTGTCCACCGACAGCATGACGACCAACTTTGACCATCGTTAAGGATGGATAGGCTCCTTGTTTAACCAAGGAAACTTCAAATAGTCGAGCGATTTCGGTTTCGGTTATACCTTCGTAAAGGTTCTCTAAAACTTCTGCGATCGCCCGCTCATTGATCTGGGCTGAATGAGTTAACTTCTCAACCTCATAGGATGTTTTAACACGACGGACAAAGCGAAAAATAGCAGAGGATTCAACCCACTGTACTTTAGGCAATGTAGACTTTAGCTCTGCCAATGCAAGGTCTGAGAAACCATTTTGATCATAGCCAATTCGACCCTCCCTTGCCTTGAGGGCCGTGAGCAGAGCGCGAAGGGCTTGGGCAGGAGAGGGATAGGCATCTTCAATACTCGACCACTGTTGTAACTGCTTTTCTTCAGTCGTCAAAGGCGTTTTGGAGAGATACTCTCGGTAAAAGCGACCATAACCATAAACCTGACCTAGGGGCGAGCGGGCATCCAGGAGCTGGTCAATTTCGCCGATGGGATGAACATAATTAAGCTGATCTGGATTATCTCGCGTGATCACTACATAGCATTGACCCGAGTAGGGATTCAAGGTTTTAAGAACCGGATTAAAGCCCGTTAGATAAAAAATATTTTCACGAGTGGCGGCAATGATGACGTCCAATTCATGGGTTTCTATCTGTTGCTTTAAACGTTCAAGATTGTAAATCATAGCAATTTTTATTTAGGCATATAATAATAAAAAATTCCCCATTGCATATCGCCCTTTTGGTAGAAGTCAATCCAGGGCTCAATACTCTTGAGGGCTTTGTTGATCGCTTCTTTTGAAGTTTTTTCAATCATCTCTTCGTATCGATCCAAGAGTTCATACCTAAATCGAATATAGTGCGTACTAACATGTCGAGAAATATCGATAACTTGTATTTCCTTAAAGCCTAATTCTTGTAGGACACTTTGATAAAAGTGAAATGAGCCCATGTCTTTAATCTGCAGTCGATCAAATGCAGGTTGTAGTTGCTCTGGTGGGCAATTGTGATTGCGTAACGTATCGGTAAAGATCAGTTCTCCACCTGGTTTCAAAATACGGCGAATTTCTTCGAGAACCCGATGACGGTTACTGCTGTGTACCATCGCGTCTTGAGACCAGACAATATCAAAAGAGCGATCGGCATAGGGAATATCCTCAAAGTCACCTTGCTTCACTTCAATTCGGTGGCTTAAATTTTGAGCTTTGTTCATTTCAACGTTTCGTTGATTTTGCAGTTCACTCAAATTCAAACAAGAAACCTGACAACCATATTGTCTTGCCAAATAACGGGCTGCGCCCCCATAGCCTGCACCCAAATCAATCACCCGAGACTGTTGTCCAATCTGTTGCAGCATTGTTGCCATTGTTTTTACAGTGCGCTGGGAAGCCTCCGCCATAGAATCATTCGGTTGGAGGTAAATCCCGAAATGGATATGCTCGCCTCCCCAAATGAGTGTGTACATCCGATCAGTCTCAAGGTTGTCATAGTAAGCTTTAGCAATCTGTTTTGCTTCTGAATAGGGATGATCCACGAGCCAATTTTCTTTCTGATCAAAAAACTTAAAATGACATCCAGATCACCTGAAGGTGATCGGATGAAGAGGGTGCATCCCAGTTACGCAAGCCCTCACCCTAAATCCCTCTCTCAAGCTGGGAGAGGGACTTTGAATCCGGCTCCCCTTCTCCCTTTTTGGGAGAAGGGG
>JBCDEB010000208.1:0-10961 GCA_039180005.1 Cyanobacteria bacterium P01_G01_bin.54 | reverse complement strand
CCCAACGATGAAAACCCCCTTACCAAGGGGGTCGGCGTAGCCGGGGGGATCTCGCTAGCTTCATTTACTTGGTGCAAGAGTATTAACATTGTCTATTTTCAAAGTAAATCCGAAAAGTAAAGGCAGAATAAGCGGGGATGAGGGCTGAGCTTGTCGTTCGCGTAGCGTCCCGGAGGGAGAGCCCGGCCGTTCAGACGTTCGACAAGCTCAGTCTTCACTCTCTTTCTGTCCTTATATAGTCAGGATTTAGTATCAGTTCACCGCAGAAGACTGATGGGACAAAGGAGGTCGCGCCCGACCCCAACAACAGGAAAAGGGGCTGTAAGCCAGTCATCGTCAGAGCTTGAAATCTAAATGATGACAGCTCCTAGTTGAGAGCGCCTCTCTCCAAACGTCGTGACCCCAACTCATAGAAACTGAGTTGGGGTCACAATACTGTTGCTAGAAAATATCTCTGGGGAATCCATACGGCTCAAGACAACGACGGAACCACCGGCCGCTGCAAATCCGGTCGCAGATGTTGCGCCCGACCCAAATACACATGAATCATCTCCCGCTGGGGCAGGGGTGAATTGAGGTGGATAATCACCCGAATACAGCGCTTTAGGCTGCCCTGTACTGCCATTTGTTGCACATCCAACAACGCCACCGCATCCCAGCCGAGTCGCTCCCGCGCCACCGATGCCGGAAACATAGCATCGAGATCCGGCGTGACCGAAAAAATAGCACTCACAACATGTTCTGGCCGGAGCTGATTTCGCGCTGTCAGCTCGTCCATCAGTTCCCGAACGGCCAGCGCCATTGCTGCAGCCGTATTTTCTTCTACCGTGGTTGCCCCACGAATTGCTCGAACCTGACACACCACGGGATTGAATACCTCCAATTATTAAGGACGATACAGCCACAGGGGTTGACCGGCCGTTGTCAGTTCAAATTCTACCCAATCTAAGGCACTCGTTAGCCTTGATTTCGGTCGGGCGCGGCTAGACAGGAGGCGAGAGAGCAGCGGTTTTTTCTCAGTGATGGTTTGGGTTTTAGTTTTTTCCGGGTTTAACCCTACCAGTTCCGCAAGCCAGACCCGCGCCGCTTCTTCCGTGCCCAGGCGATCGACAAGACCCAAGTCTTTCGCTTGTTGACCACTAAAGATCCGCCCATCGGCGAAACTGCGTACCGTCTCCGGTTCCAAGCTACGCCCTTCGGCAACGGTGGTCACGAACTGGTCATAACTGCTGTTGATCAAGTCTTGGAGAATTTGCAATTCTTCCGGCGTGGATTCCCGATCGAAGGCCAGAATGTCTTTGTAGGGCCCCGACTTGACCGTTTTAAAGGAAACCCCAACGCGATCGAGCAGTCGTTCTAGATTATTGCCCCGTAGAATCACACCGATACTACCCGTGATTGTGCCCGGATTAGCCACAATATGATCCGCACCGACGCCAATATAAACCCCCCCTGAGGCCGAGATATTGCCAAAGCTGGCGACCACCTTGATCCCTTTGGCACGAATCTCTTTCAGGGCGTTGTAGATTTCCTGGGAGTCGCCCACCGTGCCACCAGGCGAGTCAATCCGCAGCAGAATGGCGGGGTATTTGTCTTCCTCAATGGTCTTGAGGGCCTTGAGCACACGCTTGCGGGTTTCGCTGGCGATCGCTCCGGTAATTTCAATGCGGGCAATTTGTTTGCGTTTATTGGGCTTAAAGGGCCAGATCATTAGCGAGAAATGCGGCGGAATGCCAAGTCAAGAGAGGACACAGTACTTTATCAGGATACCGCTCTGACGGGGGACTCGCTATTGCCCGAGTCCCACAAACGGAGTTGAAGGTTCAACGTTCAGCTCTCAGAGTGCTTGTAGCGTGAGTTCTGGATAATTATGACAGCATCTGATGAATTTCGAACCGATGGCTTATTTCTGCCATCCCTTACTAGAGTTGTTTTGGGGATTTTGTGGAGTCGTCGAGGCGTTGTTGGCAAATAGTTAAGAGCTGATGATCCTGCTCGGTTAGCTGATTGAGTTGGGCAAACCCGACCAGTTGGGGGGTAGTTGCTCGGCCGGTTTGACTGGCAATCGGCGGTTGGGGGGCCATTGCCAATGTATGGGTGAAGGTCTCGGTGGTGGCAGGGTCTTGGATCCGGAGCGCCAGTTGTTGGGCCTGCATTTGGCCAACGAAGCAGTCAAACTCAGCATTGGGTTGGTAGATTGCGCCCAGCCACTGCTCTTGATGGCGCTGCATCACCACATAGGTTGCGCCGTTCTGGGCCGCGACAGCGGCTTCACCGTAAACGTAGGGACCGGCTTGAGGCTGGGGCTGCACTTGGGGTTCTGTGGCCAGGGCAGTGCCACTGCCCAAGAGGAGGGTGGTGAGTAGGCTGGTAGAGAGGAAGCGACGCGTGCGATTCAACATAGTTCTTGAGCACCTTGAGGCCGGTTGTCGGCTTTAATTTGTCTTGGGAGTATTATTGGCTGAAACACTGAGCTAAACAGTGATCTAGCAAATTGACGGGTGTGAATTGAGTGGGGATGCGGCGTGCGCGATCGCCGCTTCTGTAGCGATCGCCACCCCCACCTGCCGATGACAGAGATCACTCTTTGTTCAGCGTTCAGATTGCGAATACAACGAAGCATTCTGTGAACTGGTATAAACTGATGGAACGGATGCAATCTGTGGAGCAGCAGCAGTATGGTAACGACAATCGAAGTCCCCAGCATGGTCTGTGATGCTTGTGTCCGCACCATCACCACGGCCATTCAGGCGCAATTGCCCCAGGCTCAGGTACAAGCGGATCTCGCCACCCACCAGTTGACGGTGCAAGCCGAGAGCGCTCCTGAACAAATCCGGGAACTGATTGTAGCGGCCGGTCACGAGGTGGCGGCCTAAGCCCATTCCAGTCAGCGACTGTTTATCGACCCATGCTGTGAATGCACTGGATCGACGCCCCTGTTTTCTAGGGTCTGTTGTCAGTTAGACTTCAAACTCTTGCTGTGACTGACTTACAGCCCCGTTTTCTGTTGTTTAGGTCGGGCGCGACCTCCCTTATCCCATCAGGCTTCTGGCTCTAACTAACGACACGCCCTAAACGGGGGCTTTCCGTTTCAAGGGTTGTGCCACAGGTTTTAAGCATCCGAATTTAGGGCGCATTATCAGTTAATCCCAGAAGCCTTACGAGACAAGCGATAGAAATTCCTGTAGGGGCAATCCCCCCGTGGTTGCCCTGGTGTCTTGCGTGACGGAGGGTTAATCGGTGGGCGGCCGAGACCGGGGTAGAAGGGCACTACCTGAGTTGTTCACTTTGTTACTTTTTAGGCTGTTAAAGCTCATGCACAAACCGTGGCGGGCAAGATGCCCGCGCTACGGGATCTAAAGCCGGGCTGACCGTGCTGGCAGGCGGGACACCTGTCAGCACGGAATCTGCATGAACTTCTCTGGTAGAAAACCCCGCAAAGTGAACAACCCAGGCGCTACCCCTACGGAAGTTAATGAAAAAATCCTCATGCACTGTTTGAGCTGTGCAGCGGCACTACGGTGCGATCGCCCCTCCAATGGATGGAAGTGGGGCCAAAATTGAGCCTGCTAATTTACAGGAATTTGATAAATCCCCGGTTTAGATTAAATTTTCAGTGAAGATTAAGGGCAAAGCGACCGTCGTCACAGAAAACCCTGAGTAGGATTTGCTAAATGGATCAGATAAGCAACGCGCCTTTTGAAAACCTCGCGCCTCTTAAAACCCTCCGTGCAGACGACATTGTCCTCATCATTCCTGATTATTCCTGCACCCTCATCCACCCCTAGACCCCTTTTACACCCTGTCGTGACCGAGCTAGATGTCCTGCTGATCGGAGAGGCTGAATTTGTTGAGCGCATGAATGATCGCTATGGGCCGTTCGCGACCCAACGATTGACGATTGACTCTCCGGCTGAGGTTCTGCCTGCGATTCAACATGAGCGTCCCAACGTTGTGGTCTTACCCTTTCTCACCCATGTTGAGCAGCGGATTGGTCAACACTTACGCCAGAGTAACTCTTCCCGCAGTATCTATTGTATTGCCGTCGATGTCTGTGATGCTCCAACCTATCTCGGCTCGCCCCATCTTGATCCGTCCATGTCTGCCCTGCAATGGGTGGAGCGGGCGACCGTTGCCTTGGAAAAGGGCGGCGATGCCTACTTGTTGATGCAGCATCAGAGCCCAGAGGCGATCGCCGCCGAAACCCGTCTCTTAATGGCCTATCTCAGGGTCGCCCGGCAGCAGGTGAGTCGCTATCGCGAACTGACTAAAGCCAATGATTTTCTCTCGACAATTGCCCTGGCCGACCCGTTAACCGAGCTGGGCAACCGCCGGGCGCTGGAATGGGAATTGCCGCGCCAAGCCCAAAAGGCTAAGTTTCACCAAACCGCCTTGAGCTTGATCATTCTGGATGTGGACTATTTCAAGCTGGTTAATGATGCCCATGGTCATCTGGTGGGCGATCGTATTCTGAAACTGCTCGCCGGTCGGCTCAATAATCAAATTCGTAGCCGCGATGCTGTTTTTCGCTACGGTGGTGAGGAGTTTGTAGTGCTGTTGCGCAAAACGGAATTGCGCACCGCCGAAATTATCGCGGCCCGTCTCCGTCTGGCGATCGGCGAACAACCCTTCACCATCAACCGGGAGCTAAGATTGCCCATTACGGTTAGCTTGGGCGTTGCGCATTTCCGGGAGGAGGATGATGGCCAGGGGAAAAGCCTGCTCTACCGTGCCGATCAACACCTGTTAACTGCCAAATCTCAGGGCAGAAATCAGGTGGTCAGCGATCGCACCAGTGAAGAGGAATTGCTCGATCGGTTGTAGGGGCGACAAACAACCGACCCACCCCGGTCGTCGCTGCGCGAGAGAGCCCCTTCCGAGAGGTAGGGCTGTTTTATGTTCTGGAGAGAAGAAAGAAAGGGTCTGATACCAACGAGTCATGACGGACTGTCACCCCCAACGATGAAAACCCCCTTACCAAGGGGGTCGGCGTAGCCGGGGGGATCTCGCTAGCTTCATTGACTTGGTGCAAGAGTATTAATATTGTCTATTTTCAAAGTAAATCCTGACTATATAGAGCCAGAAAGAGAGTGAAGACTGAGCTTGCGGTGCGGTGAGCTTGCCGAACTGTCGAACATCTGAACGGCCGGGCTTCGACAAGCTCAGCCCTCATCCCCGCTTATTCTGCCTTTATTTTTCGGATTTGGTCTGAATCAACTATAGGGGTTGGATCTCCCAACTCGGCAACCCACTCCATCTCATCTGGCAGCATGGTCTTAAAGGTTACGCAGAGCAGGGAAATCCAGCCCCTACGTCTGAACTTGTTACTTGTTACTCGTTACTTCAAACCAGCAGAGTTCCCGAAGCCAAGCCCCTACAAGAGGGTTGAGCCTGTTACTCTTCCCCCGGCTCAAGGATGCGTTGGAAGAGATAACCCGTGCCCCGAGCGGTGAGGATCAATTCGGGATTACTCGGATCGTCTTCAAGCTTGGCCCGCAGCCGGGAAATATGCACATCCACCACACGGGTATCGACGTGACGCTCGGGGGTATAGCCCCAGACCTCTTGCAAAATCTCGGAACGCGAGAACGCCTCGCCCGAGCGACTGACCAATAACTCTAGGAGGCTAAACTCCATCCCAGTCAGCCGAATCCGCTCATCCCCTTTATAGACCTGACGTTTGTTGGTATCGATCTTAATCGAGGCGATTTGAATGACGCCCGAGCTGGGAATACCTGAACCGCTGTTTTTATCCACCCGACGCAGCACGGAGCGAATGCGGGCTTCAAGTTCCTTGGGCGAAAAGGGCTTAACCACATAGTCATCTGCGCCGAGTTCCAGACCGGTGATGCGATCGGCCACATCCCCCAAGGCCGTGAGCATAATGATGGGGATATCGGATTCTTTACGCAGCTCTTGACAGACGCCATAGCCATCGAGCTTGGGCATCATTACATCCAACACCACCAGATCCGGCTCTGTATCACGAAATGTCCCGATCGCCTCCTCGCCATCGGCAGCAGTCACCACGTCATAACCAATCATGGACAAGCGCGTTTCTAGGATGCGGCGAATGCTAGCCTCATCGTCCACAACGAGAATTCTTTCTTTGTGAGTTTCCAAGGAACTCCGTCTCCTTCTTGATACAAAACTAAACCGTTACCAATCGGCAATTCACCAGAGCTGAGGGCAAAATTAGGGCGATCGCTACAGCCCTCAAACGGTTGGCCTGTAATGATATTAGCCTGGGGCGAGAACGACCCAGCCATTGCGGCGGAGTTTCTTAAGGAAAACACACAATTTTAAAGTTTTTTATCGGTATATGAAAAATCAGGGGGTTTCTCAGGGTTCAGAATTCAGGGTTCAGGGTTCAGAGTTCACCTCAAGCGAATAGCAAAGGGAGAGGAAAGTTACGCGATAAAGCGGATTGATGGGGCTGACCCGCCGTCCTCCTAATGGATAGCAATTGGGATAGGCTCTCAAGTGTTGTGCCGATAATCAGGGTGGATTTTGGGGTCTTGAACTCTGAACCCTGAATTCTGAACTCTGAACCCTAAAAGGCGATCGCCTGTTCGACTATGAGATAATGGGTTCAGGTGCCGTCGTTCTTCTCACCTCCCATGCCGAAACCCCGTACGCTCTATATCTGCAATGACTGTGGCACCGAATCCCACCAATGGCTGGGTAAATGTCCCGGTTGTGGCACCTACGGCTCCCTAGAGGAGCAGGTGGTGGCTACCACGCCTGCCCAGACATTGGGGCGGGCGATACCAGGGCGAACGAAACGGGGACGGAAACAGGACGCGGTCCGTCAGTCCCAGACCTTCTCGGAAATTACCAGCGATCGCCAGGCGCGTTTTTCTTCGGGTTATGGCGAATTTGATCGGGTGCTCGGGGGTGGGCTGGTTCCGGGTTCGCTGGTGTTGATCGGTGGCGACCCTGGGATTGGCAAGTCCACCCTGTTGCTCCAGTCGGCCAATCAACTTACCCGCGAGCATCGGGTGCTCTATGTCAGTGCGGAGGAGTCGGCCCAGCAGATCAAGCTTCGCGCCACGCGTTTGGGCATGAATGGGATCGCCCAAGACTCGGACACCCAAGACTCAGACGCCCAAGACTCGGGTGCCCAAGGCTCGAAAGCGCGGCGTCCGGAAGAACGACTCTACGTCTTGCCAGAAACGGATCTAGAACTGGTGCTGCAAGAAATCTCCAGTCTGCGACCCCAAGTGGCGGTGATCGATAGTATCCAACGGCTCTTTTTTGCGGCGCTGAACTCGGCTCCCGGATCGGTGCCCCAGGTGCGCGAATGCACCTCAGCGCTGATGCAACTGGCCAAGCGGGAGGGGATTACCCTGCTCATTGTTGGCCATGTCACCAAGGAGGGGGCGATCGCCGGCCCCCGCGTTCTGGAACATCTCGTCGATACGGTGCTCTATTTTGAGGGCGATCGCTACGCCTCCCATCGACTGTTGCGATCGGTGAAAAATCGCTTTGGCGCAACCCATGAGATCGGCATTTTTGATATGCGGGAGCAGGGACTCTGGGAGGTGAGCAACCCCTCCGAGTTGTTTCTGGGCAATCAGGAAGAGCCCTCACCGGGAACCGCCACGGTGGTCGCCTGTGAGGGGACACGCCCACTGCTGGTGGAAATTCAAGCCCTCGTCAGCCCCACAAGCTATTCCTCGCCGCGACGCTCGACCACTGGGGTGGAATACAGCCGTTTGTTGCAAATCTTGGCCGTGCTGGAGAAGCGGGTGGGTATTCCCCTCTCGAAGTTGGATGCCTATATTGCTTCGGCAGGGGGCTTGGGCGTGGCGGAACCCGCCGCTGACCTAGGCGTGGCAGTGGCGCTGGTGGCCAGCTTCCGCGATCGCCTGGTTGACTCCCGCACGGTACTGATCGGTGAGGTGGGTTTGGGGGGGCAGGTGCGCCCGGTGTCTCAGATGGAACTGCGGCTCAAGGAGGCAGAGAAATTGGGTTTTAAACGGGCGATCGTCCCCAATGGCTCCAGTTACACCGAAACGAACCTGGACATTATTCCGGTGGGCAAGGTGGTGGATGCGATTATTGCGGCGCTGCCCGCTCAGCGAGAGATGGTTGAGAGTCGGAATTCGGAAGTCGGAATTCGAAAATCAGAATGAGTGCCCTGAGTCTATTTTGGCTCGGGTCTCACAAATTTTCATCGGGTGCAACAGATTAATCCTAAGCAATTTGACATTCAATTTAACCCTAAAACGATGAATCGCACCTCCGTTCAATCTAGTCATCTGAGTTCCGTGGGCTACGACTTCGATCGCCACATTCTAGAAATCGAGTTTCGCGGCGGTGAGGTGTATCAATATTTTGGAGTTCCGGAATGGGAATACAACGGGCTGATGGCGGCAAGTTCCCACGGGCAATATCTCGATCGCCAGATCAAGAAGGGCCCCTACCGCTATGTCCAGGTGGGCTAGGGGTTGGTCAGTCTTAAATCGTAGATTGGCGTTGAGTGGAGTGAAAACCCTACACAGAAAGGCTTATAGCGATCTGACGAATCTCGGGATGCATCTCAGCAAGCCTGAGATCCTAACGTATGTGAGTTATATTTTTATCAATGAAGACCATTACCCAAGATGGCTGAATGAACGGTACTGATGATCATCGTATTAAAATCCTCTTTTTAGCATCTGATCCCAGCGATACAACTCGTCTCAGGCTGGGTCAAGAGTTACGAGATATACGGGAGAAATTACAGTTGTCAAAGAATCGAGACAGATTTGTCCTAGAGTCACGTGAATCTGTACGCCCAGGTGATATCACACAGGCGATTTTTGATATTGAGCCGAGTATTGTGCATTTCTCTGGACATGGCTCAAATACAGATGAGCTGTGTTTTGAGGATGTCCTTGGTAATGTGCAGGTTGTTAATCCTAGTGCTTTGGCTCAACTTTTTGAATTAGTTTCAGATCGAATCAACTATGTAGTACTTAATGCCTGCTATCCAGCAATTCAAGCAGAAGCGATTTCTAAACATATTCCATTCGTTGTTGGCATGAATGATGCGATTGGAGACAAGGCAGCAATTGCTTTCGCCACTGGATTTTATAAGGCTTTAGGGGCAAGCCATTCTATTGAAAAAGCGTATAAATTTGGACGTGCTGAAATTGGCATTGAGGGAATTCCAGAAAGTGTAGCTCCCGTACTTTATTTCCAGGAATCGAGCAAGACGAAAGAATCCAAGGCTATATGGTTGGTTGAATTCAAAGCCACTCTAGAAAATCTTGACGAGCAAGAATTGGAAGCAATTGTCAATTCTCTACGTCAAATAACTGGAGATGCCTCTTTATCACTCCAAAAAGTTGAATCGGGCAGTGTAAAATTATTTCTGGAAGGTTCAATAGCCGCACTACAGCGTATCCAATCTTTGGTGGAGGAGGGCAAATTAAAAGAAGTTGTAGGTGTTCCCATAAAAAAAGTCAATGCAGATACTATGGGAATTATGGAGGGTAAGATTTCCAATGATAAGGTGGGGACTGTGAAATTCATGGGAAGCTGGTGGACAGCTAAATGTGCTAGCGCCAATGTTACTATTGAACCCGGCGAAAAAGTTGTGGTAGTTGGTCGCCAAGGTATCACTTTACTTGTAGTTCCATTGTCAGATTAGTATTTTTATTTGCGCTTACTGAAAAAACAGATATATCTCAATCTTTTTTTTGTTCTGCTTTTGCGAAAGCAAGAAAAAGATGCCAAAAGAAATCGAGGCTGTATTCGATGGAACAGCGCTCTTTCCAGAAGAGCCTTTGAACCTCGCCATAAGTGCAAGAGTATGTATTGTTATTGAAAGTATTTTGCCTGACGAAAGCGATTTACCTAGAACCTTCTTCGAAAGAGCTCGTCCTCTAAAGATAGAAGGTGCGCCTGATTGGTCAGAGAATATTGACCAATATTTGTATGGAGAGACAGTTTCTGACAATGAATGAAGTCTTTTTGGATACTTCCTTTGCGATCGCCCTATCTTCTCATTACCGGATGACACGATAACTCCTCTACTTTAAATCTATTGTTCCCCTTTCCCCTGACCCAATTCTGCTCGCAACGCTTCCAGTTGCTGTCTTAGTTCATCTCGTTCCTGCTCGATCGCCGCCCGCTTTTGTTGCTCTACAATCAATTGCTCATTCGCTGGTAAATAAAACGATGCCGTTTGCGGGTTCCAGAAGCGAAAAATGCCCTCAGCGGAGAGTTGTAACTCCAGATTTAACACCTCAGAATACAAGTGCAAGCCCATCTGTTCTCCCAGTTGGGGATCGTCCAATTTCAGATTAATAGCTTGATAATCCCCTTCTACCAAGCGAAACCCCTGCAAAGCTGGCCGGAGATAATCTCCTGTGGGATCGTATTGAAAGTATTCTTTAACCCCCATTCCCGCATAAATAATCGGCTTCGTCACCGAATCGTTATTGCGGGTTTTCTTGCTGGTGACTTCGAGCACAAAATCAGGGGTTTTCCCGCCCTCTTCCCAGACGCGATAACTCTGCCGGGCGCGATCGGCGACGCCAAAAATCACAAAGACATCCGGGGCACAAGCCGCATCTTCAACCCCTTGCCGGTAAGAAATCCAGAGATTCCCTGAAACATAGACATCCGATCGCCCCTGAAAATGTTGCTTGAGTGCTTCAACGCTATAGAGCAAGGCTTCTCGTGCCTGATCACTCTCGGCCATGGGTTCACCATCGGGTTCGGGATAATTGAGCTGCGGATCAAGCGCCAGGGTGCGATGGGGAGATTGGGTTGTAAACAGACTGGAGGGAGTCATGGTAACGCTGCCAGCTCAATAAATAGTATTGGTATAGGGTCTCGCTTCTGTTGATGTCAGGATTCCTCAATTGCGAACTTCTAAGAAACAAATCTTGGATAAGTACATAATACCCCGAACCCACCCCGGTCATCGCTACGCGAGACCGCCCCTCCCGAGAGGGGATGTTCTG
>JBCDEB010000207.1:0-11121 GCA_039180005.1 Cyanobacteria bacterium P01_G01_bin.54 | reverse complement strand
GTGGTCATCAGCGTCAGCAAGAACTTCTTTTGGGGTTTACTCGATGGCCTGCTGTTTCCAGCAGACCCGTTAGAATTTTATTGAAGCTGTCCATCTGTGCAACGCATGTACTATAGCTTGCACGTTATCCGGTGGAGGGCTTTCTTGCTACTCCACGCCAACACGCGTTTCAGTTTATCATTGACTCATTTGTTCTTTAGTACTCCTGCTCGATTAACCCTTGATGCAAAACTGTCCGGACTATTGCTTATTCAAGACATGTTACAAACATAGGATATTCAAAGATAGAGATTGTATCGGGCTGGCTATTAAAGAAGACAAAGAAGGCGTAGGGTGTGTTAGCGGAGCGTAACGCACCGACAGCAAGTTTTTGGACGCTTTCAGTTTTATATTATTCAAGACGTGTTACAAACATAGGATATTCAGAGGTAGAGATTGTATCAGGCTGGCGTTGGTGCGTTACGGCGGATTTGGGGCTATTCTGTTGAGGTTAATTGCTGTGTGCCGCCTAGCACACTCTACATCTACTCTCCGCTTTAAATCTGGTCAAGCATCAGATCACTAGCGACTTGATGGTACTCCTCTAACTCGTCTGACCAAATCCCATCTGTCTCCATTGCTTCAACTAAACGCTGATAGTCCGGATTGCTGAGTAAAGTTGCTGCGGTTGAAGCGCTATATTCTGCTTGAGGTTGGCATTCTTGCAACATCCCTTCGACAATACCAATCAGTCTGTTGCGTGATCGCGTATCTTGCTTTGTCCGAAAGGTTTTATATCGCTCCCAGGCTGTCTCAAGATTCTTGGCAATCTTTTCGCCAATATCAAACCGACACTTTACCAGTCGCTCAGAATGGTTGAGCCTGACCACATCAATTGCGGTTTTTCCTCTGGGGGTTTTCCCTCGCATCCGATACAGACGCATTGCTAGATGGTCTCTGGGATCATCTTCATAGGGATTCACCACAGGATACTTGATCACGTCATGTGTGCTTTTTGAGCCATTGCACTTTTTGCAAGCCGGGAGCAGATTCTCCCAAAGAACGACCTTGTCAGGATTGTGGTGTTTATCCTCAAAATGCTCAACCTCCATGTAATTACTCTCTTTGGTCAAGCTGCATTCGCAATAGGCACATTTACCGTGGCTAGAGTCAAGCAAGGGGGATTTGATCTCATCCTTATTCCAAACCGATTTCCCAGTTTGCTTATATTCATCAGTTAGCGCTTGGACTTTCTGGTCAGTCAGATAGCTGGGACAGGCAGCTCGAACCAACTTGATCATTTAGCTTGCCTCCCGGATTGAGGCGAGATCAAACTTCAGGAGCTTTCTAAGATGATTGTTGGGGTGTAGGAGTTGATTGAGCTTTTCATAGCTCTGCTTTGCCAGTACATAGTTCTCTTGCTCAATGGCTTTCTCAAATTCGGCAATGGCTTGATGATAAACTGCTGTGCGAGTATCAGGCATCCCCATCACATCCATCAAGATTTCTTCAACTGTCCAGCCTTGAAAGCCATATTGACCTGAATGAATTTGTCGTCTTCCGACATCACTGCCTCTAAATTCCAAAGCAATAATTTCATTGAATTTGGCATTTTGAATAATGTGTGGGCTATGAGTTGTCGTGATAAATTGAGCTTTCGGAAAAATCTCAACTAAAGCCCGAGAAATTTTAGCTTGCCATTCTGGATGTAGATGTAGCTCAAGTTCATCAATTAAGATTATCCCATCAAAGTCTTCGGCATTAATACTGGGATCTTTGAAACGAAATTCAATATCTTTAATTATGCTAAATAGTATGGAGATACAAGACTTAAATCCTGAAGAAAGATATTCGTAATAGATCTCACCATTGGGAGTACTGATCATGATGTCATTTGTATCTGCAAGAACCCTATTGAAAGAGATGTCATCTCTTAGTATAGAAAAACATTTTTTCGCCAACTCTATATTATGAATTTGTTGGCTCGTTAAGGAGTTGGGATGAGCAGAGTACAGATGTCTATTCAGAAACCAGCTTTTGACCTCCTTTACTTGAACCCCAGAAACTGCTTCCCTGTTGAAGGAATGCAAAGCTTTACCTGGATCTCTACTCACTGCTTGTACAGCTTGATACTGAAAATCTCTATCAATTTTTATTGACAATAGATTTATTGCATATTGTGCCAATCCGCTAAAAGAGAATTCTTCTGGGTTGAAATTAGTGATCGTCATATTCACCTTATGGGTCTTGCTGCTTGAAATCGCCGTAACCTCTAGAACTCCTTTCTCGCTAAAGATGTTACGTTTAAGAATATTGCTTCTTCCAGATGAAAATGCGTGAGCAATACATTCCAAAATGGTTGTCTTGCCAATCCCGTTTGGCCCACAGATGAAGTTGAGCCGATCGTCAAAATCAAGATGGAGGTCTCGGATACCGCCAATGCCTTTTATGTCGATTGATTTGATTTTCATTGGAGTTCAGTCGATTGGGGAGAGACAGTGCATTACTGAGCGGGTTGATGACCTTAGCATAGCAAGCTGACCCCTGCGGTAGCGTGGAGGGGGCGATCGCCCCCCAGAAGCGTCCCCTATGCATAGATAATGGAGAGTAATCTGTAATCTAAATCACTAAAAAATCTCAATCATTCCTAATGACATTCACAGCATCCTCGCCAGCCGTTCCCACCGTTGATTCCACCGCTCGTCCCACATTAGGAGCCCTTGACTTACCCAGTCGGCTGCTGCTCGGGCCTGGCCCCTCCAACGCTGACCCCACCGTCGTCGCTGCCATGAATCGGCAGCCGATCGGCCATCTAGACCCAGCCTATACCGCCCTGATGGACGAGGTGCAAACCCTATTGCGCTATGTTTGGCAGACCCAAAACCGTCTCACCCTGCCCATGAGTGGCACCGGCTCGGCAGCGATGGAGGCTACCTTGGCCAATGTGGTGGAACCGGGTGATGTGGTTTTAGTGGGGGTGAACGGCTATTTTGGTCATCGTCTGATGGATATGGCCGGGCGCTACCGGGCAGATGTCCGCTCTATTGGGCGGCCTTGGGGCGAAGTGTTTAGCTTGCCAGAATTGCGGGCTGCCCTGGAAGAACACCGTCCCCAAGTCTTAGCGCTGGTTCATGCCGAAACCTCGACCGGAGCGCGTCAACCTCTGGAGGGGGTGGGTGACCTCTGTCGGGAATTTGACTGTCTACTCATCCTCGACACCGTTACCAGCTTGGGGGGAGAACCCCTCTTTCTGGATGAATGGAAGGTGGACTTGGCCTATAGTTGCAGCCAAAAGGGTTTGAGTTGCCCTCCGGGTAGTTCCCCCTTCACGATCGGTGAACGGGGTCTGGCAAAACTGGATAAGCGCCAGACCAAGGTGGCGAATTGGTATTTGGATGTTTCGCTGCTGCGCAACTATTGGGGCAGTGGTCGGGTGTATCACCATACCGCCCCGGTGAATATGACCTACGCGATTCGCGAGGCGCTACGCCTCGTGAGTGAAGAGGGCCTAGACGCCGCCTGGCAGCGTCATCGCCGTAATGCCGAGCGCCTCTGGGCCGGTCTGCAAGACCTGGGCTTAACCTGTCATGTGCCCCCGGAGCATCGCTTAACCACCCTGACTACGGTGAAAGTTCCCGAGGGGATGGATGCCAAAGCGGTGACGAAAACGCTGCTGGCCGAGCACAATATCGAGATTGGTAATGGCCTGGGTGAGCTGGGCGGTAAGGTCTGGCGCATTGGCTTGATGGGGGCCAATAGCCGTTCCGAGACGGTCGATCGCCTCCTTGAGGCCTTGGGCCAGGTGCTGGCACAAGTCAAAGGTTAGATTCGTCTATTTTGAAACCGTTTGTAGGGGAGGGTTTGAAACCCTCCCTCACCAGGTCTGGGATACCACGGAGAGATTACCCCGACCGTATCCCGAAAACAACGTCGCTTAATCGGGTTTGGGTTTAAACCAACCGTACCCCGCTTGATACGGCTTTTTGCCCCTGCTGGGGTGGGGGGGCGATCGCTAGGATCGATAGCAAGACGAACGGGAAACACGAACCATGCTTAACCAAACCAAAACCCTCATTTTGCTCTCGGTGCTCAGTGCCTTGATGATCTTTGTCAGTCATGCCCTGCTCGGGGGGACTGGGGGCGTGGTGGTCGGTCTGGCGATCGCCGCTTTGACCAACCTCGGCTCCTGGTACTTCTCCGATCGCATTGCGCTGGCTGCCTACCGAGCTCAGCCCGTCACGGCCAGCCAAGCCCCCCAACTCCATGCCATGGTCGAGCGTCTCGCTGAGCGGGCCCATATCCCCAAGCCCGCTGTATATATTGTGCCCACCCCGGCAGCGAATGCTTTTGCCACGGGTCGCGATCCGGAACATGCAGCGGTCGCAGTAACCCAAGGACTAATGAACTTGCTCTCTCCAGAAGAACTTGAAGGCGTGATTGCCCATGAGTTGAGCCATGTGATGAATCGCGATACCCTGACCCAAGCGGTAGCAGCGACCATTGCCGGGGCGATCGCCTTCCTGGCTCAAATTGCCCAATTTAGCCTCTTTTTTGGCGGCTCTCGGGATGAGAATGGTGGCAACCCTTTGGGACTCCTGGTCTCGATTATTGTTGCGCCCATCGCGGCAACAGTGATTCAACTTGGCATCTCCCGCACCCGTGAATTTGCCGCAGATGCCGGGGCGGCTCGCCTGACCCGAAATCCCCGAGCGCTGGCCTCAGCCCTGCAGCGTCTAGAGCAGTCGGCTCGCCGGATGCCGATGCAAGGTAACCCGGCATTTCAGCCCCTGCTCATCAGTGCAGGCAGTGCCAGGGATCTTCTGGGTAACCTATTTTCAACCCATCCTTCAACGGCCGATCGGATTGAGAATTTGCGCAAGCTAGAGCGTGAGTTAGTGATTTAACCGCAAATTGGAATGCGCACAATTCTCTTTAATCGATATTGAATTCGAAGAATTTCGATAAAAGAAGGGCAGCTTCATATTTTGAAGCTGCCCTTCTTTAGTGTTGAAAGTGTAGTGCCTTCGCTTAATTTGTGCATTATATTACAAGCGTGCGAAACTCTATAATGCTTTCGGCTGGTGGGCATTGCCCACCCTACACAATTAATTTTTTCAAACTCGATGATGCTGATTAATCATCGTAGGAGAACTTGACTGGCTCATAGGATTCACTGCCTTGATTCTTACATTGCAGCTCTTTCTTATTCGAGTTCTCATCGATCAAGCATTCACCAATACTCGATTTAAACCCTTCGAGATCCTCTAGATACTCCTCAGGATTGACACCTAACTTGTTCTCGAATTCTCCCCAAGTGACATCCACAATCGAATCGCCACAGACCATTTCTACTTCACCCTTCTCAATATCAACATCTTTGAGATCGATCTCAACCTCGGGCTTTTCAATTTCAACAACTTTGCAAGCCTCTAACCCACTACTCGAACCACAGGCACTTGCCAGGATTGTTGTCACAGTAATCAGGGTGCTTAAACCCCAGGAAACAGGTGTTTTGAACATTATCTTAGAGGAATTATCCTTTCGAGAAAACTTTTTGGCTCTATTCTAATCGGCTTTTAAGGATTTACAACAAGTTTTAGCTCTACTTAAGAAGTTGCTTGCAAATAAGTTCATATGTACGACCATCTTAATGTAAATCTCATCCAGCTTGAAACCAGCCATTTATTTGCCGGTATCCTTCGTTACAAAGCTTTGAGTTTTGCTTATACTCTATGTAACGGTGTGTGACGAACGCTCAGCATCTGGTTGTTGCAGCGGTGAATTCAGCGCAGTTGCCCAAGGTCATAGACCCAAGGCGATGTTTGGGCAGGATGCCACCACACCCGAGACTGCTCAATCTGGATACCGTTCACCGTGGCCAACTCGTCTCTCGAACCCTCTGCATCTGCTCCCCGATTGAATGTGGTGTGGGGCATTGTCGTGGCGATCGGTCTAGCGCTCCTTTTGGGGGTCGGGATTTATATCAGTCACCCTGTTGATCCCTATATTCAAGCGGTGATTACAGCCCTTGGTGATTCAAGCCAAGGCCATGAAATTTTTGAAATCAACTGTGCTGGGTGTCACGGAATCTATGCGACAGGGAATGTGGGGCCAAGTCTGGAAAATCTTTCCCAGCGCAAGTCTGATGCAATGATCATCCACCAGGTGATTAGTGGTGAGACACCGCCGATGCCGAAGTTTCAACCCACTGCTCAGGAGATGGCAGATTTACTGAATTATCTCAAGCGTCTGTAGGATCGCTGGAGAGGGGCCATGACTCTATTCTGCTTTTGCCATATTGGGGTTAAGCCCGCTTTCTCGCGTTGGCTGTAACAACGAGAATTCGTTCAAAAATCCTGTCGTGACAAAAGTGGGCTATTCAGGTGCTGAGCCCAAGGGCAGCAGAATCTCTACCGTCGTACAATCATTGTCTGGGGTCGGGGTGCTGATCAGACAAAGTTGTCCGCCCATCTGTTGCAAGACTCCCTCTGCCAGCATCCAGGCCAGCTCGGGTGAAGCAACATTTGTTTGGGCATCACTCATCTGAGCCTGATCGGGGTTGGTGCTCGCCAGTTCTACGGTCGGCATTGTGGTATCAGTGCTCAGATCGGCAGACCAAATCACGTGCGGTGATTGCACCGTGAGGGTTAACACCATCTGTTGGGGGGTGGCCGCATGTCCCAGGTGGAGCGAGCCCGCTTTCATATGATCGATCGCCGCATCCATGAGCCCGACTAAGGTCTGGATGAGCCGTTTTTGATCCCCTTGAATCATTAGACTCACATCCGCCGCCAGAATCTCAACCGGGTAGCCCCGGTTCTGGGCTTGAAGTTGGGTCAGGGTCTTGACCTCGTTGAGCAAAGCTTGCAGGCTCAGACATTCGAGATTGAGTTTGTTGCTGCCGTGCTCAAGTTTGGAGACGTAGACAATTTTATCGAGTAAGGCCAGGAGACGTTGAGAGGCTTGGTGGGCCTGCTGAATAAAGTCGCGTTCTTCTTCAGGGCTCTCACAGAGGTCTGACAAAATCAGTTGATGTAGGCCCATGAGACTACTCAAGGGGGCTCGCAACTCATGAGAGGTACGGGCGAGAAAGGCTCCTTTGAAGTGACTCAACTGCAAGGCTTCTTGATAGGCCAGTTGGGTTTGCATCAACTGTTGTTTGAGTGTGGCAATTTCTTGGGCAGCATCCATGGACTCTTTAGCGTGTTGCAGCAATAGTAACAGACCCCGAGCGAAGGACTTGCCAATGGGAGGCCTGCCAGCGCACAACGGTGGAGGGTTGTGCTGAACCCACCGCTTGATCAGACATCAGGCTAGGGTGGGACAAGGCCCAGACCGTGGGAAAAGCTGCCGCGATCGCCGCCATCGTCAACAAGGGGACTGACCCAGAACGATTGGCACTACTGGTGGCCAGGGGGCCGGTCTGCTGTAAGAGCGCAAGCGCTAGGGGCTGCTGAGGGACGCGGAGACCAATGGTCTGGGGGGTTTGGGGATGCATGGCAAGGGGAACCTGAGGCGAAGCCGATAGCACTAGGGTGAGTGCACCCGGCCAATGTTGAGCAGCCAAGGACCGCCAACCGTCCAGGTCGGTCTTATTGCCTTCTACATAGGGTTGCAACTGTGTCCAGGATGCTCCGAGCAAAATTAAGGGTTTATCCGGGGAGCGCTGTTTAATTTGGAATAACAGGTCAGCCCGATCGGGGCGTACGGCCAAGGCTGGAACGGTGTCGGTGGGAAAACTGATCACCGCCCCTTGGCTGAGCATATCCACCAATGTTGTGATTGGCGCGAGGGGCATAGGAGATTGGACGCAGGTGTTTTTCTATTGTAAAGGTCATAGGACTGCCACGGTTCAGAACCTACACACTATATCTAGACTCCAGCGCCGCCCTGTCCCCCCGTAGCTGGGGGAGCTCGCAAGTTACACGATTGGGGGTAAGGGCGTCAGTTTGAGGAATCGTTAAGACCGCTATTGACGCCAGGCCAAGACAAAGCGTTCGCGACCCGACCAGTCCATCATCACCTGGGGTTGGGTATAGGCAGGATGCTCGGCCAGCCAGGTTCGCACTTGAGCGGCTTGCCCCTGCATGAGTTCAACCAGCCAGAGTCCACCTGGCATCAGATAAGCGGGGGCTGCCTGGAGCAGTTGACGCACAGCGACGAGGCCGTCTGCACCGCCATCAAGGGCGAGCCGGGGCTCATGATCGCGGACTTCGGGCTCCAGCTCGGTGATCGCCGCTGTGGGAATATAAGGCGGATTGGCCACCATGCCCTGCACCTGTCCCCGCAAGTGGGTCAAGGGTTGCCACCAAGAGCCGGTATAGAGTTGGATGCGATCGCTAAAGCCGAGCCGCTGGATGTTGGTATTGGCGATCGCCAATGCGGCTGCACTACAGTCCACAGCATGAATCTGTGCCAACGGCAGCAACCCGGCCAAACCGCAGGCCAGGATGCCGCTGCCCGTGCCCAAGTCAACCCAATGCCCTTGGCTCCGTTGGGGATGGGTGGCAACACAGTCCGCCACAAGATCAATTATCTGTTCCGTCTCTGGGCGCGGAATCAGGACATCCGGGCTGACTTGGATCTGCCATTCTCGCCAAGCGGCATGGCCCAACAGGTGCTGGAGCGGCTGGCGTTGCTGGAGCCGTTGCTGCCACAGTTGCTCTAGCTGAGGCAGCGGCACCTGGAGCTCGAGCAATTCCTGGGGAAGCGCTTGGCACAGACGCAAACGGTCAATGCCCCCGAGGGCTTGGAGCAGATAATCGATCTCATAGGCAGAAATGTCGGTGGCGATCGCAGCGGCCTGGGCCTGCGATCGCCACAGCAAAATCTCCTTAGCTGCGTAGAAAGGCATGGTTAAGCCAATCTAACGCTTAGGAGGCAGGTGCCCCTTGGTTAACGTAGTCCAGGGAGTCAGGGTCAGGAACCAACCAGATCTGGCTTAGTCCCGGTTCGTTGAGGCGCTCCCAATTGTCGAGCAAGATTTCCAGGGTATGGACTTCCAAGACCGCTGTTTTGCTAGCGTTGCCCTGACGTTCCTGGCTGGCGTCGAACTGACGAGCCAGTTCCTGGGCTTGCTCCCGTGAGAAGAAAAAAGGCACAAACACTTCGCCGGTTTCGACCAATGCGCCCTCAGCATTGCGCATCATACGGGGCAGGGTGATGTAGCTGACGCTATTGTCATTGGCAGCGACGCCAGCGTCGTTCACCTTGACCGCAAAGAGGGGAACGCCATCGATTTCGAGATTTTCGGGGATCAGGCTCTCGGCAAATTCCACTTGGTTGGGTGAGGGGACGTAGACAAAGTCAACGGGCTCTTCTGCGGTTCCGGGGGCTTGATTCGCGGCGGCTCGCAGGGCGGCCTGTTGTTGATCCAGGGCGTAGATTTCTTCGAGCGAGACGGGGGTGACACGGACTTGGTCGGCAAAGGCGGGGTTCTCACGCACCACACTCTCGCGGAAAGCGATCGCCGCCTGGGGGGTGATAAAGACTCCGGCATAGAGTTGTTCCTCGACCCGTGCCACCAGCGGTGCGCCGCTGCTGTCGGTCACGGTGAAGACGGGAATTTCTTGGAGGCGGCGGTTGATTTCTTCGGGTTCGAGGGCGATCGCCGGAAGGCTACTGCCAAGGGCCATAAGTAGACCACCGATACCAATGCTTGTCAGCCAACGTTTGAGTGATGTCATCTTAATCAATTATTACCAATGTCTATGCGTTCACCCACCCATTACAACCAGTCTGTGGGGGATAAGCCCAGGTTGCTGTGCAACTTTTGGGGTCGTCTCTCGGGGGGTCTTCAGGAGGGTTTGACTTCGAGCAGGGGCGATCGGTTCCGCTCGCGCCCGTCTTAAGATTATTTTTATATCAGGTTTTTATTCTAAGGGTTTATGATTCCTGAACGATTTCTCAGGAAATATCCCCGTTGCTTAACAATGCGGGTAATGTCTTCGCCGTTCCTGGGATTCCTCTCGTACCAACGATGGGGAACGACGCTCTGAAGTGAGAAACATAAAAAACCTGTTTACAACGTAGGGGCTGGGTTTCCCTGCCCTGCGCTCGCTCAATAATATATTGCAACCCATTGTCCAGCGTGTTGGAGACGAGTGGGTTTTGGGTGGGGGGCGATCGCTCAAGGGCGCAACTTTGCCATAATTGAAGGAAATTCCTCTTCTGGATGGTGCTTATGACAGTTCCTATTACGTTGAATTTGCCGGATTCGGTTTATCAACAGGCTCAACAGTTAGCAGAGTCCCGTCGTCAAGAAATCACAGAAGTTTTGTCAGAAACATTGGCGCTGTTATTGCCGCCCCCCCTGCCGGAACTCACTTTGCCGTCTGAGATAACCCAAGCCAGCGACGAGGAATTACTGGAGATGACGGAACTCCAGCTTGCGCCGTGGGATGATGCGCGATTGAGTGCATTATTAGATCGTCAGCAAGCGGGTCAACTGACGGCAGCAGAGCAACCGGAACTGGCGCGATTGATGGCATTGTACAAGACAGGTTTACTCAAGAAGGCTCAAGCGTTGAATGCGGCAGTGCAGCGGGGTTTAATTCCGCCGTTGGCGTCATGATTTCTGCTCAGTTGCGAGAGAAAATTCGTCAGCAAGCGGGCGTATTGTCAAAGCCAGCAACAGTACATTATGGGAAAGTTGGAAATTGAGCATCTTATCCCCCTAGCAAAAGGTGGCACCGATGATGAAATCAATCTCTGGTTGGCCTGTCGGTTGTGCAATGCTTACAAGGGAATTCAAACGGATGCGATCGACCCCTTAACGGGTGCAAGCGTCTCACTGTTTAATCCGCGTTTGCAGGTCTGGCATGAACATTTTTCCTGGAGTTCGGAAGGTGTGGCGGTCATGGGGAAAACGGCTTGCGGCAGGGCGACCGTTGCGGCGCTACAGCTTAATAATGATCTTGCTATTCTGGTGCGGGGTCATTGGGTCAATGCCGGATGGCATCCGCCTCAAGATTAGCGTTTTCAACTATCTTGTAGGGGCAAGTTTCAAACCATCGGCGTGAACTTAAGCCCGAAACCTAAACAACGAGCGTGTTTCAACCCCAACCGCCAGGAACTCAAGTTCCTGGCTCATAGCGAAAACCCGTTAAAACGGGTTCCGGAGTTTTCTGGATGAGTGGGCTT
>JBCDEB010000206.1:0-11185 GCA_039180005.1 Cyanobacteria bacterium P01_G01_bin.54 | reverse complement strand
TCATCCCCAGCCCTTCTCCCCAGGGAGAAGGGGGTGTTTCCTCTCCCTGGGGAGAGGATTAAGGTGAGGGGTTGCGTAACTGGGATGCTCCCGATTCACAGTCCCTCTCCCAAGCTTGGGAGAGGCGATGCCCTGAGCTTGTCGAAGAGGATTTAGGGTGAGGGCTGCCAAACTGAGATGCACCCACCGAAACTCATGTGGATTAAATTCTTAACCTTCATTCTTTAGGAGAAGGAGAGCCAGATTCAACCTTCCTCTCCTCGGCATGGGAGAAGGTAAGGGCTGCCAAACTAGAATCCACAGAACCCGCCTAAACGTCCAACTGTAACAATACTTCGTCTTAATTATTAACAGCCCCTGACTCCATTTGTGAATGAGACAAAAATATTGCAGCGGACTGTAACAAGGCTTACGAAACACTAAGCAACAATGCGCTAATTTCATCATAGATATTCATGATTTGCAAGCATAACCATTGACAATTTAAGAGCGTTCATCATTTGGCTTCAAACCATTGCCATATCTGGCTTATAGCCCCTAGTTTTTTTTGGGTCAGACGTCTTATTACTTACCCCATCAAGGTTCCCGAACCCTCTGATGGCGTGCTCGAAGTGATTCTTGAATCCACTCTCCAAGAATTACTTGAAACAGCGGCTAGTGAGTTTTCCCAAGCCTCCTATAATGAGACGCTGAATTTCGCTTGAATCAACCCCCTATCCTCGAACAGTGAGCTTTTGCGATGAGAATTGAGCAATTACGTGCATTTTTGGCGGTTGTGGATACCCGGAACTTTGGTCAAGCGGCCCGAACCTGTCACATCACCCAATCCACCATCTCCCGTCAGATTCAAGCCCTGGAGTCCGAGGTGGGTTTGCCCCTGTTTCATCGCAGTGGTCAAGCCAGTTTAACCGCGTTTGGGGAGCAGTTGCTGCCTCGGATCAAGCGGATTTGCCATGAATGGGATCAGTCCTTGCAAGAGGCGGCAGATATGCGCGATGGCAAGCAGCCTGAGCTCTGTGTTGCCGCGATCCATTCCGTCTGTGCCCACCATTTACCCCCGATTCTACGGCAGTTCTGCAAGTATTATCCGGACGTTCAACTGCGGGTGACGGCGCTGGGGAGCGATCGCGCCCTTAAAGTCCTGCGCGATAATCTGGTGGATGTGGCCATTATTATGCACAACCGATTTTTAACCACCTCTTCTGAAATGGTTGTGGATTTCCTTTATGATGAGCCTGTAGAAGTTTTGATGGCAGCGAATCATCCCCTCAGCCAATATCCCCAAATCCCCTGGTCAGAACTCGTTCAATATCCCCAGGTGGTCTTTAAGGATGGGTATGGAATGCAGCGGTTGGTACAGGAGCATTTTCAGCAGTTGGGCCTCTCAATTCAAACAGCGATGGAACTCAATACCCTCGATGCCTTTCGCGGTGTGGTGCGTCAGGGCGAACTGATTGCCCTGCTGCCCCAAACGGCCCTCTTGGAGTCCCGTCAAGACCCGACCTTAGCCGTGCGTTCTCTGGCACCGATTGACCGTGCGCTCCGCTCACCGGAAGATTGGCATCTCTCCCGTCAGGTGGTTTGCGTCACGACGCAAGATCGTCTCCAAATCCCCCCAATTGCTCAATTCCGCCAGCTCGTGCGCCAGTTTTTTACCCAATCCGCCAACCCAGCCCATTCCACTGTGGCCTAAGGGTTGGTAGTGTCGTATTGCTTGATCTTTTCTTCCTATGAGCGCAGAATTCCGTGAGCTACTCAAGAAAGTCGGTAGCGGACCCCATACCAGTAAGGCTTTAACCCGTTCCGAAGCGGCTCATGCCGCCCAGTTGATCCTCGACGGCACGGCTACCCCCGCCCAGATTGGGGCTTTTTTAATTGCCCATCGCATGAAGCGTCCGGTAGCCGATGAGTTAGCTGGCTTTTTGGATACGTTCGATCGCCACTGTCCACCCCTGGTGGCCTTGGATCTCCGCTCTCGCGTTGTGGTCCTGGGCAACCCCTATGACGGGCGCGATCGCACCGTCCCCCTAGCGCCCGTTACCGCTTTGATCTTGGCCGCAGCCCAGGTTCCAGTCTTAATGCATGGCGGCGATCGCATCGCCACCAAGTTTGGTCTTCCCCTGATTGAGATTTGGCAAGCGCTGGGCGTCGAGTTTCGCCACCAGAGCCGTACTCAAGTGCGGCAGTTGTTGGCCCAGACGCAGCTCAGTTTGCTCTATACCCCCGAGCATTTCCCTGCCACCCATGCGGTGAATAATTACCGTGCCGAAGTGGGCAAGCGCCCGCCGCTGGCGACCGTGGAACTGATTTGGACGCCCTATACCGGCCCGGTTCACCTGATAGCCGGTTTTGTCCATCCGCCCACCGAGCGATTTATGCAAGAAACCCTGGCCCTGCGTGGGCTCGGGTCTTATACCCTGATTAAAGGGCTTGAAGGCAGCGGCGATCTGCCCCGCGAACGGACAGCCATTATCAGTACCTTACATCCTGATGCAACGACGCCCGAGCGCCTCAAGCTCCGTGCCCGAGACTACGATCTCCAGGGCCCCGATCTCCCGTTGAGGAGCCTTGAAGACCTCGTTGAACAGATTCAGACTGCCTTAGCGGGTGAAGCCACAGAATATTTCCGAGCGGCGGTTTGGAATGGCGGTTTTTATCTCTGGTCGGCTGGGGCAGCCGAGAGCCTTGAAGCGGGTTTTGACCAGGCGCGATCGCTGCTGGAGTCTGGTGCAGTTGCCGAGACGCTGGCCCGGCTCCAGCAGGCCACCCAGACGCCGGCCTTGGTCTAGTTTTGTCCTGACGTGCCACCCATTCCACAGGGGGAAACCATTGCCGCGATCGCCTCAGCCATCGTGCCGGAGCAGGGCAGTATCGGCATCGTCCGGGTATCAGGGCGTAGCGCGATCGCCATTGCCCAACGCCTGTTCCAGGCACCGGGTCGTCAGACCTGGGAGAGCCATCGCATTCTTTACGGCACCGTGCGGGAGCCCCAAAGCCAAGCTGTGGTGGATGAGGCGCTGCTGCTGATCATGCGATCGCCCCGCTCCTTCACCCGTGAGGATGTGGTGGAATTCCATTGCCATGGCGGTATGATGCCTGTGCAGCAGGTGCTCCAGCTTTGTTTAGCGGCGGGGGCGCGGCTGGCTCAACCGGGAGAATTTACGCTGCGGGCCTTTCTCAATGGCCGCATTGACCTCACCCAAGCGGAGGGCGTTGCAGATCTGGTGGGAGCCCGCTCGCCCCAAGCGGCACAAATGGCCTTGGCAGGGGTTCAAGGCAAGCTGGCCCAGCCGATTCGAGTCCTGCGCCAAACCTGCATTGATCTGTTAGCGGAGGTGGAAGCCCAGATTGACTTCGAGGAGGATCTCCCACCGCTGGATGAGGCTGCCCTAACCGTTCAGCTAGGCCAAGTCCAAACCGAAATGGCCCAGCTCCTGGCCACGGCTGATCGGGGCCAGCTTCTGCGCACAGGGCTTAAGGTGGCGATCGTTGGCCAGCCGAATGTGGGCAAGTCCAGTTTGCTCAATGCCTGGAGCCGCAGCGATCGTGCCATTGTCACCGACCTGCCCGGTACGACCCGCGATGTGGTGGAGTCCAGCCTGACCGTGGGGGGGATTCCAGTACAGGTACTGGATACGGCAGGGATTCGAGAGACGGGCGATCGGGTGGAGCAGCTCGGGGTGGCGCGATCGCGCCAGGCCGCTGAACAAGCGGATCTGGTGCTCTTGGTGCTCGATGCCCAAGCCGGTTGGACAGCGGCTGAAACGGACATCTACCACGCTGTCCAAGCCCAATCCGTGATTATCGTCTTTAACAAAGTGGATCTCGCTGCCCCGGACGAGACTGCATTGCCCGGGGCGATCGCCGCCACGGTTCATACCGTTGCAGCCCAAGGCCAGGGCATCCCCGACCTCGAACAAGCGATCTTGGCAACCGTGCAAACGGGCCAGCTCCACGCCGGGAATCTAGAGCTGGCCATTAACCAGCGCCAGGCCGCCGCCTTGACTCAAGCGCAAACCGCCTTGCAACGGGTACAAGAGACGATCGCCACCGCTCTCCCCCTCGACTTCTGGACAATTGACCTGCGTAGCGCGATCGCCGCACTAGACGAAATCATTGGCGAGGGTGTCACCGAATCGGTGCTCGATCGCGTCTTCAGTCGCTTTTGCATCGGCAAGTAGAGCGCCCAAAATTCCGAACTCCGAATTCAAAATTCCGAATTCACCCTTCCCCTATAATGACCATTGAGAACCTACGACCGACTGAGCATTACATTATGGCGCTGCTAGCAACAGGCAAGAAATTGATCCGCACCCTAGAAAAAGCGGGTGCAGTGGGGCTCTATGCCCCCCTAGAAGGTGGTTACGAAGGCCGCTACCAGCGTCGCCTCCGCGCCCATGGTTACCACACCTATGCCTTGAGTGCTCGGGGTTTGGGGGATGTGGCGGCCTATCTGATGGATGTGCATGGGGTGCGTCCGGCCCATCTGGGCAAGAAGAATATCGGTCAAGCGGCGATGGTGGGTCAGGTTCACTATGTGCCCCCGATCGCCCAAACCCAGCTCGATCATTTACCGCCCAACTCTAAGGGTCTCGTGCTCTGGATCCTGGAAGGCATGTTGCTCTCACGCCAGGAAAAGGAATATTTGGTGGCGCTAACCCAGCAAGAACCCCGGATCAAAGTGGTGCTGGAACTCGGCGGTGAGCGCTATGTGCGCTGGCAACCGTTGAAAGAGGCGATCGCGGCATAATTCAAAGTTAAAAGTTCAAGGTTCAAAGTGTTTGCAAGACAGGTGTCCTGCGGATTTTGAATCTGTCCCTTGTTTGAGCTGGCCGTTCTTCCCCTCATGAGCCAAACGCCCCGCGAAAAGACCCATACGCCACAGGAATATTTTGCCTATGTGGGTGCGCTGGAGTCTCAGGGGGCGATCGCCGTACTCTCTCAACAGATGCTCAATCATGAGCCCCATGGGCTCTGGGCGGTGGCATTAGATGACGCAGAACGAGCGTTATTGGGGACTTTTGAGGCGAAGTTAAACCAATATCAAACGGTCTCTAGAGCGGAATGGGCAGCGCTGAAGGAGGATTGCCTCTTGTTGTTGGGCTCTCCGGTGGCGAGCACCGTGGATCATTTGGTCTCAGCGTTCCGGACACCGGCGATCGCCGAGTCAGCCATTCGCTCAGCGGGGCTGCAATTGATTCAGGCCAATGAGCTGAAGGCCAAGCAAGGCGCTCAGGCGTTTATGCGGGGGGTTTTGCAGGGGGCGATCGTAGAGTCGTGATGATATGGTCCTTGGTATCTGTTTCGTTCCGATTGCCTCAATGCCCTCCAAGGTTTCTAGGATTTTCAGCGACTTTTTCTCTGCCGACTTCAAAGGAGTTAGTTGGCTCAGCAATGGCGTCGGGTTGTATATTCAAAGCTCAGAGAGCGGCGATCGCAGTGCTTTTGGATAGCAGCAAGCGTGTGGGGGTGATAAATATAGAGACACGATGAGGGTTGCAGGATTATACAACCCCTCGTTTTCCCATTCCTCCAATGCATACAACAAATAGTCCATCGCTATTCAATGGGCTTAGTCATAGGGACGACGCCATCGTTTGCAGCCCTTGATATCTAACGACCCCCCCTCGGTATTCAAAGTGAGCTGGATTTCACCCTGGTAGTTGGAGCCGATGGCAAAGCCAGCGACGGCTACGAGGATGATGCTGGCTAGGATGAAGGGGGTTGCCAAGATATTCTTGGCGAAGCCCCCAGGTTTGCGGATTAAATCGTTCATTGTCTTTTATCTAAGCAACAATAGAATGTTGTGCTGACCGCTTAGGCAAGCGCACCACTCCTAGTTAGATAGGAATTTCTGAATAGGCATTTAAAACTTTGCTTTCTCTCAAACGATTGTGGGCTAAGTGTTTTAAGTGTTTTACCCGGGTGTTTTGGTTGTAAGCAATTCACAACATCTGTAGTACATGTTTTGCAAAGCACTATTTAAGTTTTCTCAAAAAATCGGGGAATTATCCTCAAAACCACCTTCTGTCTCACCCTAGAGGTAGACTTTGATCCATACAAACTGCACTTTTGACAGTGTAAAATTGATCAATTACACACTACAAATGGTGATAGTGTAAATACATTCTCTCTATGTAGTAAGTTTTTTTGTATTTCTACAGAAAGGGGGCTCCAACAAGGCTGTTTCTCTAAAACGACAGTAGGCTAGTGGCGAAGCTTGTAACTATCTAGGGCTTGCCGAAAAAATTTGGGAAGCTTGCAAAACAAGGGCTTCAACCACTTTTATGCCCCAGTAAGTGCAAGGTTTTGGCTACCAAAGGCTCAAAAGTCTTGCGCTTGGGGTGCAAAATTGATACTGATCATTAATGACAGGGCAAGCGTAGGGTGGGCAGTGCCCACCAGCCGCTAGTTTTGGTGCTCATCAGCAAAATGCTCGGCAACGTCATGGTTTCGGTTAGCTCGGGGATGGCGTCGGGTTGCTCAATGGCTGACCCTCCCACTTTACCAAGGCAACCCGCGCCGCACCTTCTTTCCCGATTCCTTCGCAGCATCCACAATCTGCGCATTGCGCTGCGCCTGGTCTCCCTTGACCTGTGTTTCCTGGAGATCATAATTTGCCACCGCATCGCCCATCATCAAGGCTTTTTGAGCTTCCTTAGGCAAAGTGGAGCGGTAGGGATAGCGCCAGTCTTCCTCCGTGATGCTCAAACCCAGTACCACCGTAAAAGCATCCAAGCAAACGTCACAAATATAACGAGCGTGAAAGTGGCAGTAGGCCAGCTCCCATGTGGCTTTACGGCGGAGGTCTCCAAAGTGACGGATCTCGGCTTTAAAGCTGTTGGGTAGTGCGATCGCGCTATTGAGCTGAATAACTTTATCCCAGGTCTCTTGGGTCTGTGCTTTAAGTTGCTGGAGTTTCATCGCATCTGCTCAATAGCTCCATTTTGTAACGCCTTACATTGCACTTGGGCTTACTGAACCTCTCGGCAGAATGCGGGGCCTTGCCAGGCGTTATACCGCCCCTTCATCTCCCAGCTCAAACGCCTGATGAATCACTTTGAGGGCTCGCTCCCCATCGCTTTGGGCCACCACACAGCTAATTTTAATTTCCGAGGTGGCAATCATTTGAATATTGATCTGGGCTTCTGCTAAGGCAGCAAACATCCGTGCCGCGATCCCGGGCTGGCCGATCATGCCCGCCCCCACCACACTGACCTTGGCAACCTCAGGGTTGAGTGTGAGTTCACCCGCTGGCCAGGATTGGACTAGGGGCATAAGCACCTGCTCCGCTATAGCCACATCTGCCGCCGCGATCGTACAGGCCAAGTCGCGGGTGAGTTCATTCTGGAGCACGTGAGCACGTTGGGACTGGATGATCATATCCACACTGACATTGTGTTGGGCGAGCAAACTAAAGACCTGGGCTGCCGTGCCGGGGCGATCGGGGATATGCCGGATCGCCAGTTCGGCTTGAGAGCGATCGAGGGCCACCCCACACACGGGCTGAGCGGCCAGGGCTTGCTGGGGAGCGAGACGGGAGGAATTAACCCCAAAGCCGCGACAGAGCACATCAATGGCGCGATCGCAGTCCTCGGCCGCGATCAGGCAGCTCACCTTCACCTCTGAGGTGGAGATCATCTCAATATTGACCGCTGCATCCGCCAAAGTCTGGAACATTTGGGCAGCAATACCGGGTCGGCCGATCATCCCTGCGCCGACAATCGAAATCTTGGCGATCGCCTGCCCCGTTGTCACTTCTGCCTCATCCGGTTGAGAATTGGGGCTAGAGCGCAACAACGGGGCGATCGCCGCCACGATCGCCGCTGCATCCGGAAGCAAATCCCGACCCACCGTAAAGGCGATGTCGTTGGTGTTGCCCTCATGGATCGATTGAATAATCAGATCCACATCCACCTGTTGTTGGGCAATTTCGCCAAAGAGCTTGGCGGCGATGCCGGGGCGATCGGGGACACGGAGGAGCGCCACCCGCGCTTGCTCGAGGTCAAACTCAATGGCTTCCACCCCTTCATTGATTTCCAAATTCTGGAGCGATCGCCCCCCAGCAGTTTGGCCGGACACCACCCGAGTCCCCGGCTCATCCGTCCAACTGGAGCGCACCACCAGGGGCATGCCATAGTTGCGAGCCAACTCCACCGCCCGAGGATGCAAGACCGTTGCGCCCAGACTCGCCAACTCCAGCATCTCACCCGCCGTAATGGTGTGCATCAGCTGGGCCTCGGGCACAATCCGGGGGTCGGTGGTGAGAATACCCGGCACATCGGTATAGATTTCACATTGACTCGCCCCCAAAGCCACCGCCAAGGCCACTGCCGAGGTGTCTGAGCCGCCCCGTCCGAGGGTGGTAATCTCCAGCTCGGTGGTACTGGTAATGCCCTGAAACCCAGCCACCACGACGACCTTATTTTCTTTAAGATGGCGCTCAATCCGATCGGGTTTAATTTCTAAGATACGGGCGCGACTATGGGCCTGTTCGGTGACGATTCCCACCTGGGCTCCCGTGAGGGAGATGGCGGGTTGCCCCAGTTCTTGCAATGCCAAACTCAAGAGGGCGATCGACACCTGCTCACCCGTAGAGAGCAACATGTCCATTTCCCGGCGGCAGGGGGTCGCAGTAATGTCCTGGGCGAGGCTGACCAGGGTATCGGTGGTTTTCCCCATAGCCGAAACCACAATCACCGCCTGATGGTCTTGGGCAATAGTCTGTTGAACCCGTTGGGCAACGGCCTTGATGCGATCGACCGAGCCAACGGAGGTACCACCGTATTTTTGGACAATGAGGGACATAGCTTGAGCGGCGAGAGGGCAAAGGGAATCAATCGTTTGATCCCTAACAATAACGTGAGTTTCGGTTAAGCGAAGCGATCGCATTCCTCAAAACACTGAAATCTCGTTTTCAAACCCGGTTGTCAGGGAACCCGCCCCTCGACACCTCCCGCTGAGGGGGAGATTGCCCCCGACGGGCTTCGGCAATACCGGAGCCAGTATTTTTGATTGTGCTGAGTTTCAGGGTCTTTCGCGATGTCTGCTTATCCAGAACTCACGTTAACAATAGCAAAGAATCTTGGGGGCCTCGTCACCCCCTAGGTGAACCCGCAGTTCAGGACCTTGACTCGGGGCTGTACACCCGCCCGATCAATGGGTTGGCATCTAACTGATAACGTCCCTCAATAAACTCCCCCCATTCCACTAAACTTATAGATTAGCCGAGTCCCTTCTTGTCATTTATTCCCCCTATTCCTGTGCCCTTCGCCACCCGTATCACCCAAGTTCCTCCCTCCATGACGTTGACCATCTCTGCAAAAGGGAAGGCGATGCAGGCCGATGGCATCAAGGTCTGTAGTTTTAGTGCCGGAGAACCGGATTTTGATACACCGGAGCATATCAAGGCAGCAGCAGCGCAGGCCTTGGCCGAGGGCAAGACCCGTTACGGTCCAGCGGCCGGGGAGCCAGATTTAAGGGCAGCGATCGCTCAGAAACTCAAGGCCGACAATCAGCTCGATTACCCAGCCGAGAGCATCATTGTCACCAACGGGGGTAAGCAGTCCCTCTATAACCTGATGATGGTGTTGATTGAACCGGGGGATGAGGTGATTATTCCCGCGCCCTATTGGGTCAGCTATCCAGAGATGGTGAAACTGGCAGGCGGGACACCGATCATTTTAGACACCACCGCCCAAGCGGACTATAAAATTACCCCGGCGCAACTGGCGGCTGCCATCACCCCCCGCACGAAGCTCTTGGTCTTTAACTCGCCGGCCAACCCCACGGGGTCGGTTTATACACCGGCGGAAGTCAAAGCGATCGCCGCTGTAATTGCCGCGCAGGAGCAGGTCTATGTGGTCTCAGACGAGATTTACGAGAAGATCCTCTACGAGGGTGCGACCCATCTGAGCATTGGTTCCATTCCCGAAGTTCGCGATCGGGTGATCACCAGTGGTGGTTTTGCCAAGGGCTACGCCATGACGGGCTGGCGGATTGGTTATGCGGCAGCGACCCCGGATTTGACCCGAGCGATGATTAAGCTGCAAAGCCATTCCACGTCGAATGTCTGTACCTTTGCCCAATACGGAGCGATCGCCGCTCTGGCGGGAACCCAAGACCCCCTAGCAGTGATGCGGGCGGCCTTTAGCAAACGGCGACGTTATGTTTTGGATGCGATCGCGGCGATCCCCCATATTGATTGCAATACCCCCATGGGTGCGTTCTATGTGTTCATCGATATCCGTCCGTTGCAGATGGGCTCCCTGGAATTTTGCGATCGCCTCCTCACCGAGCACCATGTGGCGACCATTCCGGGTATTGCCTTCGGTCAGGAGGGGTGCATCCGCATGTCCTATGCCACCAGCCTTGAACAGATCAAGCTAGGGCTTGATCGTCTTGGCCAGTTTGTGAGCCAACTCGCAGGCTAGGGGCTGTCATTATTTAGATTGCAAGCGCTGACGATGACTGGCTTACAGCCCCTTTTTCTGTGGTTTGGGTCGGGCGCGATCTCCCTTGTCCCATCCGGCTGCTGCGGTTAACAGATGACACGCCCTAATTGAGCCGACTGCTGTAGCACAACCCATAAAATCACTCCGCTAACGTCCACCAGCCCAAGCCAGGGCCAATAAAACGGATGGTGAGCCAAGCCCCCGCCATCAGCAAAATGCCGATCCAGGCCCCCCGAGTGGTGATCTTCATAAATTGCTCGGACTGGGCCTTGGTAATGGGTAGCCAGGGCAAAATACGGGGACTTTGACCGTAGGCTTCACCGAGGGCTTCTTTGCGACGTTTGGCTTCACCCATTGGAGTACCTCTCTTTGTTTGTCTTGCGGTGCAGAATTCGTAGCGTGATCATATCAAACCCCTTGAGGCTCGGGGCAATTGTCCCAGAGGGACTCGGCAAAATGTTAGAGAAATTCACAGAATCCCGGCCCACTGACCCCTCCAGCAAGGTCGGGCTGTGATGCATTGGTTCCGAGAAAAGCCTGAATTACCGCCAAGGGAACAGTTGCCGTAGCCGCACAACCTTTACCATAACGTGAGTTTCGGTTAAGCGAAGCGATCGCCTTCCTGAAAACCTTGAAATTCTCGTTGTCAAACCCGGTTGTCAGGGGTCCAGCCCCCCGACACCTCCCGCTGAGGGGGAGAGGGCTCCCGATCAACTCCGGCAATATCGGAG
>JBCDEB010000205.1:0-11246 GCA_039180005.1 Cyanobacteria bacterium P01_G01_bin.54 | reverse complement strand
CACCCTACATCTCTCCCCCAAGCCTGGGAGTGGTACTCCAGAATTGTCTCCCCTTCCCCCAACGTTGGTTTATGGGGCTGGGGGATGAGGGCAAATTGCACAACTGGGATGCACCCTGTTTGACAACACCCCCCAGCCCCTTCTCCCAACTTTGGGAGAAGGGGAGACAATTCTGGAGTCCCTCTCCCAGGCTTGGGAGAGAGATGTAGGGTGAGGGCGACCAACGTGGGATACCCGTCAAGCATCTGCAGTTGATCCCGGTATTATAAGCATTAGCAGTTGCCAGCTAACACCCAGATTTTCTGATTTTCCATTCCCATAACCGGAATTGACACAAAAAATTCAGAACGCTCCCCTTTGTTTTAACCCGTACTCTCCACTTTGGCTTCTATTGGCTCTGCTACTGTTTCAACCAACTCTTCTGCATCATCCATCACGCTATCCGTCTCACCGGGCTCCGTTTCAGATTGCCGTTCTGTCTCAGCCGCGTCTTGCAACCCTGCCGCTGGGCTCCCCTCCGCGCCATTCGCTGCATCCGCCTCAACCACAGCCTCACCGATCGCCGCCAACTCATCACTGACCAACTCAGCACTGATATCCGCATCGGTAACGGGGGTGTCGATTGGAGGAATGTCGGTTGGGGAGGGGTCAGTCGGAGGGCTCACTTCACCCGGCTCTAGCGGCTTGGCCCGAATCCGGCGAATGGGCAAGTTGGCAATCAGGGAGGTCATGCGATCGCCGCTAGAGAGGGAAAACTCCGAGCCATCATTGTCAATATCCACATAGCGCTCCACGACGGCTAAGATCTCACGCCGCATCGCTTCTAAGGTTTCGGGACTCAAGCCGGCACGATCGTGGGCAATGACCAGCTTGAGGCGTTGCTTAGCCGCCAAACGGCTGTCCACGGCGGGGCGACCGAGGAGGCTACCGAGGAGATCACCTAATTTTTCCCAGAGGGGTTTAACCATGTTTATGTCCGGAGCTTATTTGCGGAACCAGCGCCGCAGGCGGTTAAGGAGGGTGTTGTGGGTGGCGACGAGGTCTAGCACCGGAATATCTTCGCCCTCTAAGCGTCGCACAATGTTGTTGAAGGCGATCGCCGGTAGGGAGCGCTCCTCACTCAGGGCGATCGGTTCGCCGCGGTTACTGGAGGTAATAATGCGTTCATCATCGGGGACGACCCCGAGCAATGGTACAGCGAGAATTTCCAGCACATCTTCCACGCTCATCATGTCCTGGAGCTGCACCATCTGCGGGCGCAGGCGATTGACAATGAGACGAATATTGGTGATGTCGTTGGCTTCCAACAGACCAATCACGCGATCGGCATCGCGCACCGCTGTCACCTCCGGAGTGGTCACCAGGATGGCTTCTTGAGCGGCGGCGATCGCATTGCGGAAGCCCAACTCAATGCCCGCTGGACAGTCCACCAAGATGTAGTCAAACTTATCTGCCAGCGCCAGGATGAGCTTTTTCATCTGTTCTGGGTTCACGGCTTCTTTGTTGCGGCTTTGGGCAGCCGGGAGCAGCGCAAGGTTTGGCTGGCGCTTGTCACGTACCAGGGCCTGTTCGATGCGACATTCACCGGCGATCGCCTCTACTGCGGTATAGACCACCCGGTTTTCCAAGCCCAAGAGCAGATCCAGATTGCGCAGACCAAAGTCGGCATCCACCAGCGCAATCTTATGACCCCGATTGGCGATCGCCGAACCGAGGTTGGCGGTCATCGTGGTTTTACCAACGCCCCCTTTACCGGAGGTGACAACAATAATGCGAGCCATAGTAAACGTTTAGTGAAGATTGCGCGAACGAGCCTGAGGCCAATAGGGGGATTTTAGCGGAGGAGCACCGAAACCTTAAGGGTTTTGCTGCGTTATATGTTGCTGCATTAAAGATCCAGCCAACTCTCCTGGTCGATCGCAAAGCGATGGGACTTAAAGAAGTTATCAACCGGAGCCAGACGAATGCCTGCGGGGCCCAGATAGGCAACCTCAGGATAGAGTTGCTCCGGATCAGCTTCAGGGGGACGGGCTAGCGCTTGGGCAATCCGCAGTTGGGTGGCTTCCATACGCAGGGCAAAAATCTGACAGGCGCGATTGCCCCCGGAACCCGCATGGGCAATGCTACGCAGCCGACCCAGGACAATAATATCGCCTGCGGCAACAATGGTACTGCCAGGATTGGTATCGCCAAAGAGTACCACTGTGCCCGGATGACTCACGCGTTGGCCCGATCGCAGCGTGGACTTAATGTAGAGCGGCTCGGCCCAATTTTCCGCTGAGTTAGCTTGAGCAGGGGTCGGCCCAGCGAGGGACGCTGCACCCGCCTCAGGGGCCGCTTGTTCCACGGAAAAACCGCTGCCCGCTGCGGCCACCGCTGTCTGTCGCCGGGCCGTCATCACCCAGCGTAGGTCAAGCTGAACCTTGGCCAGAGCTTCGGCGATCGCCTGCAACTGCCGGGCATCCAACAAATGTCGGCCCGCCATCAAGCGAACCGTTGCCCCCGGCTGCCAAAAGGCTTCGGTCGTTGTGAGGCGCTGCTTCAGACTGTCCCACAGCTCCAGCCAAGAGCCCCCTGCCACCTCGGGTGCTGGCAATAGGAGTTGCACCTGCTCACCCTGACGGGTCAGGCGCACCTGGGCATCGGTTTTGCCCAAGGCGATGGTCTGGGGCGGCACCAGTTCAGACAAGTCCGCTGGGCGATTGGCCTTAGCGTCTGGGGTCATCGGCAATACGGGGAATACGAGGGTTGGGGTCGCTTGCGATCCTAGCAAGAAAGGGTGCGATTGCGTTGAGGCGCAATGCTAAAGGTGATTGTTTAAGTGGAATCTGTGGTCGTGCGATCGTAAATATTTCTGGACTTGGGGGGTGACGACAACGCTGCAAATTGGCTGGGGAAATAGAATAAAGATTGAACTTATTCCATCCGGTTGCTGCTGGAGAGCAACGTTGTCTAGTTTGGAACGTGTAAGTCGTCAACCCAAACCCAGTTGGGAGGGTTTGAAACCCTCCCCTACTGTGAATTTCAGAATAGACGTGGTTTAGTTTTGCAATGAACATCGCTACTCTTATCTTGATTGTCGGTATTGCCTTCTGGTCAACCCTAGCTTTTCTTGCCGCTCGGGGCGCCATGGGCGATCGCCGCAAGCCCCTGCGGGGCTGGGTCAACCAACTGAACCAAACGATTCCAGGGGGTGTCTGGTGGCTGGTGGGCATTGGCTATGGGGTGATGGTTATAGCGGCGCGATCGCAAATTCAAATCTTTAACCAAGCCGAGTTCTTTGATGGTCGGCCAATGGTGATCGCCTTGTTTAGCGCCATTGTGGGTTCGGCGGCGTTGGGATGTGCGGTAGGACGCTAAGTATTCCTAAAAATAATCATCTCGATATTATTTTGAAGTTCGGTTTACCTATTTTAAATAGATAGTACTTTTGAAAAAATACAGTAGTCAAGCCATCTTGTTGTACGGATTTTAAAAATAATGGACTTAAAAATATGGCTCTTAGTTGGATTGTTGGGTATTGATGTTACAAGCTGCATTCTGCATAATACTCCTACCCCACTAGCTCGATTCAGCATGACAAATATTGTTTCTTTTCTACTAGAAGAGCATGAACCAGATGAGGCGTTCATGAAAAAGATAGAGATGTCTGTTTTGCTAGCTCACAGAGAAGTCGAGCCAGAGCAGGATGAAAGTACTGCAATTCTCCAAAACCTTTTAAATCGAAAATCAGAAAATAAGCCAATAATTCCAGGAGAGTCATACTTGGGACGTGAAGTACGAAAGTATATCCATAAAAATAGAAAGAAATTAAATGCTTGTAATGGTGATGACTACTCTTACTACCCTCTGGGTAGCTATGCTCAAATTATATACCGAATCGCAGACAATAAATATATTCTGGAAGCCATATGTAATATAGGTAATGCGGCTAGTAGCTATGACTACTACTTGTATCATGTACAGCCTGAAGGATTTAAACTAACGCCTCTATCTTTTACTACTTACAGTCAAATAAGTCCAGAATCTCCGATCAGAAAACGTGTAGGTCATGATCTGCATATTAAATTACGTTCGTATGATGCAGATCAACAGATTTTCAGTATTTATGGTAGTTATATGTCCGTCAATTTCGGTTGTGGCTACTTCGGTCGATACAAATGGCTAGACTCACAGTCTCGCTTTAAATTGATAGAGTATCGACTGATTTCTGTTAGTGAATGTGATAGAATGCTTTACGCTAATGGGGTTACTCCTCCCCCTATTGAGGAGTTTCCGCTGGTTTATTGGGATAATCCTTAACTTCGCTAAGCAGACAACTTGATTGTTGCCTTGGGAGCAGAGCGATCACCTCAGGGTGGGCGATCGGGTACGGTTACGGATCGATCGTCAGGGTCGGGTGATCGTACTAAAGTTATAAAAACAGAGAGATAAAAACAATGCTGACCTATAAAGCAATGTATAAATTTCTAGATGAAGGGGTTCATGCCGAAGTTCTAGATTTTCCCGGTACAATTTCCTTTGCTGAAAATCTTGAACAGGCTCGTCGTTCCCTCGCTAGTGCGCTCGTGGATATGGCAGAGACTAATTTGCTAAAAGGTGAATCGTTACCTCAGCCAGATTCAAGTCGAACTGACCCGGAAGCCGATTTGGAAGAGCCCATTCACTTGATTCTCAATGCAGCGTCTCATGTACGGATTATTCCCGACCTAGCTGCATCATGAAACGTCGAGATTTATTGCGTCACCTCAGTCAACACGGGTGTCAGCTTGTGCGGGAGGGGAAAGAGCATTCCATCTGGGAAAATCCAGCCAATAATCGACGAACTTCTATTCCCAGGCATAGAGAAGTGGTTAACTTTACGGCAATTCAAATTTGTAAGCAGTTAGAGATTCCTCGTCCTTTGTAACGGTCGGGTCTCCCGACCCAGCAATCCCTTTGATAGATTGGGAGCATCTTCGCCTCTCGCCCCACCATGACCCCCGATCCCAATGCCCCCCTGCGCAGCGTCCACACCACCAACTTTGCCCCGATTCTCAACCAGTTGGGCATTTCCCTGGTCGTCTCCACCTACCAGGCGGGCAAACTGATCGTCCTGCGGGCCGATGGTGAGGTGATCAATACCCACTTTCGCATCTTTCCCAAACCCATGGGTCTAGCGGCCGATCATGAAAAACTGGCGATCGGCTCGACCCTGCAAGTCTGGGAGCTGCGCAACGTCCCCGCCGTCGCCGCCAAGATTGAGCCGTCTGGCAAACACGATGCCTGCTACATGCCGCGACGCACCTATATTACGGGGGATATTGATATCCATGAGATGGGCTATGCGGGCGATGAGCTGTGGTTTGTCAATACGCGCTTTTCTTGTTTGTGTACCCTGGAGCCCAGTTGCACCTTTGTGCCCCGCTGGCGGCCGCCCTTTATTACGGGTTACGACCTGAGCGATCGCTGCCACCTCAACGGGCTCGCAGTGGTCAAGGGTCAACCCCGCTACGTCACCGCTCTGGGCGCAACGGATACCCCAGCGGGTTGGCGCAAAAACAAGGCCAGCGGCGGCATTTTAATGGAGATTCCCAGCAACGCATTCATTACTCAGGGCCTCTCAATGCCCCATTCCCCCCGCTGGTACGATGGCAAACTCTGGGTACTGGAATCGGGGAAAGGCAGCCTGGCGACGGTGGATCTGGAGACGGGAACCGTGACGACCGTGGCGGTGCTGCCCGGATTTACGCGGGGCCTCAGCTTTTGGAATCGGTTGGCGTTTATTGGTCTCTCGCAGGTGCGGGAAACGGCGGTGTTTAGCGGCTTGCCCGTCACCCAGCAAACCGAGCGCAACTGTGGCGTTTGGGTGGTGCATATCGATACGGGTGAGATCATTGCCTTCCTCAAGTTTGAAGATGCGGTGCAGGAAATTTTTGCGGTGGAGGTGCTACCGGGGATTCGCTTTCCCGAACTGATTGACTGGAATGAAGAGCTGCTGGGCACCTCCTATGTGCTGCCAGATGAAGCCATTAAAGAGGTGGTGGAGACCAAAGCACCGATTGATACCGAAGAGCAAGCCGACTTTTTATTTAAATCCGGCAACGATCGCTACGCCCAAGGCAACCTCAAAGACGCTGAAGCTAACTATCGCCGCTGCCTGGAACTCAAACCCGACTTGATGCTAGCGCGGTATAACCTCGGTGTGATCCTGAGGGAGCGGGATGAATGGGCTGAGGCACGGCAGCAGTTTGAGCAGGTGCTGGCTCTGGAGCCGGAGAACCCCAAGGTGCTGAATAATCTGGCGATCGTGGCGCAGCACCAGGGAGAGACGGAGGAAGCCATTGCCTACTATGAGCGGGCGATCGCCCTTGACCCGGACTTTGCCAGTGCCCATTTCAACTTTGGCATGCTGCTGCTCAACCTGGGCGAGTATGAGCGGGGCTTCCGGGAATGCGAATGGCGCTGGCAAACGGAGGAATTTGTCCCCTTTGACTGCCCCCATCCCCGCTGGGATGGGCGAGATATTCGCGACCAAACCATTCTCGTGCATACGGAACAGGGCTCCGGCGATGCGATCCAGTTCATTCGCTTTATTCCCCAACTGGCTAAGCGCTGTAAGGGCATTCTTTTGGTCTGCATCCCGGAGCTGATGCCCCTGTTTAAAACCGTCCCCGGTATCACTAAACTGCTGCCGCCGGGTACGCTTTCCCTGAGCGATTTCCAGACCTTTGCACCGCTGATGAGTTTGCCCTATTGTCTGGGTACAACGATGAATAACTTACCCAAGCAGGTTCCCTATCTGGATACCACCACAGCCGAGACGATCTATCTGCCCCGCGAGGGCTTTAAGGTGGGTATTGTTTGGGGTGGCAGTCCCACCCAGAAAAACGACCACAACCGTTCGGCGCGGCTGGAAGATTTTTTGCCATTGCTCCAGGTGCCCCAGGTGCAGTTTTATAGTTTGCAAGTGGGCGATCGCGCCAGCGAACTCCAAAAGCTCCCGGTCAACGTCACGGTCAAAGACCTGCGCCCGCTGATTCAAGACTATGGCGATACGGCGAATTTAATTAAGCAACTGGACTTGGTGATCACCGTCGATACCTCGGTGGCCCACCTCGCCGGAGCAATGGGTCGCCCGGTCTGGACGCTGCTCTGTGCTGACCCCGACTGGCGCTGGCTCAAAGATCGAGAGGATACCCCCTGGTATCCGACGATGCGCTTGTTTAAGCAAGTGCAACCCCAAGATTGGGCAACAGTTATGACTCGGGTAGCGCAGGCGTTGCAGCAGCAGGTGATGGGGATTTAGCGGGCGATCGCCCCATTAAACTTCCAAAAAAATTTATGTGATTTTTAGATCAAGCTATGTATGGTATGAAAAATTGTCCGTTTGTTGATATCCATGGCGACAGCCAAAGAACTCATCTACAAAATTCAGCTCCATGAAAACCTGAAGTATTGGGTTATGCATGAGCTGGCTCAGGCTGGTATTGAATGTCAAGAGCAGAATTTCAACGAGAAGCGAGGGGATATTTTGGTGGTAAAGGTCGAAGATGTCCCCAAAGCGCTGGATGTCATCCAACGCATCAAGGATAAAGTGGAGCAGAGGCAGACATGAAGCAATATATTGAGGTCAAGGCAAAGGAGAATATCTATCCCAGCGAAGCAAAGCTCATTATCGAGAAGGGAACTATTGCAGCAGTGATAACAATGGGAACCATTTCACCAAAATCCAAGGAGATGTTTGATGCAGCAGAGATTTTGTGGGTTGAGCAGGTTCCAGAACAATGGATCAACGAGTCTGATGCGAAGAAATTAGAATTGTAGAAATGCGTACAGGTTGACGTTCGATGTTAGATATTACTTTCTACCCCCATAGCAACCAAGAACCCCGTTATGTGCAGATGGCAACAGAGCTGATGCTCTGGTTAGCGCAGTCTGAGTTTACCGAGATTGGCACCGATGCACCGACGGATTTGACGATTGATGGGGAGGCAGCACAGCTCCCGCTGGTGAAGCTGGGAATGGGTGAGCTGAGTAATCGGCGGCGGTTTCGGGATTTCTTTTTGGAGATGGTGCGCAGGGAGAGTGATGCAGTGTTGACCCAGTTGGGGGATGCACCCACGAAAGATGAGTATCAGCAAGTTACTTATCGGTTGCGGAAGTTTTTGGAGTTGCTCAAGTGTATTGAGAATGAGGAGTATCAATATTTACAGCGGGTTTGATATTTTAGGAATCCAGATCAGAAAGATTTCAACTCAAGAATTGTCGGCAAGAATATAGATGGGGCGTTAATAAAAGAAAATGTTTCACGAAATAACCCTCAAAAACTTTAGAACCCATAAATCAACAACTATCAAACTGTATCCGATTACTCTGTTGATTGGCAATAACAATTCTGGCAAAACCAATCTACTGGCTGGAATTCAGCATTTCTGTGAGATTATTTGTCATAACTTTTTCCAAGACCAAGGCGATCGCTCCTTGTCCTTAAGTGAAATAATTCAACAGGATATTCTCCCAAGTAAACATAGATTTGCAAAACGCGAAGATGAAGTAGGCTTTTCTATCGTTTGGTCAAAGAATAAAGATTGCGTCAAATACTCGATAGATATTAGTTATAAACATGATTCTTATGATGTTAGTCTTTCGTTTTTGGAGAAAAATATCTTTTTGAAAGAGGAGATAGCGATAACGATAGAGGATGAAGAATTTGTTTCTACGGAAACCCACAAACCCATAGACAGAGACTCAGTACGAACTCTTGCCGACAAAATAAATAACAGATATTTAGAAAACATTTTCAGGGAATTTATTTACGATCTCTCGAAAGTCCTCTTTTATCATCTGCAACCAAGCTTCTTAAAAGATAGCAATGCTCTCAATGAAAAAACACTTAAGATTTACATACCTGAGGTGGAAGAATTTGATTTCTTTAGAATGCTAAAGAGTACCGGGGCGAATTTCCAGAGAGTGCTCTGGGATTTCAAACAGAAGGATGAGTACTCATTCACAAAGTTCATAGCCTTAATGAGACGTTTCGATCGCAGCTTCCAAGACATTAGTCGTAATCAGATCAACCCTGGTATTGTATGGAATTTTGACTGGGGAGGTAAAGGGATAATTGAAGAATTCGACTCAAGATTCTTATCAGATGGTTTTATAAAAGCAGCCGTAATTAGTTTACTGGCATCAGTAAGAATGCCTCCATCTCTAATACTCCTAGAAGAAATCGAAAATGGCATCAATCCTGCTAATATTCAAGAAATTGTGCGCTGGATATGGCAAATGACATCCCTAAATTCAGATCATCACTCCTCACAATTTATCCTCACATCCCACAGCCCCTCTGTTCTCCGAGAATTCCATGACTATCTCGATCACGTCTATACCGTTCGACTCGATAAGCGAAACAGCCGAAGCGATGTGCGGAACCTCAACGATGCGCTAGACACGTTGATTGGCATTGGCACAATCGAAGGCGAAACAATCGATCATGAGAATGGCAAACATCTTGTTAATATCCCCAAATATCAATTGGCTGATCTGTGGTATTCAGGAATCATTGGCTGATGGAACTGAGCAAAAAACGAGTGGGGATTGTCAGTGATGGCGGGACAGATTATGCAATCTTTAGCCGATTGGTTGAGTGCTTGCTCGGCGATAAGGCTGAATTAGAGATCTTTGAGTTGAATCGGCAAAGCTTAAGAGACGAGGTCGATCGCTACTGGACTGCGGCGAATCGAGCCAACTGCTACTATCTGCCCCATCAACCCGCCAAAGATCTCCAGGCTGCGATCGTAAATCTTTCGATCGCAGCCTTCTCGGATTTTGAAGGCGAAGTGGGTGTGGGTGAAATCACAAATCAAGATCTTTTATTGATCACAACAGATTCAGAGAAGGTTCTCAAGCGTTCGCAAGCCTACTTTGAAGATTGGAGCTTTAGTCTTTCCAAGATCTTTATCGGGGCGATCGAAAAATTTTATGCCTTTCAAGCTCAGCAGGCATATCCCTACCGCTATCTGCCCCTAATTCTTCCTTTCATTTGCTTTCCTTCATCCGAAGTACTGATCGCCGCAGCCTCAGGACAAAATCATTATGGTCAGAAACCCAAAGCATTGAAGCAAAAACTCTACGAAACAGATAATCTGGCAACGCTTAGAGATGAAGTGTTTGCAGAGAAAGCGTTGAGACATATTACACCGGAAAGCATCGAAAAGATTTTTAGCGTCGTTCCTGAATCTAGATGGTTGATCCAAACCCTGGCCTACAGCTCAACAAACCCCAATCCCTAGGGACTAGAGTCAAGGATTTCAAAATAGTGCTTAATCGCCGGTATCGCTGCACCGATCGCGGCAATCTGTTGTTCTTCTAAGGTGCGATTCAGGGCAATATCGGTGGTAAAGCGATTATTCCCTTGATAAAAATAAACCGTGGTGACGGGGAAGGGTTCCGAGCCTGTGGGGCCAGCACCGGTAATGAAGTCGGCGATCGCAATCACATCCGGCCCTAAACCATCGTGGTTAAAGTCCCCAAAAGCAATGGCTTGAACCTCCCACAAAATCCACTGGGGAATGGCTTCGGCAACGGGCAAGGGATAATAGGCATTTTCCCCCGTTGAGGGACGCCAGTCGAGTCGGAGTCGTGTGGCCCCTTGGGGGTTTAACTTTGTGGTCACAAAGGCAACCTCACCCACATGGGGGACATCGAGTAAGAAGCTGTGGTCACCGATCAATTCTCGATCAGGACTCAGTTCACTGAGGACGAGGTCAAGGACGCTCGTGCTCCTGCCCAAGGGTTGCAGATGGTAGGAGGGGCGATCGCCCCGCTGCTGCGCTTGGGTTGTAGGTGCATTGGCGAGGGAGTCAACTGTTGATGCAACCAGCACTGTTTCAGGGTCAGCATGTTCAGGGTGTGCCGCATAGAGCGTTACGGCTTGAATACTGCTGCTAATGCTTAGGATGCTGGCGGTGGAGAGCAGAGCAACACTGATTGCTGTGTGGATGGAAAGGGGAGGGGAAAACAAGGTTTTTAACGTGAGTTCTGGATAAGCAGACATCGCGACAGACACTAAAACTTAGCAGAATCAACAATACTGGCTCCGATATTGCCGGAGTCTGAGGGGGCAATCTCCCCCTCAGCCTCCGGCAATATCGGAGCCAGTATTGTTGATTCTGCTAAGTTTTAGTGTCTGTCGCGATGTCTGCTTATCCAGAACTCACGTTAAAAACCTTGTTTTCCCCTCCCCTTTCCATCCACACAGCAAT
>JBCDEB010000204.1:0-11289 GCA_039180005.1 Cyanobacteria bacterium P01_G01_bin.54 | reverse complement strand
CTGAGGGGGCAATCTCCCCCTCAGCGGGAGGTGTCGGGGGGCTGGACCCCTGACAACCGGGTTTGACAACGAGATTTCAGTGCTTTGAGGAATACGACAGCTTCGCTTATCCAGAACTCACGTTAAATAACCATACTATGGATATAGATGGTTCTATAATTGCTGTAATTCTCCTGTATGAAATACTGTTTGGTGATATCGCAGGGTTTTACGTTTACGTTGACTCAACATAATTTGAAGTTTTTGATAGTCTTTCTCTCTGAGTCTCCAGTGCCAAAGTCCTTGAACCTCATGAATCACCTGAGGAGATAACCACGGTAGAACAAGCTCCCATAGCTAATCTTCGTCAAAAAGGTGTTCATAGAAGGCAACACCTGCTGGATTCCATAAATCTTTCTCATTCTGGAGAATGCACCACTCCGCAAAACCATAGATTTTCTTTAAGGAATCCAGGTCATTCGCTTTATGGGCATCCCTCAAAGCAGGTAGTAGATCGAAATATAGCTGATAAGTGTTGTACTCCTTCCGATGGAGTTCTAACCTCAATTCTGGAAAGAGTTTTAGCGCTTTACGTCTCCAGACCGACATTTTATTACTGACGTGATGTTGGTGAGGGATTCACAGTAAGGTGGGCAAAATTAGCGAGATTAAAATCAAGGTACAGATTTTAAAATCTTTGACCACCCTACTGCTACTTTTAATCCTGCGCGTAAGCGTCCATCCCCACACAAGAACAAACCAAATTCCGATCGCCGTACGCATTATCCACCCGACTCACCGACACCCAGAATTTATTCTCCTTCAGCCACGGAGCCGGATAAGCCGCCTGCTCCCGACTATAAGGATGGGTCCAATCGCCACAGAGTAGGGCTTTGGCCGTATGGGGTGCATTCTTGAGCACATTATCCTGGCCATCGGCTGCACCCGACTCAATCGCCGCCACTTCTTCCCGGATCGCCAACATCGCCTCACAGAAGCGATCGAGTTCCGCCAAAGACTCACTCTCCGTCGGTTCGATCATCATTGTGCCAATCACCGGCCAAGACATCGTCGGGGCATGGAAACCATAGTCCATCAAGCGCTTGGCCACATCATCCACTTCAATGCCCTCATTCTTCTTCAGGGGGCGCAGGTCAATGATGCATTCATGGGCGACTAGACCCGATTTGCCCTTATAGAGCACCGGATAAGCCGCATCAAGCCGCTGGGCCATATAGTTGGCGCTGAGGATAGCAATCTTGGTCGCCTCAGTCAGCCCCTCCGCGCCCATCATGGCGATGTACATCCAAGAAATCACCAGGATGCTGGCGCTGCCCCAGGGAGCGGCCGAAATGGGGCCAATATTGGTCTCACCGCCAAGACTCGCGACACCGTGACCCGGCAAGAAGGGGACGAGATGGGACATGACGCCAATCGGGCCGACACCGGGACCACCGCCGCCGTGGGGAATACAGAAGGTTTTGTGTAAGTTGAGGTGGCAGACATCCGCGCCAAAGTCGCCGGGACGGCAGAGACCGACTTGGGCGTTCATATTGGCCCCATCCATATAGACCTGACCGCCATGGGCATGAATCACATCGCAAATCTCGCGAATGCCTGTTTCAAAGACGCCATGGGTGGAGGGATAGGTGATCATCAAGGCGGCGAGCTTGTCGCTATGCTTTTCGGCCTTGGTTTTGAGGTCGGCAATGTCAATGTCGCCCTGGCGATCGCACTTTACTGCCACCACCTTCATGCCACACATCACCGCACTGGCCGGGTTGGTTCCGTGAGCCGATTCCGGGATCAGGCAAACGGTGCGATCGCCCTCGCCCCGGTGCTGATGGTAAGCCCGGATCACCTGGAGCCCAGCATATTCCCCTTGGGAGCCCGCATTGGGTTGCAAGGAAATCCCAGCAAAGCCCGTAATCTCGCCGAGCCAGGTTTCCAGTTGCCCAAAGAGTTCCCGATAGCCCTGGGTTTGAGACGCCGGGGCAAAGGGGTGAATCTGACCAAACTCGGGCCAGGTGACGGGGAACATCTCCGCCGAGGCATTGAGCTTCATCGTGCAAGAGCCTAGGGGAATCATCGAGCTGGTCAGCGAGAGATCCTTGCTCTCCAGATGATGCAGATAGCGCAGCAATTCTGTTTCCGAATGGTGGGTATTGAAGACCGGGTCGGTGAGGTAATTGCTCTCCCGACGGATGATTTCGGGATAATCTGGATTCACTTCATCTGCTAACTCGGTCAGGGTAAACGGTAATGTCTCCTTGCCTGCAAACAGCTTCAGCAACTTCTCGACATCCGCCAGGGTGGTCGTTTCATCCAGAGCAATGCAGATATAGCCTGGTTCCACCAGACGCAGATTCATGCCCTGCTGCTCAGCGGTCTGGACGAGAATTGGTGCACTGCTCTCACCCACGCCCATGCAAATCGTGTCAAAGAAGGGCATATTTTGGCGGGAATAGTTGAGGCGCTTAAGTCCGGCGGCGAGAAGCGCGGTGCGATGATGGATCTGGGCGGCGATCGCCTTCAACCCCTCCGGCCCGTGATACACCGCATACATTGAAGCAATCACCGCCAAGAGCACCTGCGCTGTACAAATATTGCTGGTTGCCTTGTCCCGACGGATATGTTGCTCACGGGTTTGCAGGGCCAGTCGCAGGGCGGGGTTGCCCTGGGCGTCCTTCGAGACCCCCACAATTCGACCCGGCACTTGACGCTTGTACTTTTCCTTCGTGGCAAAGTACGCCGCGTGGGGGCCGCCAAAACCCAGGGGCACACCCAAGCGCTGGGTGCTGCCCACGGCAATATCTGCGCCCCATTCACCGGGGGGCTTGAGCAGCGTCAGGCTGAGGGGGTCGGCCGCAACCGTGACAAAGCCGCCGACAGCGTGGATTGCCTCGACAAAGCCTGCATAGTCAAACACGGTGCCAAAGGTATCCGGATATTGGATCAACGCCCCAAACACGGGCCGCGCCGCAGCATCAAATTCCAAATGATCACCGACAATCACCTCAATCCCCAAGGGTTCGGCCCGAGTCAGTACCACCTCAATCGTCTGGGGGTGACAGGTCTGGGAGACAAAGAAGCGGTTGGACTTGTTCTTGCTCAGACCATAGCTCATACTCATCGCTTCCGCTGCCGCTGTGCCCTCATCCAAGAGTGAAGCGTTAGCAATCTCTAACCCCGTTAGGTCAATAATCATCGTCTGGAAATTCAGCAGGGCTTCCATGCGACCCTGGGCAATTTCGGCTTGATAGGGGGTGTAGGCGGTGTACCAACCGGGGTTTTCTAAAATATTGCGTTGGATCACGGGTGGGGTGAGACAAGCGGAATAGCCCATGCCGAGGAAAGACTGCTGAACTTGGTTTTGGGCGGCGATCGCCCTCAAAGTTGCCAGCGCCTCATGCTCACTCTGAGCGGCGGGTAAATCGAGGGGCTGCTGCAAGCGAATATCCGTGGGCACCGCCTGGTAGATCAACTCATCCAGATTGCTGTATCCCAACATTTCAACCATCTGCTGCTGCGCCTCGGGGCTAATGCCAATGTGGCGACGGGCAAAATCATGGGGGGATTTTGCGACGGTGGCTTCAGGACTCGGGGCGGCGAGACCCAGAACGGGCTGAGCTTGGGCAGCGGTTGCAGGGGAGGTCATAGGAATTGCAGGGAAGTAGGGGGAAGTCTCAGATTTTAGTTCGCAGTTCGCAGTTGCCAGTTTGTTGCCAGACATCCCCTCTCGGGAGGGGCAGGTCACGCGTAGCTTAGACCGGGGTGGGTTGGGTGTGGGCCACCCATGCAATGTCCTAAGCCTGCATTGTTCATGACTCTTGCCAAGCATCTCTGGCAAAGGCCCTTCAGCAGGTGGCGGGCAAGATACCCGCGCTACGGACTGTAATCTAGAAAAAAACTAGTGCAGGTGGTCGCTGAGCAGAGCCGTTGGCGTAGCCTCCCGGAGGGATAGTGCGTCCCGCCTGTCTAATGAATCATTCAGGCTAGAACAGTTCCGCTTGCTCTAAGGAAAAGCTATCAATTGCGAACGGGTAACTGCGAACTGACTAAAGATTTTACGAAAAGTTTAGATTATTACAATATATTAAACGTATCTCTCCTTTAGAGGGTGCTTTCGCCTTCTGGGATTCAACCGCGAATAATAAGAAGACCCTATGATTTCTCCCGAACAGGTTAATAAAATCGTTTGGAACCATCACCACGACCCCTTTGAGGTGCTCGGCCCCCACCCTCTAGAACAAAATGGTACGGTTCAGAGCTGGGTGGTTCGCGCCTATCTCCCCGATGCCGAGCAGGCCTGGGTGTTGCGACCGGGCGATCGCCAAGAGCACCTGATGCAGGCCGTGCATCACCCCCATTTCTTTGAGTGCAAAATTGCTGCCGCCGAACTGGCGAACTATCAATTGAAAGTCCGGAAGGGCGGGCATGACCAGGTCATGTATGACCCCTACGCCTTCCGCGATCCGCAACTGACCGACTTTGACCTCCACATTTTCGCAGAGGGCAATAATCACCGCATCTATGAAAAGATGGGGGCCCACACCATGACCATTGACGGAGTTGCGGGTGTGTACTTTGCCGTCTGGGCCCCCAATGCCCGTAACGTCTCCATTATTGGCGACTTCAATAACTGGGATGGTCGTCTCCACCAGATGCGTAAACGGGGCAACGGCTCTTGGGATCTCTTCGTGCCGGAGGTGAAGCCAGGGGTTCACTATAAGTATGAAGTCAAGAATTGGGAAGGTCATATCTATCAAAAAGCCGACCCCTACGGTTTTGCCCAGGAAGTGCGACCCAAGACGGCGTCGATCGTCGCCGATCTAGAGGCCTATGAATGGCATGATGCCGACTGGCTGGAGCGTCGCCGCAGCGAAAATCAACTCAAAAAGCCCATTTCCGTCTATGAGTTGCACCTGGGCTCCTGGCTCCATGACTCCATGGACTACCCCGCCAAATACCTCAAAGGCGAGGGCCCTTGCATCCAAGCCAATGACGAGAAGCATGGCGCACGCTATCTTACTTACTATGAACTCGCCGAGCGCTTGATTCCCTACATTAAAGAGCTGGGCTACACCCATATCGAGTTGCTGCCGATCGCCGAGCACCCCTACGATGGCTCCTGGGGCTACCAAGTCACCGGTTACTATGCCCCCACCGCCCGCTATGGCAATCCCGAAGACTTTATGTACTTTGTGGACAAGTGCCACCAGAACAACATTGGCGTGATTGTGGACTGGGTTCCCGGTCACTTCCCCAAGGATGAGCATGGTTTGCCCTTCTTCGATGGCACCCACCTCTACGAATACGACGACCCCCGCATCGGGGAGCATAAGGAATGGGGCACCTTGGTTTTTAACTATGGCCGCAACGAGGTGCGTAACTTCCTGGTCTCGAACGTCCTCTTCTGGTTCGATAAGTACCACATTGATGGCATTCGCGTAGACGCGGTGGCCTCAATGCTCTATCGCAACTATTTCCGTAAAGACGGCGAATGGACGGCCAACGAATACGGCGGCCATGAGCATCTCGAAGCACGGGAGTTCCTCTGTCAGTTCAACAGTGTGCTCTACGAATATTATCCGGGGGCGCTGTCGATCGCCGAAGAATCCACCGACTGGCCGATGGTTACCTGGCCCACCCACGTCGGCGGCCTCGGCTTCAACCTCAAGTGGAACATGGGTTGGATGAACGATATGCTCGAATATGTCGGCATGGACCCCTGGTTCCGCCAGTTCCACCAAAACAGCATCACCTTTAGCATGTGGTATCACCACAGCGAGAATTACATGCTGGCGCTCTCCCACGATGAGGTGGTGCATTGTAAGAGCAGCATGATCGGCAAGATGCAGGGGGATGAATGGCAGAAGTTTGCCGGTGTTCGCGCCCTCTTTGCCTATATGTATTGCCACCCCGGCAAGAAGACCATGTTTATGGGCATGGAGTTTGGCCAATGGGATGAGTGGAATGTTTGGGATGACCTGGATTGGGATCTCTTGCAGCACGATCGCCATAAGCAACTTAAGCACTTCTTTAGTGATCTCAATGCCCTCTACAAGCGTGAACCCTCTCTCTATGAGTTGGATTATGAGGAGCGGGGTTTTGAGTGGATCGACTGTAGCGACAACAATAACAGCGTCGTTTCGTTTATTCGTCGTGCCGAAAACGATGGTGACTATACCATCACGGTCTGTAGTTTCACACCGCAACTCCATGGCAACTACCGTGTGGGTGTGCCAGAGTCGGGTTTCTATACGGAAATCTTTAACAGTGATGCGGGTCAGTATGGCGGCAGCAATGCGGGCAATATGGGCGGCAAATGGTCGGAAGATTGGGCGTATCATCATAAGCCCTATTCGATTGATGTGTGCTTACCGCCATTGGGTGTGGTGGTCTTTAAGCTCGATCGCGCTAAGCAGCCGGAGGTTGCGGCTAAGTAAAGTCTGCCGACTTACGGTCGTTTAACTATATAAATGGGTTATGCTGAGCAAGCATAGCCCATTTATTTTGGCAAAAGATTTCTACTATGGCGATTCCCAAAACGGGCTCTAGAAAAATAGTTGTTGATTCGGTTGAGTACCGTTGGCACATTCGGCGTCAACCTACACCTATGCAGGGAGGGGATGGAACTTATGTAACTGGGGCAGTGGAGCTCTTAGAAAATCCAGGGTCAATTTTATGGATCTCGTTTCTCTGGAATCGCCATAGAAATTATGATGGTGCAGAGTTTGCGATCGTCCCCAATGATGTGGCTGCAGCCATTACCGATGCTCTGCAAGCAGGCTGGAACCCCGAAAGTCTCGGTGGGAATTTTGAGTTCAGGCAACCCAGCAAAGTGAGTTTTCTATTGAAAAATTGGCTCCCTTGAAACCAAGAGAGCGATTTATCAATATTTGTTCACCCTACTGCTACGCTTCAAAAATCGCAAAACCCTACACAATAGACCTGTTCTCCCATAAGGGAGAGTTAGGTCTATTGCAGATTGTGCAAAATCATTGATAACAAGCAATCTAGCTTCAGTATCTAGAGTTGCCGCCTCTACGTTTATTACCAAATGAGCGACCACGTTCTTCACGTGGCTTAGCCTTATTGACTTTTAAATCACGTCCCATCCACTCTGCTCCATCTAGCGCTTCAATAGCGGCTGATTCTTCATCCTCTGTTCCCAGCTCCACAAAACCAAAACCGCGTGGGCGACCTGTTTCCCGATCAGTGGGAAGCTGTACTCTTTTGACAGTACCATACTCTGCAAAGACAGAAGTCAAATCCTCTTCTGTAACTTCATATGACAAATTGCCTACATAAATCGACATAAAATTTCTCCAAAAATCAGGAAATGTGTAGAGTAAAATTCCGGAGAGACGTATGTCTATGAAAAAACGAGAAACCTCGTTGATGCTAAAAACAACTTCTTTCTACCGATAATGAATTTCTGTATTCATATTAGCATGGTTGGTCGGCCGCTTATATGCGACAAAATGATTAATCGTAAAGTTGTTGCGTGACAATGCCACATTCCCGATCTCAAACTTCAAGATTTCAGTAGCAGTAGTGCCTTATTCTTTGGTGCATTAGATTGCCAAAGAAAAAAACTCAAAAACATTGATGGTGTTGGGTTTCGTGCCTCAACCCAATCGACTCCCTTTCACAGTGATGCATCGCAGCACGGCGGCAGTAATGGGGGCAATATGGGTGGCAAACATCGATCGAATGGGGCTTATCACCATAAGCCCCATTCGATCGATGTTTGCTTACCGCCGTTGGGTGTAGTGGTCTTTAAGCGCGATCGTACCAAAAAGCCAGCGATCGCGGCTCATAGGGTCTGACGGTTTACGGCAAATTTGAATCGAGATGAGCTATGCTGGCACGGTCGGCATAGCTCATTTGTTTTAGCGAGAGGTATCGGCCATGGCGATTCCCAAGAAAGGATTACGGAAGATAGTCGTAGGATAGTCGTAGATTCAGTTGAATACCGTTGGCATATTCGGTGCAAACTAACCCATGGGCAGGGAGATCTTACTTTATATCCTTGAGTATTTATACCCAGTGTCAAGCTGAGATGCGCCCGCTCAAAGCTTAAACAAGATTTGTGGATAAACGCGTATAGAACTCAATAGTTTTATTGCTGCCGCTTTACAGTGAGAGACAATCATTTTTTTGGGGTGTATGCTACCCAAAAGGTTGTTTTCAGTGCAGTCAAGAGGGCTGAATAATATGATATTTCTGTTACTTTCGCTGTGGCGAAACTCCTCAAGTTGAGGTGTTACCAAGCACTTGCAGTCTAATACGTTAGTTGCACTCTAAACCATTATCAAAGGATACTTGAATGTTAAGCAAAGGATTTACAGTTGTCATTGTCTTAGTGTTTATCGCTGCTTTTATTGGCATGGCACTGCTCCTACTGGGGAAGCTTCCCGCAGTGATATTTTCTGCAGCTTCAATTGGTGGTTTTTTACTTTGGTTGGCAACAACATTACAAGACCCCTATCGATACCCAAAAAATTATCGTCCCTTATTTACTAACAATTATATTTTTTATTATTCATGTTTATGAGGAGTATATAACTGACTTTGAAGTAGCCATGACGGATCTAACTGGATTTTATATGTTAGAGAAGAATTTCCTAACGGTTGCCGCATTTATTGGGCCAGTTGTCTGGATAATGGGTGCAATTCTTCTTATTAAAAGAACCCATATTGGTTTCTACTTTCTCAGCTTTTTCTATGTATCAATGATGTTCGCTGAACTATCCCACTTCATATTTTCCTTTTTGGAAGATGGTACATTCCACTATGTTTCAGGTATGTATACAGCAGCAGTGCCGCTTATTCCAGCGGGATACGGATTTTATGTCACTATTAAAGAAATAGGAAAGGCAAAGCATGCCCAAGATAAGCTGGCATAATAATCACATGTAGCAGACTTCGCTGCCTCAAAGAGGGGCATCCCAGCGTTGTAACCAAGTATAAATATTTAAGGAGAAAGTCCCCATTAAAATAAGTGGCGAGGCAGTAGCAGTAGGGTGTGTTAGGTGGGCAGAGATTTTGGACACAATTCATGGATCTGATTTCCACCGTAACGCACTAGCCGCAGCATTCATAATAATGAGCTATTTACAGGCTTAGGATTGTTGGTGGGTTTTGGTGCGTTACGCAGGAGCAAAAATCGTTCCATATTGAGTAATTCATCTCCCTGCTAACGCACCCTACGAAAAGCCAAGAAATTCTCGTCTCTTATAAAGGTTTAGAAAACAAATCGGGAATCCCGTAGCACAGGCGTCTCGCCTGCCAAGGGTTTAGAGTATTTTGCAATTACCAGATTAAATTTTTAACCTTCATTAGAGCGGGGAAGGTTAAAGTTTGCATTAGAGCATGGGGAGCCGTCAGTCCAGGTGACGTTGATTAAGTCAGCATTCTTGAGTTTTGCCCCCTCAAGGCTCGCATCCTGAAGGTTCGCCTCCCGAAGGAAAGTATGCCGAAGGTTAGTATTTTGGAGGTTCGCCTCCTCAAGGTTGGCTCCCTCAAGGTTGGCGTCCTGGAGGTTAGCATGCTGGAGGTTGGCGCTCTGGAGCTGGGCTTTTTGGAGGTAGGTGTTCTGGAGGTTGGCATGCTGGAGTTGAGCTTTTTGGAGGTTGGCCTGCTGGAGGTTGGCGAACTGGAGGTGGGACTCTTGGAGGTAGGCCTCTTGGAGGTTGACTTCCTCAAGGTTGGCTCCCTCAAGGTTGGCTCCGTACAATGCGGCTCTATTGAGGTTAGCGAACTGGAGGGCGGCATCCCAGAGGTCAGCGCCCTGGAGGTTCGCTTCCAAGAGGTTGGCATGCTGGAGCTGGGCTTCCGTGAGGTCGGCTTCCGTGAGGTTTGCTTTTTGGAGGTTGGCTCCCCGAAGGTTGGCTTCTGTGAGGTCGGCTCTCTTGAGATCGGCTTCTTGTAGATCGGGTTTGATATCAGGATTTTCCTCCCGCCACTCATTCCAAAGCTCAACCCCCTTCTTCAACTTCGCCAGATGCTCCGGATTCGCCACAGTCCATCACCTCAACCCATACAGCTCAATTGTAAGGTAGGAAAAATCGTAAAGTGGGCAAAATCATTGGTCTCGAAATAAAAAATCGATCATGAATCTTTGCCCACCCTACCGTTGTTCGCTATAACTGTGGGCAAGCTTTAGTTGTAGTGCCGTGACACAGCTAAAATGAGGCAATAGGATTTTGCTTGAGTTCATGATTTTCAAGAGTTACAGCGATTTTCTAATGCACTACTTAAGCTGTGTCACAGCAGTAGGGTGTGTTAGTCGAGCAGAGATTGAAGGAACACTCCATTGACATGATTTTCGTCTGACATGATTTTCGTCGTAACGCACCAGCCACAGAATTTATATAATAAGTATAGGCTTGAGATTGTTGGTGGGTTTTGGTGCGTTACGCAGGAGCGAAAATCATTCCATATTGAGTAATCCATTCCCCTGCTAACGCACCCTACAAAACCTAGACTAGAATATAGTGAATGTGTTCATTTTGGCAACGCTATTCTCATGCCCGCCAAAGATATTTACCACAGTGCAGTTCGCTTCGCCCTTACCAAGGACGGTTGGACGATTCTGGAAGAAAATTATCTGCTAAAGTATGAAGAAGATCGTCTGTATGTAGATCTGGCAGCAGAGAAGATAATTGCAGCAACCCGACAAGAGCGAAAAATCTTGGTGGAGATCATAAAGTTTTATCGGGTGCTCTTTTATGAAAGATCTAGAGCAAGCCGTTGGACAGGGTGCATCCCAGTTTGGTCGCCCTCACCCTAAATCCCCTTCGACAAGCTCAGGACATCGCCTCTCCCAAGCCTGGGAGAGGGACTCTAGAATTGTCTCCCCTTCTCCCAACGTTGGGAGAAGGGGCTGGGGGATGAGGGCAAATTGCACAACTGGGATGCACCCGTTGGACAATACATTATTTACCGTGACGTCTTGCGTGAGAAGGACGAGGATTTTGAGCTTTACATGGCTGTAGAGCAAGGTATCTACAAATCCAAGTTTCAGCGCAAGCTAGCACAGCTAATCATTCAGCGTAACGACGTTAAATTAATTTTATTTGACTCAGGAGAAGAGGTCATTGAGCAATGGGTAAACTAGACAAATATCGCAAAATCATCAAACAGGTGCTCACCGAGCACTACCAACTAGCCGAGTCAAAGAAGTTGCCAGATGAAAATGGGGTGCATCCCAGTTTGGCAGCCCTCACCCTAAATCCCTCTCCCAAGCTTGGGAGAGGGACTTTGAATCTGGCTCCCCTTCTCCCAATTTTGGGAGAAGGG
>JBCDEB010000203.1:0-11502 GCA_039180005.1 Cyanobacteria bacterium P01_G01_bin.54 | reverse complement strand
GGTGAAGTCTACGTTGGCGAGTCTCTGGCAGATTTCTGATGCGGGAACTATGCGGCTGATGAGTGAGTTTTATAGCCATTTGAACAATCCTGATGTAACCATCAAGGCTGAGGCATTGCGACGGGCTCAACTCGCTCTGCTACGGGGGGAAGTAACGGCTCAGAATTCCTTGCTCGATGGCGTGACCTTGCCATCAGAACTCACACGTTATGCCAATACAGATTTAACCCATCCTTTTTATTGGAGTGCTTTTATGTTGGTGGGCAGCCCGTGGTGAATTCGGAATTCGGAATTCCGAATTCAGAGATGAATGAACGCTGAAGACATTGCTAAAAATGTTGATTATTATTGAATTCCAGCGCCTTACAGTCACAATTCCCCGACGGTTTATGATTTCCCTTGCCCACTCCGCACGCCCCATCATGATTCGCCTGCTCTGTTGCCTGGGGCTTGCCCCTTGCCTCTGGCTTATGGGTGCGCTCCCGTTGCTGGCCCAGCCCAGTTCTGAGCCGACAACCACGGGAGATGGTTCAACCTCTCGCACGGTGGGGGGCGGCTCTAGGGGTGGGGGGTCTTGTGCCGAAGCCCAGGAGCCAGGATTGACCGCTCTGGTTCCCAAGCAAGCTGTTGAGCGGGGCGATGGTCAGCCGAAATGGGTGGATCTCGTGACGTTTACCCAGCAGGAGCAGGTGGCGCTCTATGTGTATATTCCCCCGGCTTCGGCTCAGTTGGCGACGTTGGTGGTGCGCGATCGCGCGACCGAGCAACCCTTATTTTGGCAGGAATTTAACCTCACTCAAGCCGATAGCATTGCCCAATTGCTGCCTCCTGTGATCACCAGCGAGAACTACACCTGGACATTAACCATTGACTGTGGCGATGAAACGGAAATTGCGGTTCAGGGTGAGATTCAACGCTTAGCGCCAGACGCGATCCTGCCGGATACATTGTTGTGGCATGAGTCAATGGCCGCTTGGTTAGCTGAGCGAGAAACGAATCCTGCAGCTTGGCAAGCAGGGCTGGCGGCTCAAACCGGACTGGTAGATTATGCCGATCGCCCCGTTCAGACTTATGTATTAGACCCTGATATATTAGACCCGGATGTCTGGGATGTGGAAACCGTTGCCCCCACCAACCGTGAACCTTGAGACGCTTCCCTGCATTACTCCAGCAATGGTGCGAGGTGATCGCTCTTGCCCCCCTAGCCACCCTCACCGTCCTCGGCCTGCGCTACCTGGGGCTGTTGCAACGCTTTGAATGGGCCGCCTATGATCAATTCTGTCGCTGGTCGGTGAGCACCCCCTCACCCCAAACCCAGCACATTAAACTGATCACGATCGACGAAGCCGATCTTCAAGCGGGGGGCCAAGCCCTGATCGCCGATCGCGCCCTTGCCCAGGTGCTGCGCACAGTTGCCGCCCAAGATCCCGTCGTCATTGGCGTCGATCTCTATCGTGATCTGCCCGTGCCGCCGGGCCAAAGTGAGCTAAATGCCGCGTTTGCCGAGCTTGCTAATGTCGTTGGTATTCAGAAAGTGGGTCAGCCCCCGGTGGCCGCACCTGCGATACTCGCCGCTGACCATCGGGCCAAAGCCAATGATTTTATCAGTGATGGCGATAATCGGATTCGGCGGGGGTTTCTTAACCTGCCCGATGCCGAGGGCAGAGCCGTCTCTAGTTTTAGCTTTTATCTGGCCCTGTGGTTTTTAGAAGCGGTTGAGGGGATCCATTTTGAAGAATTAGGGCCGGAACGCTGGCGTTTGGGAGCTGCCACTTTTAATCGGTTTGGCTCCTTTGATGGCGGCTATGTCGATGCGAGTACAGGGGGGAATCAGATCTTGATCAACTACCAGGGCCCGGGTCAACCGTTTGAAACCTTGCCCTTTCGGACTGTGGTTGCGGGTGAGCTGCCGGATGATTGGGCCAAGGATGCGATCGTTTTGATTGGCTCCAGAGCCGAAAGCCTAAACGATATTTTTCTCACGCCCTTGAGCCGCACGGGTGCTCGGGAAGCAACGGATTTCCTCTCGGGGGTCGAGATTCATGCCCACATTACAGCCCAATTTTTAGCGGCGGCCATGGGCGATCGCCCCTTTATCCAAACGGTTCCGGAAGGGGTAGAAGCCCTCTGGACATTGCTGTGGTCAATACTCGGCGCTGGCGTTACCGCGTCTTGGTCAAAGCGCCTCAGAACCCAAGCCTTCGATCGCAAATGGCAGCAGGGTCGCTTTCTCTTGCGTCAACTGGGCATCACCCTGGGAGCGATCGGCGGGCTCGCCCTGGGGAGTTATGGGCTCTTCACCCTGGCTCTTTGGCTGCCCGTTGTTCCGCCTGCTTTGGGCTTGATCACCGCCACAGCACTGGTGCTACTGGCGGCCCAGGTGGCGATCGCTCGCGAAAATTCCGCCCTCTATCGTGATCTTGAACAAAAAGTCAGCCAACGTACCCACGAGCTGGATGCCGCCAAGGCAGCGGCGGAGCAAGCCAACCAAGCCAAAAGTGAGTTTTTAGCCAGCATGAGCCATGAGTTGCGCACCCCCCTCAACGGCATCCTGGGCTATACCCAGATTCTGCGCCGTCGCGGCAACCTTACACCCAAACAGGAAAAAGGCATCAACGTTATCCATGAGTCGGGCAACCATCTGCTCAACCTGATTAACGACATCCTGGATTTAGCCAAAATTGAAGCCCGCAAGCTGGAGCTGATTCCCCAAGCAGTGCAACTCCCGGAACTCCTGGGCGATGTTGCTAAAATCATTCAGGTCAAAGCCGACCAAAAAGGATTAGCGTTTTGCTGCCAGACGGCAGCGGAGCTGCCGCTAGGCGTTTACGTTGACGCCAAACGGCTGCGGCAAGTCCTGCTGAACCTGCTGGGCAACGCCGTTAAATTTACGTCTCAGGGCAACGTGACCCTGACCGCAGACGTCATCGGTGCAGCGAGCTTTCTGGCGGGACTGGATACCCAGACTCTGCCGCTCCGCTTTACCGTCCAAGACTCAGGCATGGGCATGACCCCTGAGCAGCTAGCCAAAATTTTTGCCCCCTTTGAGCAGGTCGGGGGCCAACGCCAACGGGCTGCGGGGACGGGTTTGGGCTTGGCGATCAGTCGCCAGTTGGTGGAGAAGATGGGCGGGACGATCCAGGTTAGTAGTGAGCGGGGGGTCGGCAGTCGCTTTTGGTTTGAGCTGCCCTTACCTTTGGCCCCGGACTGGCAGCAGGACTTGCCCAATGCCCCCCAGGGCAAAGTTACGGGCTATCGGGGCGATCGCCGCAAAGTCCTTGTCGTCGATGATCACCCCGTCAACCGGATGGTGGTGGTGGATCTGCTGAGCGCCTTGGGGTTTGAGCTGACGGAAGCAGAAGATGGCCAGGAGGGCGTTGAGCAATATGGCATTGTTAAACCCGACTTGATTGTGACTGATCTCGTCATGCCGAACAGTGATGGCTTTGCGCTGGCTCGCACCATTCGGGCAACGGGCGATCGACGGGTTGTGATCTTGGCCTCCTCCGCAACGGTACGCCCCCAGGAACCGGCCTTAAGCCTAGAAGCGGGCTGTAATGACTTTTTACCGAAGCCGATTGAGGTTCAATTATTGCTCAACAAGATTGAGCAATATTTAGGGCTGGCCTGGATTTATGAATCGTCCTCACGGTGAGCACAGGTGCAAATCTAACGGTGCATCCCATGGCGGCCCTCACACCTGAGTTTCGGTTAAGCGAAGCTATCATATTCCTCAAAGTACTGAAATCTCGATGTCCAACCCGGTTGTCAGGGGTCCAGCCCCCCGACACCTCCCGCTGAGGGGGAAATTGCCCCCTCAGACTCCGGCAATACCGGAGCCAGTATGTTGATTCTGCTGAGTTTCAGAGTCTTTCGCAATGTCTGCTTATCCAGAACTCAGCTCTCACCCTAAATCCCTCTCCCAAGCTTGGGAGAGGGACTTTGAATCTAGCTCCCCTTCTCCCAATATTTGGGAGAAGGGGCTAGGGGATGTAGCGATAGCTTCCCGAAGGGTGGGCAATATTGGCAAAAGTGGGATGCTCCCAATCTAACGGTGCTTCTGCTTCTGAAACACTGAGGGAGACTGTCCCGTCCATTTCTTAAACGTCCGTGAAAACGTGCTGATATTCGAGAAACCGAGAAGATAAGCAATTTCGGTTTTATTGAGACTGTTTTGGCGCAACAGCTCGATCGCCATCTCTTGCCGCACCCCATTGAGCAAGTCTTGGAAAGACGTGTTTTCTGCTTTGAGTTTGAGCTGTAAGCTGCGGGTGCTGACCATCAATCGGGTGGCAATCTCACTCAAGTTCGGCGTCTCTCCCTTGAGGGCATGGATGATTTCTTGGCGGACGCGATCGCTCCAATTGTCCTGCTGGTACTGCTGGAGCAACGCTTGAACCTGTTGTTCAAACACCGTGAGCAAATCAGGATTTGCCCCAATGATGGGCAGGGTGAGTAACTGAGTGCTAAAGACACAGCGGGTGTCTGGGCAACCGAAGCGAAACGTCACATCCCCAAAAATTTCTCGATAGATGCTTAAACTTTCCAGTTCAGGAGGACGGGGATACTTGAAATGCATCGCTTTGAGAACGGAATGGGTTAAGACCCCAATCAAGCTATAGGTGGTAATTTTCACACTCGCCATGACCCAATCCGCTATGTAGCGTTCAGCTTCATGATTGGGGAAGCCTTGGTGACTGAACACAAAAGCCACAGAATCCGTCTCCTCAACCAAGCGGGTGCGGCGGATATCTGCAACCAAATGTTCATACCGAGAAAACAGCCGTAGCGCTTGGGCCATTGTGGGACTGTTAAGCAGAATATAGCCCAACACCCCCAACCCACTGAGCTGAAACTGATTGCCGAATTTCAGACCCAAGGTTGTGTCACCACTCAAGGCCACCAATTCTTGCCAGATTGCCCGGTCTTGCTCAACCGTAACCCGAGCAAAGGGACGATTTAAAAATGCCGAGGTCAAACCCACTCGCTTGAGAACCTGAGACGGATCAATCCCGTAAGTACGGGCAATTTGGAGTCGCAGCGTAATAATCTGTGCAGCAATGGTGGGTGAACGTTGGGTCATAGAATTTTGCGCGATCAGTCAAATCCTTAACTTTGCCGCTGAAAGGCCGAGGGCGACTGTCCCGTCCATTTTTTAAACCGTCGCGAAAAGGCACTGACCTCAGAAAAGCCGAGTAAACAAGCGATTTCTGAGATATTAAGCTGTCCTGCTTCTAAATATTCGATCGCCAAATCTCGCCGCACTTCATCCAGCAATGTTTTAAAGCTCGTCTGTTCTTCTTTGAGTTTCAGTTGTAAATTGCGAGCACTCATCATCAGTTTATGCGCGATCGCTTGCACCGTTGGGGCATCTTGGCGCAGCGATCGCAGGATTTCTTGACGAACACGATTTGTCAGGTCTGCGTCACCATACTTAGCCATCAAGGCCTCAGCTTGCTGCTCAAAGGCGGCGAGCATCTCTGGACTCGCACCTAACACCGCAACCGTATTAAAATCCCCCGCAAAATGCGCCTGGAAAACGGTGTCGCCAAAAATAAACTCAATGTCGCCGAGAATGTCGCGATAGGGAGTGAGGTCATTGGGTTCTGGGAAGGGAAAGCGCATCTGCGTGAGGGACGGGATGGCGCGACGATTCCCCAAGTTTCGTTGAAGTGTCATCAGTGAAGACGCAATAAAATCAAACATACATCTGCGCTCAGGCTGCCATTCCCCCACTGGACGTTCTGTCAAAAGCAGACGCTCCGGGGTTTGATCGATGTCTGTAATAGAGGTATTGGTCAGTAGGGGCTTATAGCGGGCAAAGCGTTTCATTCCTTGGCCCGCCGTATGGGTATTCATCAGGATATAACCCACCAGCCCAAACCCCGGTAACTGGAAATATTGACCCAGCTTGAGACCGATCGCCGGGTCATGGGTAATCGCCACCAACTCCCGCCAAATGGCATTTTCTTGCGCCAAGCTGACCCGTCCCCAGGGCTGTTGCAGCAACGATTCCGTAACGCCTGCCCGCTGCAAAACGGTCTCGACATCAATGCCACAGGTTCGCGCAATCTGAATGCGGGTATTGATCAAAAAGCTAATTGTCGAGAGGGGGGCCGTCATGGGGCAATTCACCTCAAGTTTGCGCCTAGGGTCAAATTTTTAGCGCATTTGGTCAAAGGGATTTTTGGAGTTTAGGGACACCATAGAACCATAGCAAACCCAGGGAATGCCATCGTGCAAGCCCACGGATTTTTATTGCCCCATTGCCATGAAAACTGCTTCTACACTGCCCCATCTCGTTAACCGATTGACCCACAGCACCCTCGCCGCTGCGCTCCTCGCCATGGTTGCTATGCCGACGGCGGCGCAGAACATCACCGCTGCACAGGATGGTACGGGAACGACGATTACGCATCATGGCAATACCTATGCGATCGGTGGAGGAACCCAAGCCGGAGCCAATCTCTTCCATAGTTTTCAGGACTTTGGCTTAAGCTCCAACGAGATCGCAAACTTCCTGAGCAACCCCAATATTGAGAACGTGTTCGGTCGCGTCGTGGGCGGCAACCCCAGCGTGATTGAAGGTCTGATTCGCTTGAGTGGGGGCAATGCCAATCTGTACTTGATGAACCCGGCAGGGCTGGTCTTTGGTCAAGGGGCACGTTTAGATGTGCCGGGGAGCTTTACCGCCACAACAGCAACCCGGATTGGCTTTAACGAGGGCTTTTTCAATGCCGATGGTGAGAATGATTATGCCGCCTTAACAGGAAACCCCACGGGCTTCATTTTCGATAATGAAACCGGGATGATCCTCAATGAAGCGGATTTGGCTGTTGCCGAGGATCAATCCCTCTGGTTGGTGGGGAATAGCGTGTTGAGCACCGGGACGCTGGCGGCGGCAAATGGCAATGTGACGATCGCCGCAATCCCCGGAAGTAACCAGATCCGGATTTCCCAGGACGGGATGCTCTTGAGTCTGGTGCTTGATGCTGCACCAGCCGGAGCGGGAGATTTACCGAATCAGATGGGGATTCAAGCCACGGATTTACCCCGCTATCTGACCGGAGACGCTGAACTGGAGCAGTTTGAATCTGGGGATGTGGGCATTGCCGGGGCGGTTGAAGCCGAAACCGTCCAACTGATGGCAGCGGGTCAAGTCACACCAACGGATGTCAATTTGGTCCAAGGGGATACTACTGTTGTGCGATTTCCAGGAGCCGATGGCAAAAATGTGTTGAGCATCATTGATGCCCATGCCGACAATGCTCAAGATCTACTCTTTAGCGGCGCAGCGGGAACGATCGCCACGATCATCCAAGACACCGAAAGTGGCATTTCAGCGATCAGTGAACAGTTAGCCGTGATCAGTGAATCCGGTTATCAGTTAGACGGTATGAGCATCACTGCCGAGGGCAATGTAGGCAACTTCTGGCTGGGCAATACCTGGATTACCCATGAGACGGTTCAAAACTATCAGGCGCAACTCGCTGAGTGGTCGAGTGCGTTTACCGCCAGCGCCGATCTGCTACTCTACAGTTGCTTCACTGCTTTAGGCGCAACCGGTGAGGCGTTGATGGCGAGCTTGGCGACAGGGACGGGGCTGGATGTGGCGGCTTCGACGAATGCGACCGGCAGTGCCAACCATAGCGGCGATTGGCTTTTAGAAAGTAGCACGGGCAGCATTGAAACGCAGAATCCCTTTACCAATGAGACCTTGGCGAACTGGGATGGCAAGCTAGCGACGTTTACTGTCGAGAACGGTAATGATAGCGGTGCTGATTCCCTACGGGATGAGATTAGTAATGCCAACGGCTCTGCGGGTGCAGATGAGATCCGTTTTGCCAATGGCGTAACGTTGGTGGATTTGACTTCAGGAGAATTGAGCATCACTGAGGAATTAACCATCACAGGCGGCTCAACCAACGTCACCGTGCAACGCAATGCAGGTGCCGCCACCGATTTTCGGATTTTCGATGTGACAGGCGGCGTAGAAACGACCTTCGACAATTTGACCCTTACCAATGGAAAAATCTCTGATCGGGGCGGCGGCATCCAGTCTAATGGCGTTGTCAATCTCATCAGTAGCACTGTGACGGGAAACTCCAGTAGCGATCGCGGCGGTGGCATTTACACCAACCGAGCTGTAACACTCACCGATAGCACCGTTTCTGGGAATTCCTCCAATCAATATGGTGGGGGCGTGGCGACGCGATCGCAGATCACCGCCAGTAATAGCACTATTTCTGGGAACTTCAGTCGCCGTAATGGGGCGGGACTCTATAGCCGGAGTGGCAATATTACCCTCACCAATAGCACCGTATCGAGCAACTCCAGCAACCGTCATGGGGGTGGCGTTTGGGCCAGAAGCCGCACCATTACCCTCAGCAATAGCACCGTTTCTGGCAACTCCAGCCGTATTTCAGCCGCAGGAATGTATAGCCAAACCGCGCACATCACCAACAGTGTGGTGACGAACAATTCGAGCGGTGATTTGGGCGGCGGTGTGTATGCAACCGGGACAACCACCCTCACCAACAGCACGATCGCCGGCAATACCAGTAACAACAAAGGCGGCGGCATCTATTTTCGCAATCACCTCACGGTTGAAAATAGTACGATTTCGGGCAATGTCAGCAATCGCGGTGGCGGCATTTACTCGCGGGGGGGCGGCACGGTGACATTGACGAACACGACCCTCTCAGGAAACTCAAGTAGCGATCGCGGCGGTGGCATTTTCCTGCGGGGCAGAAGCGGCGGCACCACCTCGATGTTCAACAGTACGATCGCCAATAATACCGCCAGCCTTGATGGCGGTGGCATTTTCCGAAATGGGGGCACAGTGAATCTCACCAACACGATCGTGGCCACCAACATCGCTTACCGCAGCGGCAATGACCTCTCGGGCACGTTCAATACCATCGAATCCAGCCTGATCGGCGATACAGCGGGCGCAACCATTACCACCAGCACCAATAATCTCACCAACCTTGATCCACGCTTGCTTCCCCTCGGTAACTATGGCGGCTCGACCCAAACCCATGCCCTCCACGCTGAGAGTCCGGCTCGCAATGCAGGGAATAATGCCCTGACCGTCGTTGCTAATGACCAAAGGGGCGCAGCGCGGATCTGGTTCGGCACAGTGGATATTGGTGCGGTTGAGTTTTTCCCAGTCGAATCCTCAAACGTGACGCTGAGCGTTGCGGCGAGGGCTGACTTTGAGACGCAAGTTGAGCCATTGATGGAGGCGTGCGAAACGATTCCCGAGGTGGAGATTGCGGGGCTGGATTCAGCAGGGGCTGCCGGGGTGGCAACCGATGAGCCTGCCGAGCGGGATGCGGCTTGTCAGCCGAGCGGTGGATGAATGGTGGATGAGGCGCTGATGCCAGTAATGCCACTCAATTTGCCGTGGGTTTGGGTGCATCCCAGTTACGCAAGCCCTCACCCTAAATCCCTCTCCCAAGCTGGGAGAGGGACTTTGAGTCCGGCTCCCCTTCTCCCTTTTTGGGAGAAGGGGCTGGGGGATGAGGGTGATGCAGTCTGGATGTGCCAAAGTGGGATGCTCCCGTGGGTTTCGCCGCTGTTGTAAATTCGGTATGAGTTGTTTGTCGATGAGTTGACGGTTTATGACCCGAAGAGTGAGCCGTTTCATTACGCCTATATCTACACCTTTCGTAAAGGTCTAGCAACGTATCCCAGAGCCCATTCGTCATAATGGAGACGCTGAATTCTGCTATTGCCATGAATTGAACCCTTAGGCGCGATCGCTCAAGAAATGTGTTGTGTTGCGGCAAAGAGAGTCCTTTCTATCCCTTTTTCTATCTTTCGCATCCTAAATTTAGGGCGTGTCATGCGCTTATTTCAGCCGTCTTGCGGGAACAGCGACAGCGTACCCAACTCGAAAAAAATCGTGAGGGGCTGTTCATCTCGCGGTCGCCATGCGTTGAGACTGAATAGATGACAACTCCTAAACATTGCATCGTTATAGATAAACGCCCAAACAGCACCGCAATGACTATGATTTCAAACTTCTCGATTGCCAGAGTGGGTGGTGTTCTGCTGAGTGTGACTGCGCCCCTCAGCCTCTTATCTGCCCAGCCCCTCTCCGCCCAGAGCATCACCGCTGCTCCCGACGGCACAGGCACGATCATCCAGCACCAGGGCCAGACCTACCACATTCAAGGCGGAACCCAAGCGGGGGCCAACCTCTTCCATTCGTTTCAGGAATTCGGCTTGAGCAGCGGCGAGATTGCCAATTTCCTCAGCAACCCCAGCATCACGAATATCTTTGGGCGAGTGACGGGGGGCAATGTCTCGATCATTGATGGCTTAATTCAAGCCAACCCCAACCTGTACCTAATGAATCCGGCGGGGATGGTTTTCGGGGCGAATGCCCAGCTCAACGTGGGCGGCGACTTTTTTGCCACAACGGCCGATCAGATTTGTTTTGAGGGGGGCTGTTTTAACGCGATCGGGGTGAATGACGACAATGCCTTGCTCGGCAACCCAACAACGCTAGGCTTTTTGCAAGCACAACCGGGTGGATTGATCAATGCCGGAACCTTGGAAGTACTCAAGGGAAAATCAATCCATCTCAGTGGTGGAACTGTAGTGAACTTGGGGCAGATTTTAGCGCCAGGAGGCATCGCAACGGTGGCTGCAATTTCGGGAGAGCAACGGGTCTTGCTTAACCAATCGGGAAATCTACTGAGTCTAGAAGTCACAGAGGCGGTGCTGACCGAGGGGATCGATCCATTGGCGTTGCCAGCATTATTGACGGGGGTTGTCAGTATCCTTCCAGAGGATACGCCAACAACTCCGCCCACTGAACTCCAGGCGACGAACATGACTCAGGGCAATGTAGTCATTACGGGGACAATTCAGGGAGAGCAGGTAGACCTCTATGCCACGGGTCAGGTAATACCCACCGATCCAAATCTTGTCCAAGGCGACACCACCGTTGTCCGCTTTCCCGGAACCAATAGCTCAATGACCTTGAGCATCATTGATGCCCATGCCGACAATGCCCAAGCTCTACTCTTTGGCGGCGCGCCGGGCACGATCGCCACAATCGTCCAAGACAGCGAAAACGGTATTGCGGCCGTAACCGAGACCCTGAACCGGATTGACACACCGTTGGCTGGCATGAGTATTACCGCCGAGGGCAATGAAGGCAACTTCTGGCTGGGCAATACCTGGATTACCCATGAGACAATTCAGGACTATCAGGCGCAACTCGCTGAGTGGTCGAGTGCGTTTACCGCCAGCGCCGATCTGCTCCTCTACAGTTGCTTCACTGCTTTAGGCGCAACCGGTGAGGCGTTGATGGCGAGCTTAGCAACCGGGACGGGGCTGGATGTGGCGGCTTCGACGAATGCGACCGGCAGTGCCAACCATAGCGGCGATTGGCTTTTAGAAAGTAGCACAGGCAGCCCCGTCCCGGTTGCTAAGCTCGCCATCAACGCCTCACCGGTTGCGCCTAAAGCAGTGAAGCAACTGTAG
>JBCDEB010000202.1:0-11507 GCA_039180005.1 Cyanobacteria bacterium P01_G01_bin.54 | reverse complement strand
TCTGATGACCTTGCGGTACAATTGAGGCAACATTTTTCCAGGGTGGGTGGTTTTCCAATCTCCACCCTATTTCTTTGGGCGGGTTAATGTCTACATCCTTTGCCTAGTCTCGCTTCTAACCTGCTTGTCATCCCTAAAGATTAAAAACTCGTTGACTACTAGCCCCATCAATGAAGAGTTGGTTCTGCCCTGTGCCTGCGATCGTGAGATTATCAGTTGAAATATTAAGACTAGCACCGAGGCTGATCGTTTGCGGTGTTGCAAATATCCCCGTTGTATCAAAGTTGATCAGATCGCCATCCATTGCTAAATTCAATGCTTCACGTAAGGAACCCGTACCACTACTCGCTATTGTTGTAACGGTGCGCGTTGCCAGTTTGCCCTCCCAGTTTCCTAGGGTTTCTGAGGTAAAGGGATTGCCTGACTCAATGCTGCCAGTACTTATCTCTAGTTCCCAATTGCCACCATAATTCGTACTCCCTGTCACATCCACTGAAACTGCTACATCTGCCCCAGTCAGGCTGGCAAGGGTGGCGACGAGCGCTTCACCCGTTTCGCCCAGAGCAGTAAAGCAACTATAGAGCAACAAATCGGCACTTTCAGTTAGCGCTGCGCCCCAGGTTTGTAATTGCGCTGCATGATCATTGATATTGTCTGCCCGAAGCCATTGTTTCCCTAACCAAAAGTTGCCTGCATTGCCCTCTGCGACGATCGCCACCGATGCCAACTCACCCACCGCCGCACTGATCTCACCGAGCTGCTCTGTGATTACAGTAATACCGTCTTCATCCGTTTCAATAATCTGGCTCACCGTGCCCGCTTTAGCACCAAACAACAGGTCTTCGGGATGGTCTGATCGACGGTCAATGAAGAGCGCTTGCTCTGGATTCTTGCCCAATTCGCTAAAGCGCACCACTCGCATATCACCCTGGAGAGTCGCTGTCTTCTCTCGTTCAACCACACCTGCGGCATAGAGATCCACTTGCTCGCCCTGCACCGTGCCCACAATCGCCACATTCCCTAAGGGCGTTTCAATGGCCTTGGCAACGGCTGGTGCTGCTGTGAGTAAAGTGGGTAGATCCAGTGGTGAAATTGTTTCGCTCAAAATAACATCGGAAACTTCGAGCTTTAATAAGCTCCCCGGTGTGGTTAGGTGGACATTGCGACTGCCGGGAATGGCCGCAATTACCACCGCTCCGCCCGGTGTGACAATCTCCCCGAGGTTAATCACGGTACCGCCAAGCAGCTGGATCGACTTCCCCTTGAGTACTTCTAATCTGCCTGTATTGACGATGCTCCCGGGTTGATCTTGCAGAAACCCTAAGGTTGTCGGGGAACCGAGCAACCTCCCATAATCATTGAGCCCGACGGCATTGAAACAACCCTCCGCAAAACAGATGCGATCGGCAGTGGTTGCCACAAAGTCCCCTCCCACATTGAGCTGGGCATTGGGGCCAAAGACCATTCCTGCTGGGTTCATCAAGTAAAGATTGGTGTTGGCCTGAACCAAGCCATCAATGATGGAAGCATTGCCCCCGGTCACCCGCCCGAAGATGTTAGCAATGCCCGGATCACTGAGAAAATGGGCAATCTCACCCGGTTCCAAGCCAAACTCACGAAAGGAATGAAAGAGGTTTGCCCCGCCTTGGCGACCCCCCTGGATGTGATAGGTCTGGCCGTCGATTGTAACGATCGTGTCGGTGCCGTCGGGGGCAGCGGTGATCGATTGGGGGTGGGCTGGCGTGGTTGTAAGTAAACAGAGAAACGGTAGAACAGTCGTAGCAAAGAGTTTCCACATCTGATGACAAGTCTGTGACAACAACGATGGGTAAATAGGCGAATTAGCGTCTCCCCAGACCCATAACGTTGATAAGCGTGGGATGATCGCCTTATTTTGCCTGAGATACCCCGAGAAAGGTGAATCTGGGCTGATATCAATTTTAAATTGTGCCAAGGCGCGTCATGAATATCACGACAGATGCCTTGAGACAGGGGACTGATTTGCAACAATGAGTCCCCTGGCAATTTACAAATCCCTCAGGTCTTCGGCTTCTCGGAGCTCCTGTTCCAAGCGCTCAATCTTGGCGCGATCGCCCAAGGTCTGATAGATCGCGATCGCTTGTTGCCAATGGGCAATCGCACCGTCGTAGTTCAGCAATACTTTCTGGGTATAGCCGAGTTCGGTGAGTGCGATCGCTCGGAGTTCGAGATCATCAGCGCTTTGGGCTACGGCCTGCTCGTAATAGGCTTGGGCTTCTAGGGGCAGCCGCAACTCATAGAAGTAGAGATTCCCGAGACGCACAGCCAAGGCTGCATTCGTCTGGCTCTGCCACTGGTCTTCTAGCAGTTGCATTCCTTCAATGAACAGGCCATTGCGCAAATACAGGTTAGCGAGTTGGCGCTGTTGCTGCTCTGGATCCGTCACAGTTTGCTCAATACGCTGCGTTTGGGCCTGTAACGCCGCTCGTTGGTCTGCGCCGAGGAGCGCAAAGGTGGCAAAGTGGGGCTCTTTGAGAGAGGTGGCGATGGGCACGTCGGATTCGGCAGTATAGGCATGAATTTCGAGGCTATATTCCTGCCCAACCACTAGGCGAGGACCCGCATAGTCCAGCTCAGCGGTCGGAGATTTAACCTCCCACACCACCTGTCCAGTCATTTCGTTGAGCACAATCACACGATAGTAGTCGGCTGCCGCGATCGGCTGCCAACGCAGGCGGGGTTGGGCATTGAGTAGCAAGGTTCGACGAGGACTGAGCACGTAAGGGATTGTCTCAGACTGTACCCAAGACCAATCCACACCCCGTACATCAACCTGGGGACGATCGAAACAGCCCGGTAAACCATTGGTGCAACGAACGGTATGGGGACAATCTGGAATTCCCGGTTCGCAATCTTCGCCGGGCGTCGCGTTTGGGCTGAGGGTGAGTTTGGGTTGAGGAGGTTCAGGGTTGAGTTGAGCAGTGGCAGGGGAGACGAGTGCGACAAGGGTCAAGAGCGACAGGGGTAAATAGGCAGATTTGATCATGACAGTGGGCAGCAGGAATTGAAACTCTCAAGTTGAGGCAGCGATATCAATTCCAATGGATTTCAGAGGGGGTTCGAGACGAAGGGACACAGCAGGTGTTACCCTTCAGGTTGCAGGCGATTCCCCGTGAAGGGGGTTTCCTCACCTCATCAACATTCAGAATTGGCTATCCCTAACCCTCAATTCTGTCTTAATTATGAATTTTATGCATCCGCAGCGCAATTTAGCGAGATGAGTTCGGTCAGGGGGCGACAGTCTGACCCCTCAAGACTGCTGCCAAAGCTGGACAATGCCCGTTTCGGTAATACAGAGTAGCGCTTGGACTTGGGGACGCCATTGCAGGGCGATCGCGCTCTGCCCCAATGCGAGGGTGGCTGTCTTCTCGACCGTTGCACCCTGCCAGAGTTGGAGCGATGAACCAGCGATCGCCCCCCAGAGCGGTGGTTCGGGGGCGGTGGCCACTGTCGTGACTTTACGAAGCAGGCGATGCTGGGCCTTTTGGGCTAGGGTATTGAGCGTCCAGCAATGGGCTTGGCGATCGCCGCCGCTGACGACCCATTGGCCATCCGGACTCACGGCCAGCGTTTGCACCGGGCTGCCAGGGGTCGCGTTGGCCACCTTGTGACCCTGCTCAACGTCCCAGCGCTTGATGGTTCCGTCGGCACTACCGCTCAGCAGAGACTTTCCCTCGGGGCTAAAGGCCAGGCTCAGAACGGGCTCCCAATGACCCACCAGCGATCTCAGCAGTTGACCCGTGGCCAAGTCCCAGAGAGCGATCGTCTTGTCGGCGCTGCCTGTGGCACCGGTACGCCCATGGGGGCTAATCGCCACCGCGAGCACGGGCAAGGGGTGCGCAATTAGGGTATGGCGGTGCTCCCCGCTTGACCAATACCAGAGACTCGCTTGCCCGTTGGACTGGCCCACCAACAGCGATTGGGCATCGGGACTCAAGGCCAGGGCTGTAACACCCGCCGTTTCGGGTTGGATTTGCGCAAGGGTTTCGCCCGCTCGCCAATCCACCACACGAACCATGCCTTGGCGGCTGACATAGGCTACATATTGCCCCGCCGCGCTAATTGCCACTGCCTGGGGCATAAAGTCCGGCAAGGGATAAGTCAATGACTGCTGCCAATCGGCTTGCGCAGCGGTCGCTTCGGCTTCTAATCCCTGAGCAAAACGATCCCAGGTTTGGCGGAGTGACTTGCCCATGGCCCAGAGATTCTCACCCAGCTCTTTCACGCCCGCTTCCAGCTCGGGGGGGAGCCGATTTTCCAGATCCGGTTGTGGGGGACTGGCTTCGGGCGGTTCCTGGGCTGGCGTATTCTCCCCTGGCTCGTCTCCGACATCCGTCTTGGCAGTCGTGGCTTCAGTGCCCGGGTTGATCGGTGGTTCTGGGCCCTCAAGGTGTTCGCGCCGATATTGAGGGGGTACGGTGGGGGGCGTCGTTGCGTCCGGCTCTAAGGTTGTCTGGGCGTTGGCTGTTGAGGGGGCTTTTGGAGCAGTTGCGGACGATCGCGCTTCATCATCCGTCTCCGGTTGCACTGAGTTGGAGGGTGCGGTGGGCTCCGGCAGGGTCGCTGTCTCTGAGTTGGCGGCCACCGTGTTCGCTGTTACTGCTGCGAGTTGCTTGTGCAGTCTCTGTACTTGTTCTTGGAGCCGGGCGATCTCAGCGACGACTGAATCTGACATCGTTGCTTCGGGCAGCGGCGGTTGAGCACCTTGCTGTTGCTGCTCTAATTGTCCGAGGCGCTCTTCAAGAGCCTGCAAGGCCAACCGCCACGGCGTCTGGGTTGCTGCTGTGGCTTGCTCAGCCAATGCCACTTGGAGTTCCTGCACAGTGGTTTGCAGTGCGTCCAGGGTCTGGGGCAGTTGGGGGATCTGGAGCGTCGTCCATTGCTGCTGGAGATGGGTCGTTGCGGCCGTGAGCTCGGGCAGCGAGGCGAGTTGCGATCGCATTTGCTCTAGATCTTCCGCCAACGCCGCTTGCTGGGCGAGGCGCTGCTCCTGGGTCTCAATCTGTTGGCTTAACTGGGTAATCCCTTGGGCGTTAGCCTTGGCAAGGGAGGGGGTGGGATCCGCCGCTGTGCTCTGGGCCGCGAGTTGCTCTGCGAGTTGGGTATAACGCGCTTGAAGCTGGCGACGTTGAGCTGTCCCCAGGCCCCAAGTGACCAGCAGCGGCGTCAGCACCCAGAACAACTGCTGGGTCAGAGCCGTTGTGACGATGCCGACAGCAGAAGCGGCGATCGTGACATATTCGAGGCGATTGAGCCAGGAACGCTGCTGCATAGCGAGATTTTTAGAGCAAAATTTCGAATGTCTCAGGTGGTGGGTAACAAGACCTAGCCACAGCTCCTCTCACCATAACGTGAAAGGGGCGAGGGGACATCACCCACCTAAGGGACTCGCCCCAGAGACGGCGATAACCAAAACAAATCAATCAGTGGGGCAATCTCTGGCACAATGACATAATTGCTTTAGCCGTTTGAGGCGATGGCGTTTGCAAGTAGCGCTCTTGCATCTTAGCTGTAGCGCGATCGCCCACGGCACAATCGTATCCGTCATTATGCCGTTAATCTTAGAATACGACGGATTTGGAGGCATTGGTCGCAATTGTTATTGTGGAGTAGCGCTGCTCGTGTGCGAACTCTTTGAATATCCTAGGGCGTATCATCATACACAACCTCAGAAGCCTGATGGGACAAACAATCACGCACCCGCCTCAACACCAAGCTAGGGTCTATAACTGTTGCGCTAGAAGCACTTAAGCCCCCAAATAATGACAGCTCCTCGCTTGATTTGCCATCGTTTATTTGCCTTAGCGCATTTTCCACCCATGCCCTTGAATGCAATGGGCCCCATTGCTTAAGCTCGATGGAAGGCTCTTTTATCTTCACATCACAAATTGTTATTGCCGTGCTGGCGGGCATTGGTGGGCAGGTTTTAGGAGAACTCCTCCGAGTTCCTAGCATTGTGTTTTTACTGCTCTTTGGCATTGTCTTGGGCTCGGATGGCGTAGCACTCCTCCATCCCCATGATCTGGGCGTCGGTTTAGAAGTCATGGTCGCCTTGGCGGTGGCGATTATTCTCTTTGAGGGTGGCCTGAATTTAGAACTCCGGGCCCTCGATCGTGTTTCCGGCAGCCTGCGTAACCTGGTCACCTTGGGAACCTTGATTACCTTACTAGGCGGCGGCATGGCCGCCCATTGGCTGAGTGAATTTCCCTGGCCCATTGCTTTCCTCTACGCGTCTTTAGTGGTTGTTACCGGTCCAACCGTGATCGGCCCTCTGCTCAAACAGGTTTCCGTCGATCGCCAGGTGGCCACCCTCCTGGAAGGTGAAGGGGTTTTAATTGATCCGGTAGGGGCAATCCTGGCCGTGGTCGTCCTCGATACCATCCTCAACCAAGATGCTCTACCCCTGGATATCTTCAGTGGCCTGCTGTTGCGTCTGGGAATTGGTCTGATCGTCGGGGGGGCAGGGGGCTGGCTCTTGGGGATCTTGATTAAGCAGGGCAATCAACTCTCCGAAGACCTGAAAAATTTAGTCGTCCTCGCCGGGGTTTGGGGGCTCTTTGGTTTGGCGCAATACCTCTACAGCGAGTCTGGGCTGATGGCTGCTGTGGTAGCGGGTATGGTCTTGCGAGCCTCGGGTCTACCCGAAGAGCGGATGCTCCGCCGTTTCAAGGGCCAGCTCACCGTGCTGGCGGTCTCAGTGCTCTTTGTGCTCCTCTCCGCTGACTTATCCCTGGCCAGTATCTGGGCCTTGGGCTGGGGGAGTGTTGGCACCGTTTTAGCCTTGATGGTAATCATGCGCCCCTTGAGCGTTATGCTCTGTACCTGGAAGAGCAGCATGAATTGGCGGCAGAAGCTTTTCGTCGCCTGGATCGCGCCCAAGGGTATTGTCTCGGCGTCCGTCGCCTCACTGTTTGCTATTCTCCTCACCGAACAAGGCATCAACGGCGGTGATGCGATCAAAGCGCTCGTCTTTTTGACCATTATCATCACGGTATTTTTACAAGGGCTCTCGGCCCGCTGGGTCGCGCAGGGCTTGCAGATTACCTCTTCGGAAGCCACCGGGGCGGTGATCGTGGGCTGCAATGAGCTGGGACGGCTGCTGGGGCGTCTCTTTACCGAAGCAGGAGAATCGGTGGTGATGATCGATACCGACGCTGATCTCTGTGGCAAGGCGGAAGCCGAAAATTTAACTGCCTTTCGCAGTAGTGCCCTGGATGCTGATGTGCTCACGGAGGCAGGAATTGAATCTCTGGGAACCTTTGTGGCGATGACCAGTAATGGCGAGGTAAACTCGGTCTTGGCTCAGAACGTGGTGGCCGAATTTGATCCGCCACGGGTGCTCGCTGTGACGCCCAAGACTCAAGCCCAAGAAAACGGCGCTGAAACCAAAACCAAAGCTGCCACCAAGACTGCGTCGAAGAAGGTCAATGTGGCCTTTATGGCCCAAATCCCTTTTAAAACCTGGAACCAATCGCTTCAGGACGGCCAGGTGAAGCTGGGAACCACGACATTGAAAGCCTCTGGACTCGCCTTTCATCAGGCGCATCTCCAGGCCTTGATTCGCTCGGGTGAGTTTTTGCCTCTGCTGGTGCAACGCCAGAAAACCCTGTCGGTGGCCGATAGTCACCATGAATGGCAAGCGGGCGATCGCATCATCTATCTGCTGCGCGATCCCCGTCCCCAGTTGCTCAAACGCCTCTCGGGGAGCAGCAGTAGCTCATCGACCCGTCTCTCGATGGAAACCCTGCCTGAAGTGGAAGAAATCCCCTTGAATGTGGCGGAGTCTTTGTCAATTGGCAATTAGCAATTCGCAGTTTCCCCGCCAACGCCTGTAAGGGTAGTGCTCCCGTGTCTACCCCGTTCTCGGCCGCCCACCGATCAATCCCCTGTCACGCAACACACCGGGTCAACCACGGGGGGATTGCCCCTACAGGGATTTTCTAATGCATCAATTAAGCTGTGCCACAGCAGTACCACGCAAATGTGAATACTTTATGACAACTGCCCACCACCTGGCGATTTCCCTTTCTATGATGGGGCGAGGGGGACTTTACTGGTAAATTCCCCATACCAACAACAGTTGCCAAACTCGCATCCAGAGCCAGTACTGACTTTATCGCTATGTTCGAGTCAGCATCCCAACAGGAAAACTGCGAACTGGCACTCACCCCAATTCCCCTTTTTCAAGTAATAATCACTCACGATGGACGTTAAACTCATTCTGCTCCTCCTACTGCCCCTGTTCACCATTGCCAGCTTGTTTTTTGGCACCCGCAACGGGTTCTACGATTCTGATAACTACGATGGCAATGGCTGTGCCCATTAGGCTCTCTCGCATCGTTGCCTAACGCTCTCGATGGGAGTGCCATTGACACTGCGCTGTCGGGCCTATGGTGTGGGTCAGGAGACGGAGGGAGTTGCGCTATTGCTGGAGTTGGGCCCGTATCGCATCCTGCTCGATTGTGGCTTAAGGGAGTGGGATTCGCTGCGATCGCAGCTTAGAGACGCTCCGCTCCACGCCGTTTTCTGCTCCCATGCCCATCCCGATCACGGTCGTGGTTTGGATCTGCTGCGCCATTATTATCCTGAGCTGCCGATTTATGCCAGTACGGTGACCGCAGCCTTACTGGAGGCGCAAGGGTCTCAGACCTTGGGCATTCAGACGCTGCCGTGGCGATCGCCCAGTCCACTACCTCACCTGCCGCTGCAAGTTCAGTTGTTTCCGGCGGGGCATCTGCCGGGGGCTGCTGCGATTCTACTGACCTACACCCCACCTGAGCGCACCTACACAGTGCTCTACACGGGTGACTTTTGTCGCACCAATTTGCGTTTAGTGGAGGGATTGAATCTAGAGTCCCTGCGTGGTGCTGCGCCTGATATCCTGATTGCTGAAGGGAGCTATGGTATGGCGCGTTATCCCCATCGGCGACAACAGGAGCACCAACTGCTGGCGCAACTGGAGCGTGAGTTGACGCAGGGGCGAGCGGTCTTGTTGCTGGCACCGGCTCTAGGTCAGGCCCAAGAATTGCTGATCTTGTTGCGATCGCACCATCATTTCACGGGACGGGAGCTGGATATTTGGGTGGATGAGCCGATCGCCCGGCTTTGCGATGCCTATCTAGACCTATTGCCTCACCTGCCGATGGCAGTTCAGAACTTTGCCCGCCATCAGCATCTGTTTTGGGATGCCCAAGTCTTGCCCCGGAGCCAGCGCCTCTCCATTCCGGGTGCGCCTCCGCCTCAGGGCGCATCACCCACATTGCTACTGAGCGATCGCCTGCCGGATTGGTTCGGGTCGCCGAGCCCAACGACCCAGAACTGGTGCTGCTTTGTACCGCAACGGGAGTTGAACCAACTGGTGTTTGACCCGGAAGAACTGCGATCGCTGCCCTGGTCGGTGATTCCCTACAGCCTCACTGATCATAGTGATGGCCCCAATACGCTCCAACTGATCCACACCATCCGACCCCAGCATATTGTCTTTGTTCATGGTTCGCCCCGCAACCTGGCCCAGCTCACCAACGAAACCGAACTGCAAAACCGCTATCAACTCCATTGCCCCCGCTCCCAAACAACCGTTGAGCTGCCCTTGGGCGATCGCTTTGTCCAGCCCGTTCTAACGCCAACCTCGACTTATAGCGGTGAGGTGATGGAGTCTGATGCTGAGGTACTGATTACCCTGCCCCCTGAGCTGGCGACTGCGCCCCAATGGTCGAATTTTGCCAATACGGGCATTGTTACTGCCCGCTGGCAGGGGGATGAGTTGTGCTTGCGTGGTCTCTCTCAGCGTCAGTTGTTGGAGCAGATGCGATCGTCTGAATCGTAGAGTACTCGGCCACTGTCAGTCCAGAGGGGACTGATAAAATTAGCCAAAGGGATGCACTGCAAAAAAACATGCCAGCAAAAGATCGATATCATGAAGTAGTCAGGATAGCGTTGATTAAGGATGGCTGGCGAATTACGTTCGATCCTTATCCAATTCGATATGAGGAGGTCAAACTTCTTGCTGATTTAGCAAGCCAGAAAACTTTTTTTGCGAATCGTGAGGGAGTCCATCTAGTTGTCGAAGTCAAAAGTTTCTTGTCACGTTCACCCATGCGTGAATTTGAAACTGCTTTGGGTCAGTATCTCATCTACAAAGCATTTCTAGAGATTACCCATCCTGAGTATAAAGTCTATCTGGCAGTAGGAGAGAAGATCTATCAAGACTTTTTTGAAAAAATCGCCATTCAGCTCATTCTCAAGAAATATCAGGTTTCATTGTTGGTCATTGATTTCGAGCAGGAGGAAATTCGCCAATGGATAAGCTAACCAATTATCAGAATTTAATCAAAAAAATTCTCATGGAATACGATCGCATTTCTGGTCAGGTTCCCGAACCTGGCATTGAAGAAAAGTTGATTTTTGACGATGAACGTCATCAATATGTTTGGTTTAATCTGGGCTGGAAAGGAAGCCGACGAATTAGTGCAGTTTCAGTCTATGTGCAGATTAAGAACGAAAAATTTTATATTGAAGAAGATTGGACAGAGGCAGGAATTGCCACAGAGTTACTCGCTGAGGCGGTTCCTCCAGAGGATATTGTGCTTGCCTTTCATCCACCGGAGGCGAGAGCGTTTACGGAGTTTGCGGTAGCTTAGAAAACTTACATATAAAGCTGTGAAGTGGGCAAATAAACATGGAATTAGAAACTTTCTTTAAGGTTGCACCTATCGTATCTCAAATATTTATTGGACTAGCGATCATAATCTCGGGTCGTTCTATTGCCCGTGCTCAATACTCAAAATCCATTCAAGATGAATGGCAAGATTACAACAAGATTGTTCGTTCCCATCCTGACAATATTCAATTGGTGAGAGAAACTTAAAAAGACGGAGAAAATCTTTCTAATAAAGAGCTAAGAAGGAGCTTTATGCACATGATACAACTGAATATTCATGAGGCAAAGTTAATAGGAGAAAAATATAATTTGTATGGCTCCAGATATGCTCAAGAATCACAAGTTGACTTATTAAAACCTCTCCTTGATTTACCTGGTGTTTACGAGATATCACAAACTAGAGGCTTTAGTAATACTGTTAAGAAACAGTGCTGTAGGCTCAAGAATGAGTGATTTTCTTAAGTGTTTTACCCACTCTGAATTTAGCTATCCATCACTTCTAGGTTGGATAGGGAGTTGACGGAAACGGATAGATTCATTGCCAACAGTGACCGCAATAACACCTACTAGCTCTGTTTCTAGATCTGGCAAAATAGCCAAAATTTCCTGAGTAACAATATCAGGTTTAGAAGAAGAAAACCGTAATGTAATTAAGCTGGGTTGCTTGTCATACCAACGAGTCATGACGGACTGTCACCCCCAACGATGAAAACCCCCTTACCAAGGGGGTCGGCGTAGCCGGGGGGATCTCGCTAGCTTCATTGACTTGGTGCAAGAGTATTAATATTGTCTATTTTCAAAGTAAATC
>JBCDEB010000201.1:0-11608 GCA_039180005.1 Cyanobacteria bacterium P01_G01_bin.54 | reverse complement strand
TTTACTTTGAAAATAGACAATGTTAATACTCTTGCACCAAGTAAATGAAGCTAGCGAGATCCCCCCGGCTACGCCGACCCCCTTGGTAAGGGGGTTTTCATCGTTGGGGGTGATAACCCGTCATGACTCGTTGGTATGAGTAGGGACTGAGGGTAATGGGGTCTTGCAATCGCACCAGCCCCTGTTCACCGAGAAGGGACTCCAACAATTTCTCAATAATTTTGCGTAACGCGCTGTGAGCCGGGCCTTTGGGCATTTTCTGAATAATCTGTCCAGCAATCAGCTCAACCTGTTCATCCTCAGCCAAGATGCCCACCGCTGCCATTTGGTGATAATCTGCTGTGCTAATCAGGCGCAGCTCAATGGGGGCAAGAACGGTTACGGTCATGGGTGAAATGCAGGGCGTAAAACCTGAATTCATTATAGATTCTGAAGTCTGGGCGGTAGTAAGTATTAGGGTGTGTTAGATGGTCATTATTTTGAACTATTTGTATTAATTTGAATCCGCCGTAATGCACCGATTTCGAGGTGTTAACCTGGTCGTGATTCGTTATGCAGGAAATATCATTTTTCTGATTTAATCAAGCTCTTTTTCTGTTAAAAGACCCTACTGCTGTGGAACTATTCTAAAGCAATTAATGAAGGTGATCGATTAATATAGATCTTCCTCTTTATGAGTCTCGATCACACAGTTTGACATTGGATAGGATACACAAGTCAAAACATATCCTGCAGCTACTTGATCATCATCAAGGAAGGATTGATCTCCCTGATCCACAGAGCCGGAAATGACTCGGCCAGCACAAGTAGAGCATGCCCCTGCACGACAGCTATACGGTAGCTCAATGCCTTGGTCATCAGCTACATCCAGGATATATTCATCGTCGGGCACTTGGAAAGATGTATCTATCCCCTCAGCTTTACAGATGAGGCGAACCCAATACACTCCCCCTGTATTACTGAAAGTAACTCCTGGGGCAGTTATAGCACTTTCAATTGCCTTTTTAGTAGGCGTGATGGATCGATCAACTAGCCTTGCAAGAACAGCTACAGCCAGATCTCGTGTTGATGATTTTTCTACTTTTAAAGTATCGGCTGCAATTTCCATGGCCAGCCGAATCCACTCTTCCCTATCACTCACGGTACTCTAGTAATTGGAGAATTTCAAAATGGTGTTTACGCTTTTTTATCTACAAAACGTAGACAAATTAAGCTTCGATACTGACGTTGAGGTCTGGATACTCTTCAGAGCAGATAATTGCTACCGTAGACCCAACTAACCTGAATATTCTTGAATTTCATATGGATAGCTAGACAAGCACCTTCTAAAACTCAGGAATTTATAGTCTATTAAAGCAGATCGTTCCCACTGGGTGCAAACATTGCGCCCCTACACTCTATCGCTGGTGCAAGCTAAGACGAAACCGCTTCCTGCGGCTGCACCGCCGCCTCCCGCTGTTGCCAGCGCCACAGCCCCCGCACCAGGCGAATCTCTGCGAAGCTGTAGCTCTCTCCCAGTTTGTTGCGAATTTCGCTGAGGCTGTAGTCGCCCACCTGGACGATCGCTGCCAAAATTTGCTCCTGGCGATCAGGCTCAACTAATTCTGCTAAATCAATCGTGTGGCCCATCTCCACCAGATCGCTCAAATGCCCCACAATTGTTGTCTGGCGGAGATCTCGCTGGGCAGCAATCTGGGCGACGGTGCAGCCCTGACGGTAGAGCTCCAGGGTCATCTGCTGAGTATCCGAGGGATGTTCCCGATCCACCCGGCGGCGGCGATGCTGTTGCACAAAGGCTTGAATCAAGTTGACAAATGCCTCACCATAGCGCTCAAGCTTGACTGTTCCCACCCCTGAGATTCGTGCAAAGGCTTCGCGGGTCTGGGGCTGCTGCTGAGCCATGGTTCGCAGGCTCGAATCGGCAAAGATTACATAGGGTGGTACGTTTTGCTGATCGGCCAGGCGCTTGCGTAACTGGCGCAGTTGCTCAAAGAGCAGTTGCACCTGCTCGACGCGGGGTGTGGCAGCAGTTACTGCAGCGGTAGCCTGACGCGTGACGCGCAGCTCCACCTGGCGCTGCTGCTTTAAGACTTCCCAACTCAGGGCATTGAGCCGCAACACCCGGTAGCCATCGGTGGTTTCATCAACGAGGCCCTGATGCCGTAGCGATCGCGCCAGTAACTGCCATTGGTCGGTGCTGTGGTCTTTACCAATGCCATGGGTCGAGAGCTTATCGTGGCCCTTTTGCAGAATTCGCTTGGCCTTCGAGCCTCGGAGCACATCAATAATATATTTCGCGCCAAACTGTTGCTGGGTGCGGGCCACACAGGAGAGAAACTTCTGGGCTTCGATCGTCCAGTCCTGGAGTTGAGCGGGGTTACAGCAGTTATCACAGTTGTCACAGTTGCCGGGAAAGCGCTCACCAAAATAGCTCAGTAGGATCGTGCGGCGACAGCTAGAGCCTTCGGCATAGTCCACCACTTGGTTGAGTTGCTGGTAGGCGATGCGTTGCTCCTGGTCATCGGGTTTCTGGCGAATGAAATATTCCACCCGGCTGATGTCGGCGGTGCTGTAAAAGAGGATGCATCGTGCCACCTCGTCATCACGCCCGGCCCGACCGGATTCTTGATAGTAGCCCTCTAGGCTGCGGGGCAGTTCGTAGTGAAAGACAAAGCGCACATCGGGTTTGTTGATGCCCATGCCAAAGGCGATCGTGGCGACAATAATCTGGGCATCATCCCGAATAAAGCGGGTTTGATGTTCGGCGCGGGTTTCGGCGTTGAGCCCAGCATGGTAGGGCAGGGCATTGATGTCATCGTTCTGGAGCTTGGCGGCGATCTCATCGACGCGCTTGCGGCTGATGCAGTAGACGATGCCAGAATCATTCTCTTGTTGTTCCCGAATCGCTTGACGGAGCTGGGCATAGCCTTCGCGGGGCCGCACTTCATAGTACAAATTTTGGCGGTTAAAACTGGCCAGATGGTGGCTGGGCTGCTGGAGCCGCAGTTGCCCAATGATGTCTTGCTGGACGCGGGCGGTGGCGGTGGCGGTGAAGGCCCAAAAGGGAATTTGGGGGTAGCGATCGCGCAGTTGGCTCAGTTGCCGATATTCCGGGCGAAAATCATGACCCCATTCCGAGACGCAATGGGCTTCATCAATGGCAAAGCCGCTCAAGCTGAGGCGATTGCGGCATTGATCCAGAAAGGTCAAAAAACTGGCGGTCAACAGGCGCTCCGGGGCCACATACAACAGCTTGATCCGACCCCGCAGAATCTCATCCTGACGCGATCGCACCTCATTAATATTTAAACTGCTATTGAGAAACGTCGCCCCAATGCCATTGTCCTGCAGTGCCGCTACCTGATCCTGCATCAGGGCAATCAAGGGTGATACCACCACTGTCAAGCCCGGTTGTAGTAGTGCGGGCAGTTGAAAACAGAGGGATTTCCCCGCCCCGGTGGGCATAATCGCCAAGACATCTTGGCCTTGTAAGGCCGCCTCAATGATCGATTGCTGCCCCGGACGAAACTGGTCATAGCCAAAATATTGCTTGAGCGCAGCGGCAAGAGAAGGGGAGGGAGGCATAGAGACACCTGTCGCTTGACATGGCAATTATCATACCGTTCCGAATTCCGAATTCCGAATTTTGAATTCAAAAACCCAAATTCGGTATTTCAACATACAGTTTACTTGCCTCCCAAGCTGCTGGAGCCCATGTCTGGGCTGGATTAAGCTCTGTGTTGACGGGGCCAGTAATTGACGCAGATTCCGCTAAACTATTGTTGCAACCGGGGGCGGAGGGAATTAACGCTGTGTTGACTGGGCAAATTTAGGTTAAGCCAAGGCGCAGCGATAAACCAAAGGTCAGCGGTCGGGTGGGCATGACCCACCGCAAGAGGTTTGTTGCCTGCGTGGCCTATCCTAACGGGATCTATAACCTTTAGCTATATAACACCGGTTCTAATACCAATGAGCAAACAATCGACCGCTGGTAATCTGGGGCAGTTGTATTTGAGTTTGGCGCTCTTGCCCCTCTTGACGATGGCTGTGGTTTTCGCAACGATCGCGCCCCTGCTGCTCCAACTGAGCCAATCGAGCGAAGAACTCTTCCGGGGCGATCGCCTACCCTTCTTGCCCTTTCCTGGCGACCCTTAACAGGGGGCTCTTGTCGATCAAACCCTTCGCGATTCATTCTCAACGATTCGGTCTGTTCCCTTGAGATCTAGCCCCAGTGCATTGGCGTTAAACTTTAGCCAAAGTTAAATAAAGTCTTAAGCTCTCCGGGGCGATCGCCCACCGTTTGGCCCCGAGCCCTACTATCTAACTACTAGCCCTCCACCCCTTTGTGCCTTATGAGTTCGCTCCTCCAGTCCTCAGCATCCACCTCAGCGACGGCAGTGCAGATTCCCTCCGGCTCCATGTTGCTGCTGCAACATCGCCTCAAAATGGTCGAAGACATCTGGGAAGCGCTACTTTTATCGGAATGTGGCGAGGACTTGGTCAAGCTTTTGCGGCAATTGCGCAATATGTGCTCGCCGGAGGGCCAGACGACTGTAGACAACTCAGCCGTGCTGCATCTGATTGAGCAGTTGGATTTAAATGCGGCGATCCGGGCAGCACGGGCATTTGCCCTCTATTTTCAGCTCATTAATATTGTCGAGCAACATTACGAGCAGCGCGAACAACGGCTCTCGCGGCGGGCCACCTATCGTACTTCAGAGGCTTCTGCTGCCAAGGGAGCGGGTGGAAATGGCCAGGCCAACAGCCCGAGCGAACTTCCCCCGGTGGGTGCCCAGCAACTGGAGCGTAGCTATGCCCAGAATACGGGTGGGCCCAATGCTCATCCCAAAGCAGGCACATTCCAATGGCTGTTTCCCTACCTGCGTCAGCAGAATATGCCGCCCCAAACCATCCAGCGGCTGTTGGCTAACCTGGACATTCGCATGGTGTTTACCGCTCACCCCACCGAGATTGTCCGCCATACGATTCGCCGCAAACAACGCCGCATCGACGGTCTGTTGCGGCAGCTCGATCGTGCTGAAGAAGCCTACCACAGCCTGGGTCTCCAGAGTTCCTGGGAAGCCGAAGCGGCGATCGAGCAACTCCATGAAGAAATTCGCCTCTGGTGGCGCACCGATGAGTTGCACCAGTTTAAGCCCACGGTACTCGATGAGGTGGACTATACCCTGCATTACTTCCAGTCGGTGCTCTTTGACACCATCCCTGAGCTCGCCGTCCGCTTGCGTCAATCCCTGAAGGATGCCTTCCCCAGCTTGAGCCTGCCCCACAATGACTTTTGTTACTTCGGCTCCTGGGTCGGTTCCGATCGCGATGGCAACCCCTCCGTGACGCCAGATATCACCTGGAAAACTGCCTGTTACCAGCGCAATATTGTCCTAGAGAAATACCTCGACTCCGTCGAAGAACTGACCAATCTGCTCAGCCTCTCGCTCCATTGGAGTAGCGTCTTGCCCGAGTTACTCGAATCCCTGGAGCAGGATTGTGCTCATCTACCGGGCGTCTATGAAAGCCTGGCGATTCGCTATCGCCAAGAACCCTATCGCCTCAAGCTGGCCTACATCCAAAAGCGCCTGGAAAATACCCGTGAGCGCAATAATCTACTCGCGAGTGGCGACCCCCAGCAGCAAAAGCTGCTCGATGAGATCAATCCCCGTACGATTTATGGCTCGGGAGATGAGTTCCTGGCCGAACTCCGTCTGCTGGCCAAGAACCTCTCAGAAACCGGCGTTTCCTGTCGTGACCTCGACAAACTGATCGCCCAGGTGGAAATCTATGGTTTCCATCTGGCGCGGTTGGATGTGCGCCAAGAGTCATCGGTGCATTCCGACACCATTACCGAGATCGCCGACTATATCCGCACCCTGCCCAAGCCCTACGACGACCTCAACGAAGCCGAGCGGCGGCAATGGCTGACCACGGAACTCTCCAACCGACGACCGCTAATCCCCGCTGAAGCTCCCTTCTCTGAGCGCACCACCGAAATTATCGACACCTTCCGCACGATCCATCGTGTGCAAAAGGAATTTGGCCAACAGATTTGCCAGACCTATGTCATCAGCATGAGTAATGATGCCAGTGACATTCTGGAGGTCTTGCTCTTGGCCCAGGAGGCAGGGCTCTACGACCCGGTGACCGGCATCTCGACCATTCAAATCGTGCCTCTGTTTGAAACGGTGGATGACCTCAAGCATGCTCCTGCCGTGATGCGATCGCTCTTTGATCTAGAACTCTACCGGGTGGCGATCAGTGGCGGTTATGGGGCGATCGCTGCTGCCAAAGACGATCCCCACGCTATTCCCACCCAGCCCCCCCTGCAAGAAATTATGCTGGGCTATTCCGACAGCAACAAAGATTCGGGCTTTCTGAGCAGTAACTGGGAAATTCACAAGGCCCAGAAGGCGTTGCAAAGCCTGGCGGAGGAATACGGCATTGCCCTGCGCATCTTCCATGGGCGCGGCGGCTCCGTCGGTCGCGGCGGTGGCCCCGCCTACGAGGCGATTTTGGCCCAACCCACAGGGACGATCAACGGCCGGATTAAAATTACCGAGCAGGGGGAAGTCCTGGCCTCGAAATATTCCCTGCCAGAATTAGCGCTCTACCATCTGGAAACCGCCACCACCGCCGTCATGCAAGCCAGCTTACTCGGTAGCGGCTTTGATGATATTGAGCCCTGGAATGAAATCATGGAAGATCTGGCGGTGCGATCGCGCCGCCGCTACCGGAGCTTGATTTATGAGCATCCTGATTTCCTCGACTTTTTTACCTCAGTAACACCGCTCCAGGAGATTAGCCAACTACAAATCAGCTCTCGACCCGCTCGCCGTAAGAAGGGCAAAAAAGACCTCAGCTCCCTGCGGGCGATCCCCTGGGTGTTTAGCTGGACCCAAAGCCGCTTCTTGGTTCCCGCTTGGTACGGGGTAGGCTCAGCCCTTAAGAGTTTTATGGATGAGGAGCCGGAAGAAAATCTCAAGCTCTTGCGCTATTTCTATATCAAGTGGCCCTTCTTTAAGATGGCAATCTCAAAGGTGGAAATGACCCTGGCAAAGGTGGATTTGCGGATGGCGCAGCATTACATCCAGGAGCTGGCCGCCAAGGAAGACTACGATCGCTTTATGGCTGTCTTTGAGCAGATTCAAACCGAGTTTAACCTCACCCGCGATCTGGTGCTGACCATTAGTGACCACGAGACGCTCTTGGATGGGGATGCTGAGTTGCAGCGATCGGTTTATCTGCGCAACGGTAACATCGTACCCCTCGGTTTCTTGCAAGTGTCGCTACTCAAGCGCCTGCGGCAATATAGCAGCCAAACTTCGGGCGTGATCCATTACCGCTACAGCAAAGAGGAGTTGTTGCGCGGGGCACTGTTGACGATTAATGGTATTGCGGCGGGGATGCGGAATACGGGTTGATTTAGCAATACATATTGCAGTAACAATCTAAACCCCGAACCCACCCCGGCCGGCGCGACACTTGACCTGCCCCTCCCGAGAGGGGACATCTGCTTAACTCCGACCGGAAGAAGTATCATGGGGGAGTCGGCCCATTCGGTTGATTTTGATAATGAGGTCAATATGAATGCAGAATTCGCTCCAGTTTTTAAGCTAACACTCTCGGAAAAATTGCAATTGCTGGAAGATTTATGGGACAGTATTGCCCAAACTCCAGAACAACTTCCGGTGCTGGACTGGCAAAAAGAAGAACTCGCTCAGCGCAAGGCTGCTTATTTGCAGAAGCCCAACTCAGGCAGTTCCTGGGAAGCTGCGAAAGAGCGAATTCGTAACGGACAGTATGGTACATAGAAACTTGGTCATTCTGCCGGAAGCAGAACGAGATATAGCCCAATCTTACAGTTGGTATGAAGAGCAGGAATTTGGTTTGGGTGAAGCATTTCTACGTTGTGTCGATGCTTGCTTTCAAACCATTCGGCGCAATCCAAAAATGTATCAAGTCACTCATGAAAACTATCGCAGAGCTGTTGTGCGGCATTTTCCCTATGCTGTTTTCTATGAATATTCAGAGATGGTAGTGCTTATCTATGCAGTTTTTCACTGTTCTCAAGATCCCCAAAAATGGCGTAGTCGGTTGCCACAAGAGGTAACTTGATTCATTGATGACGTGCCCGAGATACCAATCATGAAAAAGCCGATTATTCTGACGGTGGATGATGATCCGGACGTATTGCAAGCGATCGCCCGTGACCTGCGACGGCAATATGGCGATCGCCACCGAATCATGCGAGCCGACTCCGGGCAAGCCGCCCTCGACATCATCCAACAACTGACCCTACGCCATGAAACAGTGGCGCTGTTCTTGGTCGATCAGCGCATGCCGCAGATGTCTGGGGTGGAGTTTCTCGCCCAGGCCAGCCCGGTCTTTCCCGAAGCCAAGCGCGTCCTGCTGACCGCCTATGCGGATACCGATGCGGCGATTCGAGCCATTAACGTCGCTCGTCTCGACTACTATCTGCTCAAGCCCTGGGACCCGCCCGAAGAGAAGCTATATCCCGTGCTGGATGATTTGGTCAACGATTGGCGAGCCCATTTTCATCCCGAATTTCAGGGCATTCGCGTGATTGGCGATCGCTGGTCAGCCGATTCACACCGCATCAAAGACTTTCTCGCCCGCAATCAAATCCCCTACCGTTGGCTGGATATTGAGCGCGATCCCGATGGGTCTAAATTACTGGACTATGCCGGACTTGAAACACCCTGTTTGCCCGCCGTCCTCTTTGCCGATGGCGAACACCAGATTAAACCCACGAACTTGCAAATTGCCGAAAAACTGGGCTTGCAAACCCAAGCGAACCAGCCTTTCTACGATCTAGTGATCATCGGCGGCGGCCCAGGTGGCTTGGCGGCAGCAGTCTATGGTGCATCGGAGGGGTTACGAACGGTGATGATCGAACGCGAAGCACCGGGCGGCCAAGCGGGAACCAGCTCGCGGATTGAGAACTACTTAGGATTTCCGGTGGGGTTAAGCGGGGGCGATTTAGCGCGACGGGCGGTGACCCAAGCCAAACGGTTTGGCGTCGAGATCCTCACACCCCAGGAAGCGATCGCGATCCGTGGGGAAAACGACTATCGGATCGTCACCTTGAGCGATGGCAGTGAATTGACCGCCCATGCGGTGATTTTAGCCATGGGCGTGGCTTGGCGACGGCTCAAGGTGCCGGGGATTGAGCCCTTGACCGGAGCAGGCGTTTACTACGGCGCAGCCCAAACGGAGGCGATCGCCTGCGCAGGCGAAATGGTCTTTGTGGTCGGCGGCGCAAACTCCGCCGGCCAGGCCGCCATGTATTTTTCACGCTTTGCCCGCCAGGTGACGATGCTGGTGCGCGGGGACTCCCTGACCAAAAGCATGTCGCAATATCTCATTGATCAAATTTTCGCCACGGACAACATTGGGGTTTGGACGCACAGTACAGTGGTTGAAGCTCAGGGCAAAACCCAGCTAGAGGCGCTCGTGATTGCCAATTCGCAAACGGGGGAGACGCAGACCCTGTCGGCCAAATCCCTATTTATCTTCATCGGTGCTGTGCCCCATACCGAATGGCTCGGGGAGCGCATTCGTCGCGATGAGCGAGGCTTTGTGTTGACCGGCAGTGATCTAGCGGGCGATCGCGGCAAAAGCTGGCCCCTAGAGCGCGACCCTTATTTGCTCGAAACCAATCTACCGGGGGTTTTTGCTGTGGGAGATGTGCGCCACGGTTCGGTCAAACGGGTGGCTTCGGGAGTCGGGGAAGGGAGCATTTGCGTCCAATTTATCCATCGCTATCTGAGTAATTTGTAGGCTCATGTATCGAGAAAATCTTGCTTTTGCAAAGCTATGACCTGTCCCCTCATCCCAACCCTTCTCCCCAAAGGAGAAGGGCAAATTTCCTCTCCTTAGGGAGAGGATTAAGGTGAGGGGCTGCGTTACTGTGATGCACCATCGTTCGTTAATCTTTTGGGAGAGAATTAAAAATGCTCTGCCTCGACAAACTCCTAACCTTAGAACCGTTCCAGCAGTTGCCCCCAGAACGACTCGACTGGGTCTGCGATCGCGCCCAAGCCCTAACCGTACCCACGGGAACCTTACTGATTGAAGAAGGCGGAGCAACCCAGGGATTCTTCATGTTGCTGGCGGGTCGGGTCAGCATCACGCGCTTGAGCGAGGGTGTAGCGATGCCGATCGGGCAGAGTGACGCGCCTGCGTTTTTTGGCGAAATTCCCATTCTGACTGATGGCCCGGTCGAGGTCTCCGTGCGGACGCTGACGGACTGCGAGCTCTATCAACTTAATGGTACGGACTTTCTCCAGCTCCTCCACGACTGTCGCGGCTTTGAGCGGAGTATTTTTCGCGCGGTGGCTCAACGCTCACGGGGGTTAGAGTCCTTTATTCGGGGTCGGGAAAAAATGGCCGCCTTGGGGACGCTTTCGGCGGGGCTGGCCCATGAGTTGAATAATCCGGCGGCGGCGCTGGTGCGAGCGCTGCGCGATGTGGTTCCCGCCATTCAAGAACTGGAGCAGATGAACTTGACCTATGGCCAACAGAACCCTGACCCGGAGCATACCCAAGATTGGCAACAAACCCGCGATCGCGGCTGCGACGTGATTCTCAATCACACCTCGACCACCCAAGCCCAGGACGCCATGGCCTTGAGCGATCGCGAGGATGAGCTGCTAGACTGGCTCGAAGACTACGGAGTCGAGGAAGCCTGGCGCTTCACCGAACCGCTGGCTGTCGCAGACATTGAGATCAGTACCCTAGAGCGATTGACCGCGCCCTGGCGCGATCACCCCAATGAATTGCGTGATATGGGCATTCGCTGGCTGGCACTCTCCTTTGAGGTCATGTCAATGATTAAAAATGGACTGCGTGGCGCGGAACGGATTTCCGAGCTGGTTCATTCCATGAAGTCTTACTCCCATATGGATCAAGGGGCACAGCAGTTTGTGAATCTTCACGAGGGCTTAGAAGATACCCTCCAACTCTTCTCCTACAAGCTCAAGCAGGGGATCACGATTACCCGCAACTATGATTGCTCCCTGCCGAAAATCTGTGCCTATGGCAGCGAGTTGAATCAAGTCTGGACGAATCTAATTGACAATGCCATTGATGCCATGAATGAGCAGGGCACGTTGACCCTCTGCACCTATCGGGATGGCAACTATGCGCGGGTTGAAATTATCGATTCAGGGACTGGCATTCCTGCGGCAATTCAATCCCGAATTTTTGAGCCCTTTTTCACGACCAAAGACATGGGTAAGGGCTCAGGACTGGGCCTTGATGCGGTACAACGTATTGTCAAAAATCGTCACCAGGGCATTGTTACCGTCAGCTCTGAGCCGGGACGCACCTGTTTTACGGTCTGTCTACCGCTGCCAGAGAATCCCTCAACCTGCTCAACTGCCTGAATCCTGAGACTTCAAGCATGAGCTTGCCCATTACTGCCATTCCCCTGACTCGTGTGAAAAAACACCCTGTGGGAGCATCCCACTTTTGCCAGTATTGCCCTCATCCCCCAGCCCCTTCTCCCAATTTTGGGAGAAGGGGAGCCAGATTCAAAGTCCCTCTCCCAAGCTTGGGAGAGGGATTTAGGGTGAGG
>JBCDEB010000200.1:0-11647 GCA_039180005.1 Cyanobacteria bacterium P01_G01_bin.54 | reverse complement strand
CTCATGGCCTGTAAGCCTCATAAACGTCTCTTTTTTGACCGTGGTCTGATGGCTCTTTCCCTTGTCCGCTCTACTCTTCAGCTTCCTTGTCATCCCTAAAGCAAACCCGGTTGTCAGGGGACCCGCCCCCCGACACCTCCCACTGAGGGGGAAATTGCCCCCTCAGACTCCGGCAATACCGGAGCCAGTATGATTGATTCTGCTGAATTTCTACAATCTGGCGCAATGCCTGCTTATCCAGAACTCAGGTTGTTTAGACTGTGTCATGGCTCTGCCGTGACATGCACATTTGCGGCTCTGCTGCCTGCCATTCTATCGATGATGTCCTTACAAATACGAACCGCTCTAGATGCCGATCAGCCCGCCATCATTAACGTCGTCAACGCCGCCTTTGGTGAAGCTGAGGGCCCAGAAATCACTCAATTGATTATGGATTTACTCAACGATCCAACCGCTCAGCCCTTGTTGTCGCTCGTGGCAACGCTCAACGACCAGGCGGTGGGTCATATTCTCTTCACCAAGACTCAGATCAAACCCACTCCACGCCCGGTCAACGCTGCCATTCTAGCCCCCCTAGCCGTCCATCCCGACTATCAGAAACAGGGCATTGGCGGTCAGTTGATTCAAGCAGGACGAAAACAGTTGCAGGCGCAGGGCGTCGAATTGGTGTTCGTGCTCGGCTACCCCAGTTATTATTCCCGGCATGGCTTTACCCCCGCAGGCAACCAAGGCTTCAATACCCCCTATGCGATCCCCCCCGAAGCCGCCGAGGCCTGGATGGTTCAAGAACTTCAGCCCGGTGTGATTGACACCATTCAAGGAACCGTTCTCTGCGCCAATGCCCTCAGTGATCCAAAGTATTGGCGAGAATAAGAAACAGGATTCGAGTTGTAGTGCCGTGACACAGCCAAAAAGGTGGGATAGGATTTTGGCGAAATTTACGCTCTTCCGAGATGATAGCGATTTTCTAACCCACCATTTAAGGTGTACCACGGCAGTAGGGTGTGTTAGCAGGTGCAAAAGTTAACAAAAAATAGCAAGGTACCACTTCCTGCGTAACGCACCAACGCCATCTTTATACATCTAACAACTGGTGCGTTACGGCGAGGTTGAACCGATTAACATTAAATGCCTGATAAAGAGTCACCTAACACACCCTACGCGATCGCCCGAAAAATCCTGTCCCCACGAAAAAATCAGCTCTTGCAATGATAAAAATCCTCCCCAACATCTGTTCAGACAATTTACCCGCTAGCAAAGCCTTCTACGTCGAGCTTTTGGGCTTCACCGTCAAATACGATAGCGACTGGTATGTGCAGCTTTGCTCGCCGGATGATCCAGACATTGAGTATGGCATTATCAAGCGCGATCATGAATTGGTTCCGACGCAATATCAACAAGTACCGACGGGGATGTATGTCACGTTTGTGGTGGCTGATGTAGACGCGACGTATCAAAAGGCGCTAGAAATGGGGCTGTCAATTTTGCAAGAACCCCGCAATGAATTTTACGGTCAACGTCGTTTTTTAACCCAAGATCCTAATGGTTGTTTGATCGATGTTTGTTCGCCTTGGGAGGGAGAGTAATCCATTCTGCCAGGGTGCATCCCAGTTTGGCACCCCTCACCCTAAACCCCTCTCCCAAGCTTGGGAGAAGGACGTTAAATCTGTCTCCCCTTCTCCCAAATTTGGGAGAAGGGGCTGGGGGATGAGGGCAATATTGGCAAAAGTGAGATGTTCCCCTCTGCCAGGACGGTCATCGCGTCGTGAGTTGAACACGATACAATTGAATTGCTTAACGCCCCCGCAACACCATGCAAACCCTCGCCATTGAACGCAGCCTGAAAACCCTGGCTCAACTCCAAGCGGAGTTTGGCTTGCAGCAGGCTGAAGCGGCAGACTTTTTTGAGGAATGGCTGACGGGGCTGCCTAGCCTAACGGCGGAGGAGCAGACAGCCCTTGACCAAATTCGGGAGCGATATAAGTATCAGCTCTCTAGAGGGCGTCTTGGGGAAGAGACGATTAAGCTGATTGTCCTCTCTCCCCTATTGCAACTGGCGGGTTTCTACAATTCCCCCTTTCAATTTCGAGCCGAAGAAACAATTTATTTAGATGTGCCCACTGCAGAACGTCGTTACCGGGGCCGCATTGATGCCCTCGTTCTACAGGAACGGCTTTGGGTGATTGCGATTGAATCTAAAGAGACAAATTTCTCTTTGGAAACAGCTCTACCTCAAGTTCTTGCCTATCTTTTAGCCAATCCGAACCCAGACGATCCAACTTACGGCATGGTGACGAATGGTGGCAATTTTGTTTTTACCAAATTACAGTGTGGGGCTACACCAGAATATGAGATGTCCGATGTCTTCTCTTTACTACCCCGTCGGAATCGTCTCTATGATGTGCTGCAAATCTTGAAACGGATGGGGCAAGTGGTGTTGGAGAAGTTGTAGTTGTAGTTGTAGGGTGTGTTAGCAGATGCAAAAATCAATAAAAATAGCAAGGTATCACTTCCTGCGTAACGCACCACCGCCACCTTTATGCATTCAACGTCCTGCACAAAAAACGAACGTCATCTTTATAAAGCTAACAACTGGTGCGTTACGGCGGAGTTAAACTGATTAAGCATTAAATCCTGAAAAAAAGCCGCCTAACACACCCTACGCGTTACCTTCTACTGTTTCAGATCAGGATTTAACCGTAGAACCCCCTTACCAAGGGGGTCGGCACAGCCGGGGGGATCTCGCTAGCCACGCTAAAGGGTGCAAGCCACACTCTGTCAACTCCCCCATGCAACCCCACTCACCGACCCAACACCGCCCGCACCAACTGCACGCAGGATCGCCACAATCTGAGCAGCCATTTTTCTAGGGGGGATTTGCGGCGGGTGAAAAGGGGCGGTTGTTTGGGCGTGCGGGGACGGGGTGGGGTTGGGGTGTTGGGGGTGCTGCCAATTTCTGGGGCGCGGCGGGGTTTAACAACAACTTGCTCAGAGAGTTTTACTAAGGCTTTTTCACATTGTTTGACGCGATGATCTAGACCCATTTCTTGGGCGAGGGTAAGGGCTTGTTGATAGTTGTGACGAGCACCCCAGCGATCATCAAGACGGATGAAGGCGTTGGCCATATTAAATAAGGAGGCTAATTGACCATGTCGATCGCCAATTTCCTGTGTGATTTCCAGGGATTGTTGATGGACGGCGATCGCTTCTCGATATTCTCCGAGGGAATTGTAAGCAATACCTAACCTGCCCAAAGATAGGGCTTTTCCTTGCCGATCGCCAATTTCTCGTTGGATTTCCAGAGATTGTTCATAGAAAGCGATCGCCTCTCTATATTGTCCGAGAGCATCGTAAGCATTACCTAAATTGCTCAAGGAATTGGCTTCTCCTTGCCGATCGCCAATTTCTCGTTGGATTTCCAGAGATTGTTCATAGAAAGCGAGCGCCTCTCGATGTTGTTCAATGGAATCGTAAACATTGCCTAAGTTGCCCAAGGAAGTAGCTTCTCTTTGTCTATCACCAGTTTCTCGTTGGATTTCCAAAGATTGTTCATAGAAAGCGAGCGACTCTCGATATTGTCCAAGGGAATAATAAGCATTGCCTAAACTACCTAAGGAATTGGCTTCTCCTTTCCGATCACCAGTTTTCCGTGCAATTTCCAGATGTTTTTCATGGAAGGTAATCGCCTTTCGATATTGTCCTAGGGCATGGTAAGCAATGCCTGAATTTCCCAAAGATGCCGCTTCTCCTTGCCGATCACCAGTTTCCCTTGTGATTTCAAGTTGTTGTTCATGGAAGGTGAGCGCCTCTTGATATTGTCCTAGGGCATGGTAAGTAATTCCTAGACCACCAAGCGAGTTCGCTTCCCCTTGCCGATCGCCAATTTCTCGTGTGATTTCAAGTTGTTGTTCATAGAAGGCGATCGCCTCTCGGTATTCGCTGAGAAAATAGTAAGAACTGCCCAAACTGCCTAATGCAAAAGCTTCTCCTTGTCGGTTTTCTATTTCTTTTGCCAAAGTCAATGACTTTTGATAATAATTGATTGCCACCGTAAATTTTGCCGAGTCTTCATAAAGTAGACCCTGATGTTGAAAACTGGCAACCAATTCTTGCTTGAGTCCTAAGCCTTGCTGCAATTTAATCGCCTTCTCAAAACACTTATGCGCCTTCTCAAGTTCTTGAGCAAAATCATCTGCTTGACCTTGCTTTAATCGCCAATGGTAAATTGTACCAAGCGCATCGTAGAGTATTCCCAACCTAGAGTCCTGAGGATTTCTCTGCTCAATTTTTGAAATTAAGTCTTGGAGTTCTTCTAGTGAAGATATATTTCTTAGCGCATCTTCCTTTAACTCTAATGAACTTGCTTGCTCAATTTGCTGTATTGCTTCCTGAATCTGTCTGGCAATTCCCTCTCCCTCAAACTTCACCAAAACTCGCCGCCAACTCCAAAAATCCAACGCCCGCACCGAATCCGTCAGATTAATCATCTGCAAATAAATCTGCTCCGTAATCCACAGCACGATCGGATACGGAAACTCCGTTAACCCCTCTCGACCCCACTGCAAATAGCCCATAAACTTATCAATATCTGTTCTGTGGCTTTCTGTGGATTTGGCGTTGTCGTCTCCCTCTGTACTCTTGCCCACAAACGACAACTCCTCCGCCCCCACCACCATCAACACCCCCGGCTCCCCGTCCCGAAGCTCCGGATGCTCTTGAAAACATTGCCAAACTCCCAACCGTAAACTCGGCTCCTCCCGATTCAACCGCACCCGATAAACCCCAATCCCCTCCTCCAAATCCTGCTCACATTGCGTGATCAACCGCTCCCGCAATGCCACATCATCACACACCACAATCAACGGGCTCATCACCCCCTGATTGTCTTCAATCGCCGCCACCAATCGAAAAAGCTTCTCCTGATTCTGTGCCGTCAACTCACTCATGCCAAAAAGCGCCCCTTCTGCTCTAATAGCTCCACTACAATCGGATGCACGTCATACCAAACTTCATCATCTTCATATTCCAGAATGTAAAGACTGTGGAGCAAATTCAAAAACTTCTGATGCCCCACATCATCCGCAACCGGGTCACTCAGTGTTTGGTAAACATACATCAAAATCCGATAAAACGGCTCACTCGCTGGTTTAGCAAAATCATTCCGCAAATCCTTCACTACTTTCTCCACTACATCGGTTGTGATTTTAATCTCCAGATTCTCCGACTCTCGACGCACCTGTAACAGGCATTCCCCACAGCAGCCATGGGCCAAACGGATCAACTCCCGCAACACCCCACCGCTGTAATGCACCATCAGCTCCACTGCCTCTGGCTCAATCAACCGTTCTGGAATCCGCCGCTCCAAAATTTTCTTGAAGGTGTCCAGCGCCTTAGTGATCGGCTCTCGCATTTCTGGGGGGCGACGCGTAGTGAGGGTTTCTTTGGGCGGTTTAGCATAAAGCTGCGTCACGCTCATCGATCGCAACTGACCATTACTTTCTCCTGTGAGCCTTGCTTGCAAATTCATCTCTCGCAGTGATGCCATCGGCACCGTGAAAATAATCCGAAACTCCGGCTGAAAAAGTGTCTTAATATGTTTGGCATAGACATCTTGCGCAACACCCAGATCCAACTTATCCAAATCATCAATAATCACCAAAACTTCCTGGCCCGAGGCGGCTTCAATGGCTTCGGCAACATTATTCAATTTATCGATCAGCTCGGAAGCACGGGGCGAAAAAATTCGCTTGATCTCCCTGCGCGTCACCGCGCTGGTCTTGAGCTGACCTTTGAGCACAAGAAAATCAAAAACACCGGTCAAGACGGCACTGATCGGCTCCTCTGTTTGAGTTTGGGTGATCGTGGTGAACCAATTGTCCAGCTCCTCTCGTAACGACTGCGCTAATTTGATTCCTTTTGCCTGTGCCACGGCCATCATCTGCACGCCGATCGCAAATAAAATATTGATGTGGTTGACATCCGACATCTCGACCACGTCAGCGATCGAGAACAAAACCACAAAGAAATCTTTATCCACCCGCCGCGCTACATCATTGAGCAATGTAGACTTGCCACAACCCATATGCCCAGTAAAGACAATCTTATTGTTGGCCGAGCAACAGTCTTCTATTACCTGCTGTAGCCGCTCCACCTCATCTGTGTCGTAGGGTACATGATACTTGTACCAATCTTCCGCTGTCTTCAGCGGCAACATCTGTAAACTCTGGTAAGCAGCACGGAAGTCTTGGAGGAGGTTCGATTGAGACATACAGCGACAGGATCAAGAGAGAGATAAGCCTACTTCAAACGGCTCACCAATCGATCAATACAGCCACCAACTCATCAACCCGGAGACTTTCCAGCACCGGATAAGATCATTCAGTGGCACTACCAGCACCGCCCCCTACGATCGCCCCATCTGCAACCAACAAAACACCTGATTCGCCGTCAGCTCCAGCGGAATCCCCTCCAGCACCAACAGCGACTCATCCCCTCGATAAAGCTTCAACTCCTGTTTCGGTTGGAAGACAAAAATGCCGCGCTCCTCCGGGTCAATCAGCCAACCCAATTGAGAGCCCTGCGCCAAACAAAACAGGATGTTGCGGATCACCTTGGTGGAAGATTGTCCCGGCGATAAGATTTCAATCGTCCAATCCGGCGAGCGTTCAATTGCACCCGCTTGCAGTTCTCCCGTTTCCGTGAAGGGGATATTCGCCCAACGCAGCACTGCGATATCGGGAACCAGCGATCGCCCGCCAAAGGTACACCGCAGTTCTGGAAACGCCGCCGCAATGCCCTCATCCTCTGCAACAGCATTGACAGCCGCCGCCAGCTTCAATTGCAAGCGAGAATGATGGGCCTTGGGCATCGGTTTTTGGTAAGCCGCTCCGTCTACATATTCCCAAGCCGGGGACTCCTCAAGGGATGAGCGTTGCAGAAAGTCTTCTAAAGCAAGTTGAACGGGTTGAGCCAGCGTCATGGCACGTTGGAATGCATTGGTTTTATGGTAGCGCGACCAAAGCCCATGCCTTCCCGCACCTGATAGAATTGCTCAACGGGACTGACGGACTTGAGGCGGCTATATATCCAGACCCAAAATCCCCCCTTCCCCCCTTTGTAAGGGGGGTGACGCCGCCGCAGGCGGCTGGGATAACCTTTATTTTGTTAAGCAGGGTTTGACCGCAGAACCCCCTTACCAAGGGGGTCGGCGCAGCCGGGGGGATTTCGCCAGCTACGCGAATCACCACCAGTCCCACCTACCCATTTCCTCCCCAAACCCATGCAGCCCACCGACGCCAATAAATTCACCGAACAAGCCTGGGATGCGATCGTCCAGTCCCAGGAGGTCGCCCGGCGCAACGGCAACCAGCAGTTGGAGGTGGAGCATGTGATTGTGGCGCTGCTAGAGAAAGAAGAGGGGCTGATCCACCGGATTCTCGATAAAGCCGGGGTGGAAGGGTCGCGCTTTGAGCAGCAATTGGATCAATTTGCTAAACGGCAGCCCCGCTTCCCCTACGTCGAGCAGCTTTATCTCGGGCGGGCCCTCGATGTGATGCTCGATCGCGCTGAAGCGGTCCGGGAGAGCTGGGGCGACAAATATATTTCTGTCGAGCATATCTTGCTCGGGTTTGCCGAAGATGTGCGCATTGGGCGCAAGCTGTTTCGCTCCTTTAACCTCGACCCCCAGGACATTGAAGCGGCGATCAAAGCGGTGCGGGGGGCAAAGAAAGTCACGGAGCAAAACCCCGAAGAGCAGTATGAGTCGTTGGAGAAATTTGGTATTGACCTCACCGCCGATGCCCGCGCCGGCAAGCTCGATCCGGTAATTGGCCGAGATGAGGAAATTCGCGGCGTGGTACAGGTGCTCTCACGGCGCTCGAAGAATAACCCGGTGTTGATTGGCGAACCGGGGGTGGGCAAGACGGCGATCGCCGAAGGCCTGGCTCAGCGAATCGTCAACGGTGATGTGCCCGAGTCCCTCAAAAACCGTCAGTTGATTTCCCTAGATATGGGCAGCCTGATCGCTGGGGCCAAATATCGCGGTGAATTTGAAGACCGTTTGCGGGGGGTGCTGCGGGAAGTGACCCAGGCGGATGGTGGCGTGATTCTGTTTATCGACGAGCTGCATACGGTCGTGGGCACGGGGTCAAGCCAGGGCACCATGGATGCCAGCAATTTGCTTAAGCCGATGCTGGCGCGGGGGGAACTGCGTTGTATTGGCACCACAACGCTAGATGAATATCGCAACAATATTGAGAAAGACCCCGCTCTGGCGCGGCGTTTCCAGCAGGTCTATGTGCGCCAGCCGAGCGTGGAAGATACGATTTCGATTCTGCGGGGTTTGAAAGAGCGCTACGAAGTCCACCATGGCGTCAAGATTATTGACTCGGCGCTGGTGGCGGCGGCGACGATGTCGGATCGGTATATTAGCGATCGCTTCTTGCCCGACAAAGCCATTGATCTCGTCGATGAAGCCGCCTCGCGTCTGAAGATGGAGATCACCTCCAAGCCCATCGAGCTGGAGACGATCGAACGGCGGATTATGCAGCTCCAGATGGAGGAACTCTCGCTCAAGGGGGATGTGGCGGCTCAGGAACGGTGCGATCGCATCCATGCAGAAATTGGCCAGCTCAAAACCAAACGCACCCAGCTCACCGAGCAATGGGACGCCGAAAAACAAATCCTGGACGAAATTAACACCATGAAAGTCCAGGAAGAAAAGTTACGCATGCAGGTGGAACGGGCGCTGCGCGACCTCGACCAAGACCAGGCCTATCAACTCAAGTTTGAGCGGGAGAAGCTCCAGCAAGAGCGCGAAGCTCGCGAGGCTGAGTTTCTGGAGCAGCAGACCCAGGGCCAGGCCCTGCTGCGGGAGCAAGTCACCGAAGCGGATATTGCCAATGTGGTGGCCCGCTGGACGGGCATTCCGGTGAATCGGCTGATGGCTTCCGAAAAGCAAAAACTGCTGCAACTCGAAGGTCAGCTTCATGAGCGGGTGATTGGTCAGGATGAAGCGGTGGCAGCGGTAGCGGCAGCGATCCGGCGGGCGCGAGCGGGGATGAAAGATCCCGGACGGCCGATCGGTTCGTTCCTTTTTATGGGCCCGACCGGGGTGGGGAAAACCGAGCTGGCGCGGGCGCTGGCCCAACTGCTCTTCGATAGCGAAGAGGCCATGGTACGCCTGGACATGTCGGAATATATGGAAAAGCATATGGCCGTACGTCTGGTGGGTGCGCCGCCCGGCTATGTGGGCTACGAAGAAGGCGGTCAGCTTACCGAGGCGATTCGGCGGCGGCCCTATTCCGTGGTGCTGCTCGACGAGGTCGAAAAAGCCCACCGGGATGTCTTCAATATCCTGTTGCAAATCCTGGATGATGGGCGGATCACCGATTCCCAAGGGCGGGTCGTGGATTTTCGCAACACGATCATCGTTATGACCAGCAACATCGGCAGTCAAATGATTCTGGGGGATTTGGCGCGATCGGCCCAAGCGCAAAACGCGACCCCTCAGACATCCTCACCCCAAAAAACGACCATCAAGCAAACCCTCGAACGCCGCCTCCGCCAGAAGATCGGCCAGCTCTTAGATGCGCAACGGGCTTCGTTGGAAACGATCGGCACAGAATTCAAGGGTGAGGTCAGCGCAGCGGAAGCGAAGGCGGTTCTCCAGGAGATTATGGAGGCATTTTTGCCCCAAACTGTGCCTCAAACGGCTCCGCAAGCCACCCCTGACCCCCCCCAGTTCTCGGGCAAAAATATGGAAGAGATGCTGCTGGGCTACTTCCGCCCCGAGTTCCTGAACCGCATTGATGAGCGCATTGTTTTCCAGCCCTTGCAGCGGGAAGATTTACGACAGATTGTCGGTATTCAGCTCCAGCGGATTGAGCGGCTGCTGGCCGAGCAAAAGATCGCGATTGAACTTACGGCTGCGGCGCAAGACTACCTAGTGGAGGCGGGCTATGACCCAGTCTATGGGGCACGGCCGCTGAAGCGGGCGATCCAGCGGGAGCTCGAAAATCCGATCGCCACCAAAATCCTCGAAAGTACCTTTGGCGAGGGGGATGCGATCGCCGTGGATGCTAACGAGCACGGGTTGACGTTTACGCAAGGGATGCGTCAGCAAGATCCACTTGTAGACGTAGCGCCTGTAGAAGTCGAGCCGAGTCAAACAACGTCGGTCAACGCAGAGCCCACGTCAGAACCTGAGCCTGAGCCAGAGACAGTGAAAACCATCCCGGAACCCACCGCCAAAGTTGCACCCGTTGAATTAGTCGAAACGCCGATCTTAAAAGATCCCAAGCCAGTGTATTCGACTTGGGATGATGTTGATGAATTGTTGTAATGCAGATTGCTCTAGGGCGGTCTTGATCGGGAGCATCCCACTTTTGCCTGTATTGCCCTCATCCCCCAGCCCCTTCTCCCAAAATTGGGAGAAGGGGAGCCAGATTCAAAGTCCCTCTCCCAAGCTTGGTAGAGGGATTTAGGGTTAGGGCTGCCAAACTGGGATGCACCCTCTTGATCTGCCTAGCGACATCCTTGAAATAGGACGCGCTTACTACAAAACAAAGATGTATTGTATAATGATTGGTATACAGGTTTAGATTGTTGTTTTTTGTTGGAGAACTTTAACAATGAAAGCTCGCTACAAAGAAGACAAAGCTGTTCAAATTGCAGCCCTGCTCCTTGAAAAGGAAGGCAACAAAATGAACTACACTAAACTTATTAAACTAATGTACGTCGTTGAGCGGCGATCGCTTATCAAACGAGGCGTACCTATCACTTTTGACAATCTTTATTCACTAGATAATGGACCAATTCTCAGCTTGACGTTAGACAATATTAATGGTCAAACCTATTCTCAAGAATCTACGCTGTGGAGTCAGTTTATCTCTAAGTTAGAGCAGGAGAAGTATTCTGTTTATCTCATCAAAAGTCCAGGGATTGGGAAGTTGTCTCGTGCTGAAGTCAAGCTGGTTAATGAGGTTTATGAAGAGTTGGGGCACATGACCTACGGTCAATTAATTAGTTGGTCACATAATCCCCGGAATATTCCCGAATGGCAAGATCCAAATGGTTCCAGTATTCCTATCAAGCTTTGTGATATTTTGGGCAGCGAGGGCTACTCGGATGATGCGATTGCAAGTGATTCGATATATCAATGAAGAGTGAAGAGAATATGCTGGAAGATGATCTGGAAGACACTCTATTACAAAAAATACAAGCTGGTTTACTAACCTCAGATAGTACATCTATAGAAATCCAAGAGCGTTATCAGGAAAAGTTTAAGATTGATAGTCAATGATTCTTTTGAGGTTAAATCAGCCCTCGTGTTTTAATTGCATAAAATCCGGATTTTGTATTGTTCAATTCTGATGTTTTTGTCAAATTCATTATTCTTGGCTAATTCATGGAATGCACTCAGAGCAATAGCTATCTTAATCTCATCAGCAAATTTCCTCCTCGACCGATCACATCTGATACTGAATCCGGATTGTATGAACACGGAAAGCGAAGGCTGATCCGGGTGGCGGGCAAGATGTACTTCGACTCCCCTTCGACTCCGCTCAGGACAAGCGCTCAGCAACCACCTGCGCTACAGGCTATTGAGCGCAGAAACCCGTAGCGCAGGCGGTCAGTGAGCTTGTCG
>JBCDEB010000199.1:0-11811 GCA_039180005.1 Cyanobacteria bacterium P01_G01_bin.54 | reverse complement strand
GTTGTCAGGGGGCCAGCCCCCCGACACCTCCCGCTGAGGGGGAGATTGCCCCCTCAGACTCCGGCAATATCGGAGCCAGTATTGTTGATTCCATTGAGTTTGATGAGTTTTCGCGCTCTTGGGTTAACCGAAACTCAGGTTAGAAAAGAATCAATCTACAGAACGATTTGGCGATCGCCGCCGAATTGTCTATAGTGCTGAAGTTGAGATTGCGCTCCCGGACGGTGAAGTGGCGATCGCCACCCTCGATAATCTGGGTTCGTTTAGCCATTCTGAACTCGAAGAAAATCAGCCAGTTGGTATCTATTACTTGAACAAAGCAGGAGCGATTCAAGCTAAGCTCAAGTCCGAGATTGAGACAAATTGTTTTGAAATTGGTCTTTTCTCGATCGTGTTCTGTTCAATGATTGCTTCACCCTTTCTTCTTCTATTTTTCTGGATGTATCGTCGTCATCGCCGCGCCGCAGAAACTGACTCATGAAAACCCCAATCGCATCAAGACTGCCAATCGATGAAACTGAAGCAAGGACTCAAACAGCTGCCACCGGAGTCTGCTGCAATTCAGAGGGCTGCTGACGCTGGAATTGCTCATATTCAACTGTGCAAATGTTGGCGTAGAGATTCGCCAGGATTTGTTTGCCAGCCTGGGTGACTTTCAAAAACGCTAGCCCCTCTTGGACGTAGGGATGCACAACCTTCCAGTAAAAATCCGGAAAACCGGCCCGCAACTCGGCGGCTTGGGTATAGCCTAAAGCGCGATTGGTGCCATTTTCCGCAAACTCTTGGAACAGCCGGGGCAGCTTTTGTAAGTAGCGGGGATCTGCGAGCTGGCCGAGTAAGTCGGCCGCCCGAACCAGACCGGGATAGCTACAGGTTTGGAGATGCAGCTCCCCTTTAGGAACGGGGAAGCGGGTTAACTCAATATTGTGCTGGAGTTGATTGACATCCAGGCAGGAATGACCGGTAAACCGTTCCTGGACAAATTGTTTGCCGCGATCGACATGGTAGGGGGTCAGGCTGGCATCGGTTGCTTCCGGTTCGAGGTGAATGAATTGGCCGGAGATCCCCGTGGTGTAGCGCTGTTGCTGGGGGCGATCGTCGGCACAGAGTCCTTTGATGTAGCCAATATCGTGGCACAGCAGCGAGAGAATGCAATGGAGCCAATCTGTCGGGGTGACATCTCCTGTGCATTGCTGTTTCCCCCGGAGAATTTCTTGGCCCGTCAAGGTCACCAGCACCGTATGTTCCACATCGTGGTAAGCCGCATCACTCTGGGCTATGCTCTCTAGCACCATCTGGGTTGCCCAGTTCAAGAGCTCGACAACTTCAGGACTGAGGCGACCGTAGAGCTGGCGATACCCCTGGTGTAATTTATGCGTGCAATCACGAATGGTGGTTTGAATCATGGTAAACCTGAAGGGCTATTGCTCCCCTGAGGTAGCCGATAAAATGAGCTAGAGGCCGTTGCTCGCAACATGATTTTTAAAGACGTTCCTCCAGTTTGGCGCAATTGCTCCGCTCAGAACAACCTTTAAAACTCGTAATGTTGTCGCAGATTATACGGATAGCTTTAGGAACTTGTGAAGAGATGTTGTACCCCCCAGGCTTGAAATGTCCCAAAAACCCAAGCAAGGGCGCTCAGGATTTTCTTAGCTCCCCCTCAGATTACCTTGAGTCGTCAGTTCCAAGCTGGGAATAGCAACAACAGATGTTCGTTTGCCCATCGATTTGTACAACTTACACGTTGCCTAACAGTTACTCGGGATGCCTGCCACCATTCAATCTGGATCTGAGCTTAACTGTCCCTCTTTGGGTTTGGGAGGAACAGGTCTGCGCTGACTAGAGGCTGTCATTCGTTAAATTTCGAACCATTGCGGTGACCCGCTTATAGCTCCACTCCTGTTGTTTGGGTCGAGCGCTCTATTGCTTGTCCCGTAAGACTTCTGGCTCTAACTAATGACGCGCCCTAATGCATTAGATTTGGATCAACACGACTCAACTCCATCGCGCCTCCATCCCGTCCTATGAAATCTTTCCGTGCCTCATCCTTATTTGTCCTTGCCGCCTTCTGGCTTTCCTTGGGCTTAACCCTGGGGCTTCATCCCCAACCCGCCCAAGCCACTCGTATTGTCGATAGCGGTGCGGCGGCGATCGCCACGATCGAGCAAATGGAAACCAATTGGGAGAACGACTATGAAAGCTTTTTTGACCGCGATTTTGCCGGCCTCGGCATGACGGCGGTTGAGATTTCCCAGACCCTCAGCGCCGTTGAGCAACAAACCGGCCAGAAAGCGGCTGTTTTGTGGGTGATGGCCCAACCAGACAAGCTCAGCCTAGCCTTGAGTACGGAGCAAACCTATGCCTACAGTGTGAACCTACCAGAGGTCAACGCGGCGGTGCTGCGCCCCTACCTGCGACGTCTACAACGGGCCGTCACCGTTCCCAACCGCAGCCAGCGCTATCTGAGGCCGGCCAGTCAACTCTATGACTGGCTGATTCGCCCGATGCAAGAGATCTTAGTCTCTGAAGGAATTGAAACATTATTGATTTGCCCTGGTGCGGGTCTGCGATCGCTCCCCTGGTCGGCGCTCTACGATGCCGAAGCCGAACAATTCCTGATTGAGCAATACAGTTTTTCCGTGATTCCGGCGTTTAACTTAACCAATATTGCCTACAGCAACCTCAAGGATGCCCAGGTGCTGGCGATGGGCGCGTCCCAATTTGTCGATCAACCCGCACTCCCCGGTGTAGAAGCCGAACTGCAATTTATCCCCCTCGATCGCTGGCAAGACAAAGCCTTCCTCAACCAAGAATTTACCCCCGAGACCTTGAAAAGTGCCCAAGCCGACTGTGGTTGCGAGATTGTACATTTGGCAACCCATGCCGAGTTTCAGCCCGGCGCACCGAGTGATTCGTTTATTCAGTTCTACGATCGCCCCCTGACCCTGGATCAAGTGACGGACTTCAATTGGCAAGATCCACTGGTGGAACTGTTGGTGCTCTCGGCCTGTAAGACAGCGATCGGTGATCAGTCGGCGGAGTTGGGATTTGCGGGTTTAGCGGTGCAGTCCGGAGCGAAGTCGGCGTTGGCCAGCCTCTGGTATGTCAGCGATACCGGCACCATGGGCTTGATGAGTGAGTTTTATCGGGCCCTTGCCCAAGCGCCGATCAAAGCCGAAGCCCTGCGCCAAGCTCAACTGGCGATGCTCCGGGGACAACTCTTCATTGCCGAGGGGCAACTCCATACTTCGACGGATACGCTAACTCTGCCCAAGAGTCTGGCCGATGCGTCTCCCGTTGATCTGACCCATCCCTACTATTGGGCAGCCTATAACTTGATTGGCAGTCCTTGGTGATATTGCAGCCAGATTTAGCGGTTTGGTACAGCGTCAACTCTAAATTGTAGGTTGGCGTTGAGCCCAGCGAAACCCAACACAACCCATGCTGATACTGGGTTTCACAATTCAATTCGATCTATGCGATAACCCCCTTCTGCAAGCACCACCACGAATCAGGTCACTTGTTGAGCGGTTCAATAGAGACAGGAAGGGAGGGATTAGGGGGCGATCGCTACCCTCAAGTAAGACTTATGGAGAAAGGGAGCAAGTCGTAGACTATAGCGAAAAATGGATGAATATCGACTCAAAACTCTTGCATGGCAAGGCACATGGCGATCTTTGCCTTTTGCAATTTAGGTGAGCTTTTATGCTTTGACCTACGTTAAGATATGCAATTTCCTCATTAGCTGTTCAAGGGCAGCAGCATTGACAACCCATGTAGGATTAGTTAGTATGACAGTATAATCCCACTGTGCTATTACAAGCGATGTGCAGTCATGAGTAAGAAAGTTAGTATAACCTTGGATGAAGCGGTTCTGAACTTTGTAGATCAGCATGCAGCAGCAAATCGCAGCCACTTTATCAATGAAATTCTCTCGCAAGAAAAGAGAAGGATGTTCATGAAAGAGCTAGAAGCTGCTTATACAGCTCAAGCTAATGACCCAGAGTTCAGAGAGGAGGTTGCTGTTTGGGATATTGCAGTGGGTGATGGTTTAAATGCCTAACGGACAGTTGAGCTACAGGCGAGGAGAAATATGGTGGGTTGATCTAAACCCCGCCATCGGTTCAGAGGCTCGTAAGGAACGTCCCTGCCTGATTTTGCAAAACGATACTGGTAATAAGCTGGGGGCAACAACCATAGTTGCTCCCATTTTTTCTGGCTCAAAAACTTATCCGTTTGTTGTGACTGTCACACCGACTGAGCAGAATGGACTCCGGGGAGATCAATACATTAACTTAAGCCAAATGAGAGCTATAGATTCTCAAAGAATTAAGCAAAAACAGGGTGTTTTAGAAGATATTTATTGGCAACAAATCGAGCAAGCAGTATGTATTCAGCTTGGTTTCAGTGCAGCTTTTTAGCCTTAGTCACCCTCCTAGAAAGCGGCTGCGCACAGAACGGACTACTAAATTATTCGGATCAATTTAAGCTTTGGCATTTGGGGGGCAACCTCAAAACTTTTCATGATTGGCTGCACAGCGCCGCCCCTAGTCAAATTTTATTTTTTGCAACATTAGCCCTTTCTGGCCCTACAGTTTGGCGGGTTTTGGGGGTTCTCCGTAGGGGCGCAATGCTTGCGCCCGCGAAAGCTGCATTGCAACGCCGATAGCCCCATTGGCGAAACGGATGAATAATTCAGGCTAATACTTTGTCAAGAGCGAAATGAGGGGTTGTCGTGAGATTTAATTCAATCATGAAACCCAGTATCAGCAATGGCTGTGTTGGGTTTCGCTCCACTCAACACCAACCTACAATTTGGGATTGACGCTGCACCAGATTTAAATTAATGGAGGATAGGGAACTCGAATCCCTGACCTCTGCGGTGCGATCGCAGCGCTCTACCAACTGAGCTAATCCCCCAAAGCGGAGCAATATTGTAGCATCTCTATTCCACCGTAGCGGCATCCTCAGCGGCATCCTCAACCACTGCCTCATCGGCTTGGGCAAACACCGCCTCAACCCGCTCCAGCTCCAGTTCGCTAAACTTATCCACCACCCAAGTGGCATGGCGCTGCAAGATGTGCAACGGGTAAGTATGGGTAATGCCCACCACCGCCATATTGGCCAAATGGGCCGCCGCGATGCCCGGCAGGGTATGGTCAATGACCAAACAATCCGCCGCAGTCAGGGTGGGGTCTTGCTGCTGTAGCTGTGCTAGCAGCGCCAGATAACCATCCGGTTCTGGCGGGCTGGCCCAATCTGTATCGGCGGTCAGCCAAACATCAAAACTATCGAGCAAGTTCAAGCGCTCTAAAACGGTTCCCGCATCCGCCTCAGCCAGCAACGTGAGCAGGCCCACCTGCAAGTTGGCCGCCCGCAACCGCTGGATAAACCCCTCAATGCCGGGGTAGACCGGCAACTCATCGAGGGCGGCGATCGCCGTACCATAGGCCTGCTGCTTGCGCCCCACCACTTCCGTCACAATTTGGGCGTTCACAAAGCGGCCGCGCTGCTCAAGTAGATCTTGTAAGCAAGCGCGATCGCGGCGGCCCACACAGCATTGTTGGTAATCCTGGGGATTGGGGCGCAGGTTTTCCTGTAAGAGGAGATCCGCCGTTAACTGCTCCCGCAATCGGGCATCGTTGAGCACTGTGCCATGAAACTCTAAAAAAACCGCCTTTAGCATCTTGCTTCGCTGTTGAAGACTGAGCTTATATCACACCTGAACGCTGCCCGATTCTTGCGCCAGGCAAGGACTACCCTGCAATGCTCACTGCTGCTGAGCCACCGCAGAATTGAGGAAGCGCGAGAATCCAATTGGCTCTTTCCGATTCGGCCAAAACCCCGTACAATCAAAAGACTAATCGTACAGTATTTTTCTTCCCTTTCGGTATATATGATCAAAATTCGACTCAAGCGGTACGGCAAGAAGCGAGAAGTGAGCTATCGGATTGTGGCAATGAACAGCCGCGATCGCCGGGATGGCCGTCCCCTTGAAGAGCTGGGATTTTATAACCCGCGCACCGATGAAACGCGCCTCAACGTCCCCGCTATTGTCCGTCGTCTTAAAGCGGGGGCTCAGCCGACCGATACGGTTCGGGCCCTGTTGACCAAGGCACAAATTTTTGAGCAGCTCCAGAATGCCAGCTAACGTGTCTTCCCAAGCAACCCCACCGGATTATGGAGTGCCAGATTACGGGGCGATTGTTCGCTATCTCATTGAGCCCCTCCTTGAGCAGCCAGAGAGCTTAAAGATCAGTTGCGAGTTTTCGCGGGGAAACCAGCGAGCCCTAGTACGTGTGGCGCTCGGCGATAACGAGCAGGGCCGTGTTCTGGGACGGGGCGGGCGTAACCTTGATGCGATGCGAACCGTCCTGGATGCGGCCGCCCAAGCCGCCCAGCAAACCGTTCGGCTTGAGGTTTTTGATTTGCGCCGGAATGAGGGTGAGCGCCCCAGTCGAGGGGGAGAGAGTCGGAGTGGTCATCGTCCCCGTAATAGTCGTTCACGTCCGCGCAAGCCCCCTGCACCGCGCAAACGCTAGCGCTGTTGCCTGTGATTTCGGAAACACTGCAATTTCCCAGTCCAGAGAGTGCCATGGCTTTAGCTGGCATCGGGGAGGCACACCTCCAACTCCTGATGCGGCAGACGGGTGTTCAGGCGGTATTGCGGGGACAGGCGTTACGCTTGTCAGGTCAACCCAAAGCGGTTGAGCGGGCTACCCAGGTGGTGCGATCGCTCAAGCCCCTCTGGCAAGACGGTAAGCGGATCAGTGAACCTGATATTCTCACAGCGTTTCAAGCTCTCGACACTGGGCGTAGTGAGGAATACCAAGATCTCCAGCGAGATGTCCTGGCAACGACCCGGCGGGGCGAGGCGATTCGTGCTAAGACCTTCCGTCAACGACAGTACGTCAAGGCGATTCTCCGTCACGATATCACCTTTGGCATCGGCCCAGCGGGCACCGGCAAGACCTTTCTGGCCGCCGTACTCGCGGTGAAGGCCCTGCTCAATGATGATTGTGAGCGGATTATCCTGACTCGGCCAGCGGTAGAAGCGGGTGAAAAACTGGGCTTTTTGCCCGGTGATCTCCAGCAAAAGGTCAACCCCTTTCTGCGTCCCCTCTATGACGCCCTATATGAATTTATTGATGCCGAAAAAATCCCGGATCTGATGGAGCGCCAGAAAATTGAGGTGGCCCCCTTGGCCTATATGCGCGGTCGCACCCTGAGTAATGCCTTTGTGATCGTGGATGAAGCCCAAAACACCACGCCAGCGCAATTGAAAATGGTGCTGACTCGACTCGGTTTTGGTGCCCGGATGGTGGTGACCGGAGATATCACCCAAACGGATCTGCCCAACAACCAGGCATCGGGTTTGGTGGTCGCCCAACGCATTCTGTGTAACGTGCCCGGCATTGCCTTTTGTCAGCTCTCAGCGGCGGATGTGGTGCGCCATCCCCTGGTTCAGCGGATTGTCGGTGCCTATGAGCAATATGAAAAAAAAGGGTCGGAGAAACCCGTCCTCTCGACGCGTTAGGGGCGCTCGTCAGTTTAGCTCTCAAACGCTTGCTTGCTGCGACTTGCTTTTTTTTGGGTCGGGCGCTTTATCATGGCTCCCTCAAGACAACTGCAATTCATGGATGACGCGCCCTCGGCCGCTCGAATCGTTAAAATAGGAACAGATTTTGGGTTTGAGGCGATCGCACCATGGCGAGTTTAAATCAATTTGTCAAAAAGGCGTTTTATCTGGGGGTCGGCCTGGCGTCCTATGCCGGTGAAAAGGCCAACAGCCAACTACAAGAGCTGCGTACCAATGCCCAGGCCCTGGCAGATGAATTAGTCAAGCGCGGTGAGCTGAAAGCAGAGGAAACGAGCCAGTTTGTAGATGAGTTGATGCAGCAAGCCCAGCAGCAGACCCCAACCCCTGGCGCTGAAGCGCCCGACCGCGAGCCCCGGCGGATTGAAATTATCACCGATGAGGCGAAGTCCACGCCGGATCAATCAACCCCTGATCCGGCCGCGCCAGACGCCCCCTCGTCGTTCACCCCCGACGATGTGGAGCAGCTACGATCGCAGGTCGAAGCCCTCCAAGCCCGTCTGCGGGAACTACAACAGTAAAATTACTTGAGCGTTATTTTGCACGATGTCCGAAACCCAGGCCCTAGACTCCCCCAAGTATGGCGAACGAGCGATCGCCGAAGGTGAACTGATCACCTTCCCAAACCCGCGCATCGGCCGACGCTACGCGATCACAATCACGCTACCGGAATTTACCTGTAAATGTCCCTTTTCCGGCTATCCTGACTTTGCCACGATTACAATCATCTATTTTCCCCACGAGCGGGTCACTGAACTCAAAGCGCTGAAGCTTTATATCAATGGTTATCGCGATCGCTACATCTCCCATGAGGAGTCAGTGAACCAGATCTTGGATGATTTTGTGGCCGCTTGTGATCCCTTAGAAGTCACCGTTAAGGGCGATTTTACACCCCGGGGTAATGTGCATACGGTGATTGAGGTGACCCATTGTCGGGACGCTTAAGGTAACACCGTATAGCATCAACGCTCCCATCCTCATCTTTCTGTAGGGGTAGTGCCCCCTTGCCTAACCCGGTCTTGGCCGCCCACCGATCAACCTTCCGTCACGCAGCACACCCGGGCAACCACGGGGGGATTGCCCCTACAGGGATTTTCTCATGCACATATTAAGGCATGCCACGGCACTACAAACCGTGGCAGGCAAGATGCCTGCGCTACGGAATCTAGAGCTGGACTGACCGTAGCGCAGGCGTCTCGCCTGCCAACACAGAATCTACAAATCTTAACAATTAGCGCCAAGATTTCTTGAGATAACGGCGATCGATTTCGTTGAGTTGGTATTGTAGGGGGCGGTGTAGGGCTTTGAGCCCGAGTTTGCGGGTGAGGGTTTCTTGTAAAAAGAGCAGCCAGCCGTAGCGTTTACGGCGAAACTGGGCCCGGGCGAGACGACTTTGCACCTTGAGGTAAAGGCGATCGCCCCAGTTGGGCTTGAGGCGGGGCAAGCCACTAGGTGCATAGCCCCGTCCCTCTAGCAAATCTCCCACACGGGCTTCAATGAGCTGAACCGCATCGTTATCGAGGGTCTTTTGCCAGCGGTGACTCTGTTGGGGGTCGGGCAATGCATAGTCGGTATAGTCGGTGTAGCTGAGCATGGCCGGATCATAATCAACGCCGACAAAGGCACAGAGCTGCACTAAGACGCCCAGATGGTCTTGCATCAGGTCTTCGTAGCGTAGGGTGAGCTGACGATCGCCCGGTAGTTGCAGGGCAAAGCCCTCCCAGAGGTACTCGGCCAGCAACCATTGCTCAACGCCCGTCCAGACATTGCCTGACCAGCCCAGAGCGATCGCCTCCTGAGCCACATCTCGGGGATCCCGCACCAGATGGATAAAGCGAGCGTTAGGCCAGATGTAGAGCAGGCGGTCAAAGTGACGATGGACGATCGCCCCCACAATCGACTTCTGGTGGCGATCGCGCTGCTGCTCTAAGAAACTCTGGGCCAGCTCAGGGTAGCTGAGGTTGGTATCGATAATAAAGCCCCGCGACTGAAAAATGCGGTGGGTCGCCAGCCAGTCATAATAGGCCGGGAGGAGAGGAAATTCGCCCTTAACGCCCAGGCGATCGACGACATATTCAAATTCATCACACCAGGTCACTCGGGGATGATTATGCAGCATCAGGCGCAGCAAGATGGTGCCAGAGCATTCTGCACCCACAAGGAAGAGGGGTGGGGGGAGGGACATCGGGATTATGGTTTTGGTTCACTACTTTTCCCACCATGGCATATTCAATCCGGGCTCTGGGGGTAGAATTCGGAATTTTGAATTCGGAATTCTGAGCTAGGGTTGAATTGGGCGGATTAGACTGGGAACAGTCCAGCAGCAAAGTAGAGACAAAGTCCATGAGCGAGCAGCCTGAAAAAGACCTGGAACAACAACTTGATGACGAAATTGCATTTGCGAGCATCAATACCCTCAACGACCTGGGCAACCAGGCGATCGCTGCAGGATTGATTATTGGTCATGGTTTTCATCAAGGCGACTATGAGATCCTGCGGCGGGGTGAAGTGCTGCGCTTCTCGCCCCCGGAGGCGCAGGCCTATTTGAGCGAGCTACTGGAGAAGAAGGGAAACGGTTAAAGGGGAAGGGCAAACAAAATCATTCCCCGCCTGATCCGTGCGCGGGCGGTTGGTGAGCTTGTCGTTGGCGTAGCCTCCCGGAGGGATACTGCGTCTTGCCCGCCTCTGGGGATTGTGTTTCACTCAGAATCCCCACTGTTCAGAATTGCCAACATTTCAGAAACAAGTTGCTGCATTGATGCCCAAAACCCTGAGCCCACCCCGGTCGTCGCTGCGCGAGACCGCCCCTCCTGAAAGGGGATATTCTACTTTTAAGTCTCCGACTGGGAGAAGTGTATCCTCATGAAACACATTTGGGCATTTTTGGAAGTCTTTGCCCGCGAGGGCGGCATTCAATCCTATGTCAAGGATATTTTGCAGGCTTACGGGGAATTGGCGGCTGACCGGGGGTACCGATCGCAGACCGTTCTGTTGCGGGATCGGTTCCAGCCCACCAATCCTTACGCCAGCGATCGCCAGCGGTTTTATTATTGTCAGAGCCGCTCGGCCCAATGGAGCCGTCTGAAGTTGGTGTGGGGGCTCTGGCGATCGCTACTGTTGCAGCGACCCCAACGGGTGTTATGTGGTCATATCAAGCTGGCACCCCTAACCCGGTTGCTGTGTCGCCCGCTGGGCATTCCCTATACGGTGCTCACCTATGGCAAGGAGGTCTGGGATCTATGGGAGGTGCTCACCGACTGGGAACGCCAAGCCCTGCGACAGGCCCAGAGTATTTGGACGATTAGCCGCTACAGTCGCGATCGTATCTCTAGCGCCCATCGGATTGCTCCGGAGCGGGTGCATTTGTTGCCCTGTGTGGTGGATGGCGATCGCTTTCACCCAGGTCCTAAGCCCCCGGAGCTGCTCGATCGCTATGGTCTACGGGGGGCAAAGGTCTTAATGACGGTCTCACGGCTTTGGGCAGAAGATATTTACAAGGGTGTGGATGTAACGATTCGGGCGCTACCGCAGATCACCGGGGCCATTCCCGAGGTCAAGTATTTGATCATTGGCCGGGGCGGCGATCAGCCCCGACTGGCGCAACTGGCCCAAGAAATCGGCGTGGGCGATCGGGTGGTCTTTGCGGGGTTTGTGCCCACCCCGGAGCTGCCGGCCCATTACCGGGTAGCCGATGCCTACACCATGCCTTCCCAAGAAGGGTTTGGTATTGTCTATCTCGAAGCGATGGCCAGCGGTATTCCCGCCCTCTCGGGTTTGGGGGATGGTTCAGCCGATCCGCTCCAGGACGGTCGCGTGGGCTGGCAAGTGCCCCATCGGAATGTAGCGGCGGTGGCATCAGGCTGTATTGCCATGCTCAGCGGCCAAGATCCTCGCTGTGATGGGGAATGGCTGCGATCGCAAGCCCTGGCCCAGTTTGGCCGCAATCGTCTTAAAACTCAGCTCTCAGCATTGCTGGCGCAGAAATAATTCCCGGTTTGCAGCTAACAATTTCCTCACTAATGTGAGTTTCGGTTAAGCCAAGGGCACGAAAACTTATAAAACGCAATGAAATCAATGATACTGGCTCCGATATTGCCGGAGTCTGAGGGGGACATTGCCCCCTCAGCGGGAGGTGTCGGGGGGCTGGATTCCTGACAACCGGGTTTGACAACGAGATTTCAAGGCTTTGAGGAATGCGATTGCCTCGCTTAACT
>JBCDEB010000198.1:0-11846 GCA_039180005.1 Cyanobacteria bacterium P01_G01_bin.54 | reverse complement strand
CTTGTCCTGAGCGGAGTCGAAGGGGAGTCGAAGTACATCTTGCCCGCCACCCGGATCAGCCTTCGCTTTCTGTGTTCATACAATCCGGATTCAGTATTACTTGTTACTTCAAACCAGCAGGGCTCCCGAATCCCAACTCCCATTGGGATTCAATTACCGAGATCTTCAATCCCCAGATCCTCGCTGTCGCTCAGCGTATCCCAGGCGAAATCCGGCTCACTTACGGGTGGCAAAGACTGCACAATATGGGGCAAACTCGCTCCAGCCAAGCCCCGCCCGATTCGCTCTGGTGTATCGGGAAAAATGACAAATAGGGGATAGACCTGTTCTGAGCCTTCGGCAATGAGATGTTCGTAATAGTGGGGCAGGAGCCATTCGTAGTCTTGATCGAGATGAACCTGCGTTTTCCGCCAACGCCGCAGGAGATCGGAGAAATCTTCGCCGGGCCGATAGATAAAGACCAGGATCTCAACACCCATCTTGATCTTCCACTCGGGATCGCACATTAAGAAGGCCAAATCACAGGATAGGGCAAGGGTTTGAGTCAACCGGGCGGAGAGGGAGCCATCCGGCTGGGTCAGACGCAACCGCACCACAGGCAACGGCAGGGTAATCAGACTCTCTTCCGGACGACGCAGGCTCGGTAACATTTCGAGATAGGGCCGATGCTCGCGCAACAGAGCGATCGCGGCTTGGCGATCGCTATATTCAGCCAGCAATGTCTCATAGTGGGAAGATTTAACTGTCATTACACCATCCGAGCCCCTAGGGCGTGTCATCAATTCACCTCAGCATTCACCACAGCCGCCACACGAGAGCAGACTCGGCTGGGCAAAATTCAGCTAGGCGTTGTAGCCCTTGCACAAACAGGACTTGAGTTTCTCAAGAGGAATCGCCCCTAGCCTAATTCGTCAAAGACCGCAAACATGGGCAAGTACATCGAGAGCAAAATGACCCCAACCATGGCGGCAACCCCCACCATCATGATGGGCTCAATGACACTGGTCAGCGCCTTCACTGCCTGCTCTACCTCATCCTCATAAAAGTCGGCGACTTTCATCATCATAGAGTCCAGTTCCCCAGTTTCCTCGCCAATACTCATCATTTGAATCGCCAGCGGCGGAAAAATCCCTTCCTTTTCCAGAGCAATGCTGATCATGCCGCCTTGCTGGATATCGGCTTTAGCCCGCTCTACCGCATCGGCGATCACCTGATTCCCGGCAATATCGCGGACAATATCCAGACAATTTAGGATGGGGACGCCGGAGCGGGTTAGGGTGCCAAAAATCCGGCAAAAGCGAGCGACTGCATTTTTCTCGTTGAGATCACCGAAGAGGGGGGCTTTGAGCATAAAGCCATCAATTTGCAACCGACCGGCTGGCGTTGCGTAGTAGACCTTCAACGCTGTTACCAACCCGAAAACCGTAGCGAGAAGCGCAGGCCAAAACCACCAGGTTAAAAATAGGTCGCTCAAATACAGCATCACTTGCGTGAGGAGGGGTAGGGTTGTCCCGAGATCTTCAAAAATCCCCGCAAAAACGGGAATCAAAAAGATGGTCATCGCAAAGAAAACGATAACAGCTAAGGAGCCGACTGCAACTGGATAGGTCATGGCGGACTTGACCTGGTTTGCCAAACGTTGCATGTTCTCAAGCAGCACGGCGAGGCGATCGAGCACTTGGTCAAGCACCCCCCCGACTTCGCCCGCTTCAACCATTGAAACATAGAGTTTATCGAAGCATTCCGGATATTTGCGCATCGATTCGGAGAGCCCAGTTCCCTGCTGGACATCGCCGCTAATGCCAACCAATGCCTTTTTGAGCTTAACGTTGGGACATTGGTCTTGCAAGATGTCGAGCGATCGCACCATAGCAACCCCAGCATTCACCATCACAGAGAACTGACGCGAGAAGACGGCTTTATCCTTCACTGTCACCGAGGTCATCATCTCGCCGAGTTCGGCCAAATCAAAGCTCATCCCCGCCCGTTTTACCTCTCCCACCACGGGATATTGATTTTGCAGCATTAAACGGGCTTGCTCAGCAGAGGTGGCAGCAATTTTCTCTTTGACGATTTTGCCGTCTGAATTCTTAACTTCGGCGATAAATTGGGGCATGGTTCTAAGGGAGGAAGTGAGCAATAAGCAAATTCAACAACAGCTATAACAATCGTCTTAGCGTTTCGCCCGCATCGCTGTTCCACCGACGAGGCGACCCAGTTCATCCGGCTTACCGCTTTTGGCCAGGGCATCTTCAAAAGCCACTTTCCCCGACTTGACATGTTCGGCCAGGGCCTGCTCCATAGTCTGCATGCCCATTTTCATCCCCGTTTGAATCGAGGAATACATCTGGGAGGTTTTGCCATCCCGGATTAGGTTGGCGATCGCGGGTGTGACGATCATAATTTCTTGGGCCATGCAGCGGCCAAATTCACCTGGCTTGGGATTGTGCTTAGGTACGAGACATTGGCTAAAGACCGCCAGGAGCGATTGCGACATTTGAGCACGAATTTGGCCCTGTTGTTCTGGAGGAAACACATCCAAAATCCGGTCAATGGTTCCCGCCGCCGAGTTGGTGTGCAAGGTGCCAAACACCAGGTGTCCAGTCTCCGCCGCCGAAACCGCCAAACTAATCGTTTCAATATCCCGCATCTCCCCGACTAGAATTACATCTGGATCTTGGCGTAAGGCCCCTTTGAGGGCGTTCGAGAAGCTCTTCGTATCCTCGCCTTTTTGACGTTGGTGGAACAGGCTCTTGATGTTGGGGAACACATACTCGATCGGATCTTCAACCGTTAAGACATGCTCCGAGCGGGTACGGTTAATCAGATCGAGCATTGCCGCCATAGTGGTGGTTTTACCCGAACCCGTTTGACCCGTTACCAACACCATGCCACGGGGGCGCTCAGACATCTCCCGGACAATATCCGGCAGACCCAACATGTCAAAGTTGGGAATTTTGGACGAGAGCGCCCGCATGCAAGCAGCCCAACAGCCCCGTTCCTTGTAAACATTCAAGCGAAACCGCGCTAAACCCTTCACACCATAGGACGAATCCAACTCCCAGTTTTGCTCCAGTTCCTTCCGTTGCTTGTTGTTGAGCATACTAAAGATAAGCTTCTGGGACTCATGGGGGGTGAGGGGTTCATCACCAAAGGGTTGCAGATGACCACTGATGCGGAAATAGATCGGTGCACCGGCTTGAATATGCACATCAGAGCCCCCCATCTCAACGAGTTGCTCGAGTACATCTTCGATCATTAATTCCATGAGAGTTTGCTCCTTAAGGTTTGGATAGTTGTGGCTGTCGTCAGAATAGCCGTCGTCAAATAACTGTTGTCTAAATAAATTTAGCCTTGATTAGTTAAGGTGATGGAGATAAAGGGGCGGGAAGGGGTATTGCGCGATTGTTGCTTCAGTGTTTGACGATCCGCCAAGGGATGAAGCCTCCTCGCCTTAGTATGCCCTGATCAACCCGTTGAGCGATCAGATTTCCACAACTTAGACGTCGGTAAAGCGGGGGGTCATGCAATAGGGACAATCGACCCAATCGGGGTTGAGTTCGGCACCACAGGTGCGGCAGGTCAAACCGCTCTTGCGCTTAGCTTTGAGTTCGGCTTCTAAGCCAGAGTCGGTGAAGGTCACCCGCTCAACCTCTTCAAGGGTTGTATGACCTTCATGCACGAGTTGCAGGCTGTAGGCGAGCAAGGTTTTCATGCCCTCTTCAACGGCAGCTTCCTTAATCCGCTCTGTGGGAGCGCCTTCGTTAATGAGCAATTGCAACCGCTCAGACATCTTCATGACCTCATAGACCCCGACGCGGCCCTTGTAGCCAACCCCGCCACATTTACCACAGACTTCCCCTTGGCTGCGCTGCTCGGGAGTGAGGGTATGGGCTTTATAGAAGGTGACCTCACCATCGGCAGAGGCAGAAATCCCAAACCGAGCGAGTTCTTCTCGGGTGGGCTCATAGGCGATCCGGCATTCACTACAGACCCGTCGCATCAGACGCTGAGCGAGCACCCCGAGGAGCGCCCCAGAAATCATAAACGGCTCAACGCCCATTTCATCAAGGCGGGCGATCGCGCCTGCTGCATCATTAGTATGGAGGGTGGTTAAAACCAAGTGACCGGTCAGTGCCGCTTCAATTGCCGTTTTTGCGGTTTCCGCATCTCGCGTCTCCCCGACCAGAATCACATCAGGATCTTGACGTAAGAAGGAACGCAAAATTGCGGCAAAATCCATACCCTTCTCGCGAATCACCTGAACCTGTGTGATCCCGGGTAAGGAATATTCAATGGGATCCTCGGCAGTACTAATATTCACACCGGGATCATTCCGTTCAGCCAGCACCGAGTAGAGGCTCGTCGATTTTCCTGATCCAGTAGGTCCGGTCACCAGGATAAGACCGAAGGGCCGACTGGACATCTCCCGCACCAACTCTAGGGATTCGGGATCAGTGATGAGCTTATCCAGACCCAGTTGTGTTGCTGAGTTGTCCAAGATTCGCAGTACCACCTTTTCCCCATAGCGACTGGGCAGGGTACTCACCCGGAAATCCACCTTGCGGCTTTGGTACACCCGGCGGATCTTGCCATCTTGGGGCATCCGTTTTTCGGCAATATCCAACTCCGCCATGATCTTGAAACGCGCCGCGACAGCCTGGGCAATCTTGCGGGGGAAAGGTTCAAAGGGCTGCTGCAAAACCCCATCCTTGCGGAAGCGGACTCGCAAGATTTCTTCCTGGGGCTCCACGTGAATATCCGACACGCCTTCCTGGAGCGCCCGCATCAGAATCTTATTGACCAAATTGACGATCGGGGCCCCCTGCGCATCCTGGGCGGCATCCAAATCGTCATCCATTTCGTCGGGGGCTGCCTCTAGGGAACCCAGATCATCGACGAGACCCGAGACATCCACCGCTTTGGCATCTTCCTTGGCTTTCTCTCGCTTAACCTGTTCATCAAGATAGAGAGCCATCATCTGCTGATAGTCCTGATCCGTAATCACCATCCGACGCAAGCCCAGACCCTGAGCCCGCAAAATCCGTTTGAGATCATCCTGGGCATCCAGTTGCTCGGGATCAACCATGGCCACCAAAATTGAAGGGGGATCATCCTCGTCGTTCCGGGAGAGGGGGATAAAGCGATGACGACGACAAACTTCCACGGGAACCAGCTCTGCGATCAGCTCCGCCATCTGGTTGTTCTCGATCGGGCTAACTTCAGGGTCAATCGAATCCACCCCGTAGAGAATCTTTAACTCAAAGAGTTGCTGCTTTTTGTACTGACGCTGCAGCTCAGGTGTGAGTTGACGGCCGGTAATCCCTTCCAAAACCTCGGTGAGGGGGCGTCCCGTCCGGCGGGCTTCTGCCAAGGCTTGACCCATTTGTTGCCCATCGGCATAACCCGCCTCAACCAGCTTATTACCAAAGGGGGAAAGATCATTGCGAACCGTTAAGGCTCGGGAGTTCCGATTCTGTCGTCGAGACGTCCGTCTGGAAGAAGATTGAGTCATAGCCACTGATTGGAGATTGCTGCGTACCCATTTATTAGAATGCGTCTACGCTGGCAAGGGAGAGAGGGTCATTCTAGACAAGCGATCGCATTCTTAATCCTATTAAACCGCTTATTTTGGTGATCGGAGATTTTTTTGCTGCGATGGATCCGGCAAAGCCAGGGTGGGTCAGCCGATAAAACCCTTCAACAAGGTCAGCCATTTTTGGTAGATTGGATGGCAAGTGCGCAGCAAGAGAGTCATGATCAACGATCCCCAAAACCCTGAGGTCACTTTGACCGATAGTCAGGAATCATCTACCCCTCCGGATGAACTCGCAACTTCGGATGGGGGGTCAACGGTTGAGGTTGAGGGACTAGACCCCAATGGAGCCGTCAATGTTGTTACCCATCCAGAGCAGCAGCAGCCAGCCAACACTGTTACGCCAGAGGGGAGTGTGGCACCGGCCAGCGTCAGCAGTGACCAGGTTCAGGTCATTGAGGCGCTGCAAATGGAGCTAGATGCCCTGAAACAGCAGTTGACACAGCAGACCCAAAAATTCGAGTCGCAAAAGACCCAATCGATCAGAATTGCTGCTGACTTTGACAACTTTCGTAAGCGAACCCAACGGGAGAAGGAGGAACTTGAATATTTAATCAAGCGAAATACAATTGTTGAGGTGCTCACGGTTGTCGATAATTTTGAGCGGGCTCGGGCGCAAATCAAGCCGGAAACCGAGGGGGAGATGACGATCCACAAAAGCTATCAAGGCGTTTATAAAAACTTGGTCGATAGTTTGAAGCGCTTGGGAGTCTCCGCGATGCGTCCGGAAGGGCAACCCTTTGACCCCAATCTCCACGAAGCCATGTTCCGGGAGCAGACGGATGCCCATCCTGAAGGAACCGTAATTGAACAGCTCCAGCGGGGCTATTTGCTCGGCGATCGCGTTCTGCGTCATGCCATGGTCAAGGTTGCCGCACCGCCTGATCCTGCCGCCCAAATGTCTCCACCTGCGACGTCTATGCCTGCGGGAAGTGAAGCGTCTCCGTCAGAGGAGGCCTGACCCACTCCCTTTGTTCAGGAATTTGGTTCAGGAAACGGGTCAATCGATTGCGAATTTCCCTGAGCGGAGAAATCTGATTACAATCTATAGCAACGTGCTCCGGTTTCGACTGAAGCGTTGGCGTTGTTCTTGGCTTTAAGTCTATACATGCAAACTACGGTACGACCCCAGGTGTTATGGGAAAAGTTATTGGGATTGATCTAGGTACAACGAATAGCTGTGTTGCCGTTCTAGAGGGCGGCAAGCCCTTGGTCATTCAAAACTCTGAAGGGGGGCGAACCACACCGAGTATGGTGGGGTTTGATAAATCCGGCGAACGGTTGGTGGGTGCCCTCGCCAAGCGTCAAGCGGTGACAAATGCCGAAAACACGATTTATAGTATCAAGCGCTTTATCGGCCGGCGTTGGGAGGATACCGAAACGGAACGATCGCGCGTCCCCTACAACTGCGTCAAAGGCCGTGACGATACGGTCGATGTGGAAATTCGGGGCAAGAGTTACACGCCCCAAGAAATTTCGGCGATGATTCTGCAAAAGCTCAAAACCGATGCAGAGCAGTTCTTGGGAGAACCCGTCACCCAGGCCGTAATCACGGTGCCAGCCTATTTTACCGATGCCCAACGCCAGGCGACCAAAGACGCAGGAACGATCGCGGGTCTAGAGGTACTCCGCATCATTAATGAGCCGACTGCTGCTTCCCTGGCCTACGGTCTCGAAAAACAAGATCAAGATCAACATATTCTTGTCTTTGACCTTGGCGGTGGTACATTCGATGTCTCGGTGCTGCAACTTGGCGATGGCGTCTTTGAAGTGAAAGCCACCTCGGGCAACAATCATCTCGGCGGGGATGACTTCGACAATGTGATTGTGCAATGGATGGCTGATAATTTCCAGAGCCAAGACGGTATCGAACTGCGCAACGATAAGATGGCTTTGCAGCGGCTGCGTGAAGCGGCGGAAAAGGCCAAAATCGAACTCTCGAGTGTCGGCAATACCTCCATTAATCTGCCCTTTATTACCGCTGATGAAACTGGCCCCAAGCACCTGGAAACCGAACTGTCCCGAGCCAAGTTTGAGGAGCTGTCTCTAGAGCTGATTAAGGGCACGATTTTGCCGGTTAAGCAAGCTCTCAAGGACTGTGAACTGGGGACTGAAAATATCGATCGCATCCTGATGGTCGGGGGCTCAACCCGGATTCCGGCCGTGGGCAATGCCATTAAACGCTTTTTTGGCGGCAAGGAGCCCGATCGCTCCGTCAACCCCGATGAAGCGGTGGCCCTCGGAGCGGCAATTCAAGGGGGTGTGCTTGGGGGTGAAGTGGATGATCTGCTCCTCCTCGACGTTACGCCACTCTCGCTGGGCATTGAAACCCTCGGCGAGGTGTTCACCAAAATCATCGAGCGCAATACCACCATCCCGACCACCAAGTCCCAGGTCTTTTCCACCGCGATGGATGGTCAAACCTCCGTGGAGATTCATGTCCTGCAAGGGGAGCGGGCCATGGCGCGGGACAACAAAAGCTTAGGAAAATTCCTACTGACGGGTATTTTGCCCGCGCCTCGGGGGGTGCCCCAAATTGAGGTTGCCTTTGAGATTGATGTCAACGGCATTTTACAGGTCTCAGCCCAAGATAAAGCCACCAGTAAAGCCCAAAGCATTCGCATTACCAATACGGGGGGCTTGAGTTCCTCAGAGGTAGAGCGTATGCGCTCTGAGGCCGAGCAATATGCCGAGCAAGACCGACGACGCATTGAGCTGGTTGAGCTGCGCAATCAGGCCGATAGTATTCTCTACACCCACGAGACCACCCTCAAAGATAATAGTGAGCTGATTCGTGAGGATCTCAAGGATCAGGCCGAACAGAAGCGAGAAGCCCTAGAGGCCGCCTTTGAGGATACCAGTCTGACCGTTGAAGCGGTGCAAGTCTATCTCGAAGAATTCAAGCAAGCTGTGCTCGCGGTGGGAACCGATCTGTACAATCGAGCCAACCAGGGTGTCAGCACTGAATTTGAAACCGTAGATGCACCTTCGGTTGAGGAGGCAGCCACCCAAATCGATGTGGAGATGGGGGGTGATGTCGACCTCAGTGAACAGGCAACCCAGATCATCGAAGAAGACGAAATGGACGAAGAGGAAGAGGACTTTCACTTTGACTTCGATGATGATGCGACTGTCGCCGCCGATTATGAACCCGTCGATTAGCATTGCATTCCCTCAGCTAGCCGCTTAAATTAACCACCAACGGCAATCCTTCGCGGCTTGAGGGGGCTTTTCGCGTTAGAGCGACCAAGGAATTTGCTACAGTTGATGGAAGCATATTGTGACATCGTCTCTACCCAGTCAATTTCATCCCAACTCTCCCTATGGCAGGTGATTACTATCAAATCCTAGGCCTTTCTCGTGATGCGAATCCAGACGAGATCAAGCGGGCCTATCGCCGTCTTGCCCGTAAGTATCATCCTGATGTCAATAAGGAACCGGGGGCAGAAGACAAGTTTAAAGAAGTCAACCGGGCCCATGAGGTGCTCTCGGATCCTGAAGTCCGCGCTCGCTACGATCGCTTCGGTGAGCCAGGTATTTCTGGTGCAGGCGCAGGCTACGGCGATATGGGGGATATGGGCGGTTTTGCCGATATCTTTGAGACGATCTTTAGCGGCTTTGGTGGCAGTGGTATGGGGGGCGGGGCTGGCACTTCAACCCGCCGCCGGACGGGCCCCGTCCGAGGCGATGATCTGCGGCTGGATCTCAAACTCGGCTTTCGGGAAGCCATTTTTGGCGGTGAGAAAGAAATTCGCATTCCCCATCTAGAAAGCTGTAAGCCTTGCAAAGGAACCGGAGCCAAGCCCGGAACCGGCGTAAAAACTTGTGGTACCTGTAGCGGTTCGGGGCAAGTCCGTCGAGCCACCCGAACCCCCTTTGGTAGCTTTGCTCAGGTCTCAGTCTGTCCCACCTGCAATGGGGATGGCCAGGTGATTGAAGAGAAATGTGAGACCTGTGGAGGTGCTGGGCGCAAGCAGGAAACCAAGAAGCTCAAAATCACCATTCCTCAGGGCGTTGATAATGGTACTCGCTTGCGAGTGGCCCGCGAAGGGGACGCCGGAGCACGGGGCGGGACACCCGGTGACCTCTATGTCTATCTGTTTGTTGAAGACGACGCTGACTTTAAGCGGGATGGGGTGAATATCCTCTCGGAGATCAATGTCAGCTATCTCCAAGTCATTCTGGGCTGTAAGTTGCCGATCGAGACGGTGGATGGCGAAGTAGAGCTGACGATTCCCCCTGGAACCCAACCCAATACGGTTCTGAAGCTTGAAGATCGGGGTGTGCCGCAATTGGGCAATCCCGTGAGCCGGGGAGATCATCTGATCACTGTTAAGGTGGTGATTCCCTCGCGCGTCAATGCTGAAGAACGGGAATTGCTGATGCAATTGGCCACCATTCGTGGTGAGTCTGCGGACAAGGAGGGCGGTTTAGAGGGTCTTCTGGGTAAGATGTTCCGGAGCTGATGAGATTGATGGTTTTGGTGATCATGGTTTTGTCTTATATGGTTTTGGCCTAGGTTGGCGATGCAGGAACAGACCCCAACCATCCTCCCACCCGATGCCCAGCTTGACTTGCGTGGCACGCCCTGTCCGCTGAATTTTGTGCGCACAAAGCTGCGTCTGGAGCAGATGTCAGCGGGGCAAATTTTAGAAGTCTGGCTTGATCCGGGAGAACCGATTGAACAGGTTCCCGATAGTCTGACGATGTCGGGTTATGTTGTCAGTACGATCGCCGATCGCGGCGAGTTTTTTATCCTCCAAGTCTCGGCCTAATGGAACAGCGCCGAATGAGACAAAGGTATCTAGGGGGGCGTCTAGGACGGGTCGTTGCCAAGCAGGCCAATTTTGCCCAGGTACAACTAGAGGATGGACTGCGGCTACTCTGCACCCGACGGGCTCGGCTCAAAAAAACCGGCCAGTCAGTTTGGGTGGGCGATCGCGTCACGATTGAAGAAATTGACCCCCAGGCGGGCCAAGGTGTGATCACGGCGATCGCCCCGCGCCAGACCACCTTTACCCGGCCGCCTGTCGCCAATGCCAGCCAAATTCTCTTACTCTTTGCCCTCGCCCAACCAGATCTTGACCCCTGGCAACTGAGCCGCTTTCTACTCTGTGTTGAAGCAACGCCGGCCCTAAAACCGCTCGTTTGTCTCAATAAATGCGATTTGGTCTCTGTCGAAGTGCAACAGATGTGGCAGGCGCGGCTAGCGACCTGGGGCTATCCGCCGCTGCTGCTGACGGTACAACAGCAGCAGGGCTATGATCCGCTTTATCCCTGTTTGGCAGGTCAGATCACATTGCTAGCCGGGCCCTCTGGCGTGGGCAAGTCCAGCCTAATTCGTTCGCTGCTGCCGGAGGTGGCGGTGCGCGTGGCCGCCGTTTCTGGCAAGCTCCAGCGGGGGCGGCACACCACCCGCCATGTGGAGCTCTATGAACTGCCGGGTCAGGGTTGGCTCGTGGATAGTCCCGGTTTTAACAAACCTGAGTTAACCATTGCACCGCAACAGCTTGCGGCCCAGTTTCCCGAAATTCGTCAGCGTCAACAGCAGGCGAGCTGTCAGTTTAGCGATTGCTGGCATCGGGAGGAGCCGGGCTGTGTGGTGCGGGGCGATTGGGAGCGTTATGCCCATTACCTGCGGTTTCTAGAGGAAGCCCTGCAAGCCGAAACCCTGCGCCAGCGCCAGCCCGATGCCGAGGCCGCCTTTAAACTGAAGATGCGCCCGACCGGGCGTCCGGATTATGAACCCCGCCTGGATGCCAAGAAATATCGACGGCGATCGCGCCGCCAGCGCCATCAACTGCTGGAGCAATGGCAGGTTACGGCAGAGGACGATCCAGGAGAACCGGATTCTTGAGTAACCTGAGTTTCGGTTAAGCGAAGCGATCGCATTCCTCAAAACATTGAAATCTCGTTGTCAAACCCGGTTGTCAGGGGTTCAGCCCCCGCTGAGGGGGAGAGGGCTCCCGACGGGCTCCGGCAATATCGGAGCCCGTATTTGTTGACTCTTCTGAGTTTCTACCGTCTTGTGCAATGTCTGCTTATCCAGAACTCATACTGAATCCGTAAAGCATAGGGAGAGATAAACTGCGGATTATTCCTCGGGCAAGCGGGACGCAGATTCGACAAGCTCACTGACCACCTGCGCTACGGGCTTCTGGGCTCAATATCCCGTAGCGCGGGTGGTTGCTGAGCGCTTGTCCTGAGCGGAGTCGAAGGGGAGTCGAAGTCCATCTTGCCCGCCACCCGG
>JBCDEB010000197.1:0-11939 GCA_039180005.1 Cyanobacteria bacterium P01_G01_bin.54 | reverse complement strand
GATTGGCGATTTTTATCGATTACGCTGGCAAATAGAATTGCTGTGGAAATTCTTAAAAATGCATTTGAAGCTCTCTAAGCTAATAACCAAAAATAAAAATGGAATCGAGATTCAAATCTATAGTTGTTTGATTGCATATCTGATAATGAAACTGGTAGAAATTCCAAAAGAAGCTGGAAAGAGCTTATTAGATAAATTACGCTATCTACAGGCTTTCATGTGTGAAAAAATCAGTTATGTCCACTGGTTTAGGGAGCTGCTACCGCGATGTCCTACTTGTCATTTAGTAGGCTAGATATACCTATTTTGAAGTAGTTCTAAAGAACCATTCAACATTTCTGGGTAATAGCATAGTAGGACAGTTAGTCAGTAGTGCAGGAGATGTGAATAGCGATAGCATTGATGATCTAATTATTGGGGCTCCCCAGGCTGACCCGAACGGCAAGGAATCTGCAGGAAAGAGTTATGTCATCTTTGGCGTTAATACCAACGCTGCACTAACCATCATTAGTTCGGCAACGGCAACGATCCCCGAGAATCGATTGGCTGTCATTGATGTCAATGCCACCGATGACACCAGTGCCGAAGGGGCAGGCTTAAGCTATAGCATTAGCGGCGGCGATGATGCGGCGCTCTTTGCGATTGATGCGGTGACGGGCGAACTTAGCTTCCTGTCCGCCCCCGACTTTGAGAATCCCGGTGATGTAGGTGTAAACAATACCTATAATCTTCAAGTCACCGTTACCGATGCAGGTGGACTCACCGATAGCCAAGACCTCACTGTCACCGTCACTGATGTTGAATCCGAATGCACATGTGATTCAAAGCACGTGTTGGGTGGCCATGACAACGACTACGGCCAAGACAGCGATGATAGCCTCCGGGGGGGAAGCGGCAATGACACCCTCTTTGGCGGGGCGGGCAATGATAACCTCTACGGCAAAGATGGCAATGACACCCTCTTCGGTGGTGCAGACAATGACACCCTCCACGGCGATGGGGACGACGACCTGCTCGACGGTTGCGAAGGCGATGATATTCTTCGGGGCGGCACGGGCGATGACGACCTCTTTGGCGGGGCAGGCAACGATATCCTCAACGGTGAGAAAGGTCATGACAACCTCTTCGGCGGGGCGGGCAACGACAGCCTCCGGGGGAAAAATGGCGATGATCTGCTCAACGGCGGTGCCGGTGAGGACAGTTTGCTGGGTGGTCATGGTAACGATACGCTGCTCGGCGGGGCGGATGATGACACCCTCTATGGCGATCGCGGCGATGACCTACTCAATGGCGGTCTGGGCAATGACTATGTCAATGGGGGTAAAGGGGCAGATATCTATGTGCTGGAAGTCGGGGCTGGGTTTGATACCTTTGCGGGCTTTAAGTTCGGTGAAGGCGATCGCATCGGCCTCTCCGGGGGCTTAAGCTTCGGGCAACTGGAAATAACTTCGGTGGGCGGCTATGCGCAAATCAGCGTTGCAGATGGAGCGCTGGCGGTGGTGCGCGGCGTAAGTGCCCAGGCGCTGATTACGGCGGCGGATATAGCGTTTATGGTGGTTTAATATCTGCACTCAAGGTGGGTCGAGTTGTTGCGACAACTGCTTCAGGGGAATCTGGAGCTGAAACTGTGTGCCCTCACCAGGGGTTGAGTCACAGGTGAGGCTTCCCTGGTGCTGTTCCACAATCACTTGATAGCTGATCGCCAGGCCCAACCCTGTGCCTTTGCCGACGGGTTTGGTAGTGAAGAAGGGGTCAAACAGACGCTCTCGTGCTTCCTTGGCAATGCCACCGCCATTGTCGGCGATCGCGATCGCAACAGTTTGGGCATTGAGCTGCCGGGTTTGGATGATGATCTGGGGCTGATACTCCGGGTCAGCCTTGGCTTGCTGAGCAACCAGCGCATCAATGGCATTCGCCAACAAATTCAGAAAGACTTGATTGAGCTGGCTGGCGTAGCATTCGATGGGAGGGAGATCGCCATAGTCCCGCACGACCGTGATCACGGGCTGCCCCGATTCGGGCGGATTCAGGCGATGTTGCAAAAAGATGAGCGTACTCTCAATCCCCGCATGGAGATCCACGGCTTTGAGCTGAGACTCGTTAAGGCGAGCAAAGGTACGCAACGATTCCACAATGCTATGGATGCGCTGCGCTCCCGAGCGGAGGGACGAGAGCAACTTAGGCAAATCGGACTGCACAAAGTCCAGGTCAATCTCACCAATATGATCGGTCACTCGGCTACTCGGATGGGGGAGTTCCTGCTGATAGAGCACAATGAGCAGCAACAGGTCTTGAATATAGGTCTGGGCTAGGGGTAAGTTGCCACTGATAAAGTTCACCGGATTGTTGATTTCATGGGCAAGCCCTGCCGCCATTTGGTTGAGGCTGATCATCTTCTCCGATTGAATCTGTTGGAGGCGATCGCCTTGCAGGGACTGGAGTTTCGTGTCTAGGGCAGCCGTTTGGGTCTGCTGATACCGGCGCTGCTGGGCTTGCAGTTGTTGGAGCAGGGCATATAAGTCAGCCAAGCTCGTTCGCTGGGACGGCGGCAGAGCAGGGGGTGGCGTGGTGGGGTCGAGTTCAGTGAAGAGTTGAGTGAGCAGATGCAGACATTGCTGCAGGCGGTACTGTTGTTGACGCTGCTGTTGGTGGTTAGCGACTGCTGCGATCGCCCCCCCAAACGCAAGACCTAAGCCAACAATGGTCAAGATTTGCCATACCCAATGCGGTGCTAAACCGCTCCCTAGCCATACCATCAGGGTTACACTCAGCCCAGTCAAAACTAATCCTGAGCATAGGGCTTGACCTTGAGGGCTCAGAAACATTGTCTTGAATTGGAACCGACCCTGTCCCGCTTGCTGTTTCATACCCTGTCTGCATCCTATATGTGTGTGTTCCGCAATGCACCTCAACCCCTGATTCTCTGCGCTCCCCTGCCAGAATCGATCTTTACACATTTACACGCCGGATCGACCGTTGGCTATTCCATAAATCATCCGGCAAACCCTGACTCAAACCGTCCGAACCTAAATCCGAACCTAAAATTGTCTATCAGTCATACTCCTCAATCATCGGCTTTTTGCCAGGACTCGTCAGCAGAATAGATGATCTGGCAGCTTAGGATGAATGGAATGATGAGGAGGTGAAAGGCTTGATCTCTAACCACTGTAAACAAGTTTTCTCGACTTGGCACTGGTTCAGCAAACTTCTCCATTGTAGTCACTGGCGATCGCCCTCAGCGTCCTGATTTTGGCGCATGCCATGCCTCTTGATTCCGTGAAAGTACGGTAACGGAAGACTTGACAGGAAACGGAAAATAGAGCATTTGCATTGGAGGAATGGGGCGATGCTATCGTCGGTCAGATCCCAATCTTGAGGACTTACGCATTTTAAACGCTTAAATGAAGGTTAAAAATTTAATCCATGCGAGTTCTGGATAAGCAGACATTGCGCAAGACGCTGAAACTCAGCAGAATCCAACAATACTGGCTCCGATATTGCCGGAGTCTGAGGGGGCAATCTCTCCCTCAGCGGGAGGTGTCGGGGGCTGGTCCCCTGACAACCGGGTTTGACATTGAGATTTCAGTGCTTTGAAGAAGGCGATGGCTTCGCTGATCTAGAACTCAAGTTACCCTAGGACGGCAGAATCTGTTGTGCCAGGGTGGCCTGACCGTCTTGGATTTGCAAGACAAACACCGTTCGGTTCGGGTCGCCTGTTCCGGTATAGGAGATCGTGCCGCTAACCCCTTGAAAACCCTGCAAATTAGCCAGGCCTTGACGAATCGCGTCGGGCTCAGTTTTACCTTGGCTCTCCAGCGCCTGGGCCAGCAGATGAATCGCATCATAGGCCAGCACTGCATTAACATTGGGGGCATCTCCATAGGCGGCTTCGTAGGCCCTCAGGAACTCAACCACGGGTTCACGCGTGCGATCGGCGTGCCACATTGTGGTGTAGTAGGCTCCCTCGTAACGGGAGCGCGATGGTTCTAGCTGAAAATCATCCCAGGCATCCCCCCCAAGCAGGGTAACATCAAGACCCAGCTCTTGGACTTGCTGTGTTTGTAGGCGCAGGTCACTCAGGTAATTGGGCAAGAGCAAAACATCTGGTGCTTGGGCTTTGATCTGCTGGAGCTGGGGCCGAAAATCATCGGCGCGATCGCCCGTATAGGTTTCGGCCGCCACGATCTGACCCCCCAGTTCCCCAAACGCGCTCTCAAACGTCGCTGCCAGCCCCTGGTTATAGACACTGGAAACATCGTAGAGCAAGGCGGCAGTGTTGGCCTGGAGGGTTTCGCGAGCGAACTGGGCCAAGACCCGGCCCTGGAAATCGTCCACAAAGGCAACCCGGAAGATATAGCGGGTATTGGCAGTGGTCTCAGGGTTGGTCGAGGTGGTGCTCAAGGCCGGCAGCGGCACAGCATCTAAAAATTTAGCCACAGGGATAGCAGTGCGGCTAATCGGGAAGCCCACGATCGCCACGATCGCCGGATCATTGACCAGCTCGCGGGCTGCGGCAACCGCTTGATCCGGGCTATCGGTTATATCTTGAACCACCATCTCCAGCAAGCGGGGTTGGCCTGCGATCATCACTCCGCCTTGGGCATTGAGGTGCTCAAGAGCGAGCTCAGCGGCCTGTACGGTGGGTTCACCATCCGTTATTGCGGCCTCCCCCGTCAGGGGAACCAGCAGACCAATTGTGAGGGGCAATGGGGCAGGGCGGCGTTGGCAAGCCGTTGCCACCCCAAACGCCAAGATGGTTAAAAAAGAGCGGCGAGACCAGGGCATACTATGAAGGGGGAAGCAGCAGGATAAACGATTTGGCGGGAGCAGAGCACCATGAAGACGAGGTTGGGGCACGGCGTTGGCGTTAGCATTGGACTGATTAGCTGGACCCTGAGTAGTGTGATTGGGTTTGGGGTCTGGACGCCATTCCCCCCTAGTGTAAGCGCAGTTGAGTTGGCCGAGATCCAAGCGCGGGGAAAATTACGCGTTGCTGTCAAAGATAACCTGCGTCCACTGGGATTTCGAGATGCAGCGGGACAACTCCAAGGCTTAGAGATTGAACTCGCGCGACAACTAGCCGCAGAATTGGTGGGCGATCACACCGCCGTGGAATTTATTCCGGTGCGCAACGATGAGCGCCTTGAGCTGCTGATCAATGAGGAAGTGGATCTGGTTATTGCCCAATTCAGCGCGACCCGGATGCGATCGCGCCTCGTCCAGTTTAGTCGCCCCTACTATTTTGAGCGCACCAGCTTTATCACCCTCAACTCCCAGATTCAGACCTACGGCGATCTGTCAGGGCAGCGTCTGGCCCTGTTGCAGGGGTCGGAGGCGATCGCCCTCGTCCGGCGGGCCTTCCCCCAGGCGACATTGGTGGGGGTGGACTCTTATCAGGCAGCCTTGGATCTGCTTGAATCTGGCGGTGCGGCAGCCTTCGCGGGCGATCGAGCGGTTTTGGTGGGCTGGGCCCAAGAATACCCGGCGTATCAGGTGGTGGATGCGTCTCTGGGCGGCGATGCCCTCGCCGTCGCCCTGCCCAAGGGGCGTCAGCATATAGAGCTGTTTTTGGCGGTGAATGAGGCGCTAGAGCAGTTGAAGAAATCCGGCTGGCTGGCACAGCAGCAGCGGCGTTGGGGATTGGCGGCGGAGTAAATCAAAGACACATCATGCTGACCTTAATCATTGGCAACAACAACGATTCCTCAGCTGAAATGGATGCAGACACTGCTAAATGTGCAGGAGAATCAGCTTACAAGAACTAGACACCAACCTTCTGGTTGGCTTCTGAATTCGAGACGATAAAGCTCAATGGGAAATTTCTAGATGGTCTATAATAGCTAGCTGTTACCTCTTGAGCAGCCCTAGCGTTTTTTCTGAAATCCAGAGTACATCCATTCATGGATAGAGACTTCTTGGTCAGTCAGGATTTTTGATTTTCACGTAAATCGCTGTAGAAGAGCCAAAAGTATATCCGCAAGAACTATTGTTTAGATTGAGAGGATGATCAATTGAAAGTCGAAACACTCAAAAAGATAGAAGGTGTTCTTGATGAATTGCGTAGCTGTGATTCAGATGATTGTGATGACGTCATGGATGAACTTTTGTTGAGTATATGTGAAGTTCTCAACTTATCTCCCATCCCAAGTCCAAGCAGTTCTCTATTTGGCAAAAGGAGAAATTCAAGAGAAAAGGATTTTGTGTCGGCATGTTTTTTGAGAGCATTGTCGAGAAATCCAGATGTATTTTGGGGTCCGAAAAAAGTAAGAATAAGGGAAAGGATCTGCTCACTGTTCGATCATTCTTTGATTGAAATCTACAAGGATCTCAATATTTCTTCAAACGATAAATTCGATGAGAAGTTATCCAAGCTACAAGATCTTGAAAGAGGTTTATTGGATGATTTTTTGGGTCTTCACTCGTCAGTCAAAAGCATCGAAGACTGTAGAATGATCAAGAGTAAGTTTATGCCACTGTTTTTTGGGAACCGAAGAAATCATTTTATTGTCAGTAGATTTTCAGGTAATGTTCCAATCAGAAAAGATGATTTTAAATCCCTTTTTCAGGTACTCGAAGACTACTTAAGTAGCTCTACTGTAGAATCGGTGGCAGAGAGTTATAAGGCAGTCAAAGGGAGCTACAAGTCTTACATAAAAGAAATCAAAGAGAAATCATCAAAGCTTTTTTATGATTGTATTGGACAGCTATTTGAAAAAATCCTCTCTATTGTGCAAAAAGACTTTGATGCAAAAGATGCACTGGTGTCAACAGAGGTGGAAGTGGAGGTTTCAGATAAAAAATACCCATTCCATGTAGCCGAACAAGAGATAAACATTGTAGTCTTTGCCAAAAACAAAGGTGAGGGAAAAGCTCTTGATGTCGAAGTTTCGATCAATGAGCATGATGATGATTCCCTAATGCTTGTCAATCCAATTATTAAACTTGGTAGCCTTGATCCGGGTGAAATAAGAGAATTCTATTTTGAGGCGGTTACTCGAAAATCTTTACAAAAAACTGAGCCAGAGATTGTTTTTGGAGTGGTTTCCTGGAGAAACTACAATGGAGAAAATAATGCACGTATCTTCGAAGGAGAGTTGTTGCCTCAAGATCCTCATCTAGATTGGGAAGAAATGAGTAAGAAAAAACCCTATATTCTTGAAGCTGTTACTGAAGAAAAGAAGTTGGTAGGTCGCAATGAACTACTGAAACAACTAACTCCAAAACTTATTTCTGATCAGCTTGAATCTTCTATTATATATGGTCAAAAGCGAGTTGGTAAGACCTCCATTGCCAAAACTGTTCAAAATAAGCTCAAGGATCTGCAAGACTATACAGCCATTTACTTACTAGTTGGTTCGTTAGATAAAAGTACACCAGAAAAGTGTCTCAATTGTCTAGGGGAGTTCATATTCGATGAAATCTACTATGATTCAGCATTTAAAGATCTCAAGTTACCAGATTTGAAGTTTGAGGGATCGATTACTCCGCTAGACAGGTTTTTTCGGGTCTTGAGAAGGTTGAAGCCAGAACACAAATTTGTAATTATCATCGACGAATTTGATGAAATCCCAAGTGAACTTTATCAAATTAATAGCATAGGAGACAACTTTTTTCACAACATCAGAAGCTTAAGTAGTGAAAACAATATAAGTTTTGTTTTGGTTGGTGGTGAGAACATGAAAATAATAAAACAATCCACCGACAAGTTAAATAAATTTGAATCCTTTTCTGTTGATTACTTTGACAACGAAAGATATTGGAATGATTTTCAAGATCTTGTCAGACGTCCTACTGCTGGAAAAGTCGAGTTCACTGACGATGCAGTGATAGCACTATACAATGCTACAGAGGGAAATCCATTTTTCACTAAGCTCATTTGTGGGAATATTTACAGGCGGGCTTGCGAGACAAGAAATTCATATGTTTCCGAGGAAGAAGTCAATACTGCTATTACTAGCTGTTTAAAATCTTTGGACACCAACAACGTTAATCATTTTTGGAAAGATGGCATTACTCAAACTGAGCCTGCTGAAATAGATCAACTCGAAACTCGACGTAGAAAGTTCCTGATTTCTTATGCTGATGTTGTTCGTTCAGGGAAGAAAGCAACAAAGGAAAAGATAACAAATACAGACATGATAAATCAGGCGCTCGCTGGAAAATTATTAGAGAGCTTCTCAAGTCGAAAAATTCTTATTGAGTCTGATTCAACCTACAGGTGTAAGCCACGATTTTTCAATAATTGGCTAATAGGACCAGGGTTTCAGACTATTACTTCTGAGTCACTTGATGAGCAAGCCATTGAGCTTTTACAGCAAAGAGAGTCACAAGCTTTTGTCGAAGACACAGAGATCATTAAACTTTGTGATAAGTGGGGACATTATCGAGGTACTCCAATTACTCCTTCTCACATTCGTGCTTGGCTAAATCAATTTGGAAGCAATATTGAGAAGCGTTTAATGTTTACTCTTCTACAAAATATTCGATTCTACGGACAAAGTCTTATTCTAGAAAAGCTTAAAGTCATAAGTGATCATGTCAGGAGAGGTCTATTCAAGGAAATTAAGCAAGTTAATACAGGATATGAAAAGTCGGATAGAACCATTCTGACGAGTTATTTTGGAGAATTAGCGAACAGCGGGCCAACATATATTAGAATGTATGCTCATGCGAACAACCTCTATCGCGGTTCTAAGAACACAGTGGGAATTGATAAGATTGGAAAAACAATAAAAGAGAATGAGAGAATACAGGCGATTGTATTTATAGATGATATTATCGCTTCCGGAGGCACTGTTGTAGAAGGTCTAAAGAAATTAAACGATCTCTGTGGAGATTTTTTGGCTGCTCGAAAAGTAAAAGTTGTTCCAGCAGCTATTTGTGGTTTTGAAGATGGATTAGAGTCAATCAAGTCAGAAGTCGAGAAATTACCATTCAACGTAGAACCCTTTGTATGTGATCTTCTTACAGAAGCAGATAAATGTTTTTCTTCAGGAAGAAAAATATTTACTGAAGAGTCCGACCTAGTTAAAGCTCGTCAAATTGCCCATGACTATGGTCACAGGCTAGTTAAAAATATGCCTTTAGGGTACAAAAATAATCAGTTACTCGTTACATTCTATGAGACATGCCCAAACAATAGTCTACCGATTTTATGGGCTGATCAAGTTAATTGGAAGGCTCTTTTTAGTAGAAAGTAATAGAATCAGAGTGGATATTTTAGAGGGTATCTATAAAGAAAGTCTTAAGAAGACTCATAACCTTTGATTAGCTTGGGCTTGAAGCAAAAGTGGTTCAAGAAAACTCATTCAGGGTCTTCGCGACCTCTTTACTTGACCTAGCAAGAGATAGGGAACGTCTTTATGTTTTCTTCATATATACTCTCTACCTAATGTCTGAATTATTAAAGCAATTTTATTGTTGTTTTTTTGCGTCAACCTCCAGGCTCAAAATCGTCATAGTGACTGGGTTCGCAGCGCCGATGTTGCCTTGGGTTTTGAGCTGTTCTTTCTGAGAAATCAGGATCGACCCCCGATGAAATTCTGCAAGCTAGTCAATTGACCCCTAGCGAATTCCGCCAAGAAATTGCGCTGCATTTGTTTCAATCCGGTCATCTAACGCTGGGTTACGCGAGCCAGCTTGCAGCGATTCCGACCCCTGCGTTTCGTCAATTGCTCAGGCAACGGAATATTCCACTATATACCTATGATGTTCCAGATCTTGAACTCGATCTAAAAAATCTTCGTGCTCTGGGGCGATTATGATCGTTATCAAAAACAGTTTTTTTCGAGGTTTCACCCCTTAGTAATCCAACTCACTTGCGCTATCATAACCCTAGTTCATTTCCGACAGCGGCACGCTGCCAACGACACCCCATGCAAAATCATTATTCCGCGCTGAGCGACCTTGCTCTGCAGAAGGAGGATGGCCAGTCTTAGTCACCCTAAGGCTCGCCCCCCGCTAGAAGTCGCTGCCCTTCTTCGCCGGGTCAAACGCCTCCAAACCAACCGCCAATTCCGCGACAGCCAGTGCCAATTCTTCATCGAAGGTATTCGTAACTTCATCCAAGCCATCGATCGGCAATTGGCAATTGCCACAATTCTCTACAGTGAGAAACTCTTCACCGTTCCCCTGTCCGCCAACGGTTGCGCCAAGCCCGCTGCGTGGGTGTGCCAACGGTCAGCCTGACGCCGGAGCAATTTCGCCAAATCTCCACCACAGAGCGAGCTTCCGGCATCGGCGCAATTCTAGCGCAACATTGGTCGGATTTAGCCGCTGTTGCTCCCCAGACCGACCTCTGTTGGCTGGCGCTCGAAAAAGTCCGCTCTCCCGGCAACTTTGGTAGCCCAATCCGCACCGCCGAAGCCGTGGGTGCAGCGGGGTTTATATCGATGTACCCACTCTATCACTGTCTGCGGATTCCGTCCTGTTTCTTGCCCCACCTGAGTTGCATTTTTCCCTTGACTAATCTCGTATAGCCCCATCAGTCTCTCTCGGGTTCGGGAATGATTAAGATGGCTATTTGATGAGGGACTCAGCAATCGCTAAATCTAACGGCTCATTGATATCAATTGCTTCGCTAGCCTCAATCAAAAAACCGTTACAGTGATGCCCCAATATACTGTGGGTTTCTAGAAGAGACTGAGTCCGAGTCATGTAGAGTGAGCTGTTTTCAGTGAACATCGGTTTTCGGTCTTGGCGACGACGGGGCGCATTAGGAAAAAGCCGTCGAAAATCATGGCTTTCATCGTAGATCCAAAAGTCACTCTTCTCTTTTGTTAAACTCAGCAAGGCGTCGTAGGTTTCATCTAAGGAAAAGTAATGATCAATAAATCGACGAATTGTTTCCGGTCGCCGCAACGGTGACGTAGGTTGTAGCGTTAGCAAATGCTCTGGAGTTTTCTGCTCAGCCAGTTGAATCGCTTCAATGGCATGAATAAGAGTGGTCTCTGTCGGGGAATCATCCGTAGCTAAAGCTGCAGGGCGCTCAATCACCCTGGCACCAAACTGCTCAGCAGTCCGACCAATCTCTGGCGAGTCAGTGCTCACCCAGACTTGGGAGATTACGTCGGATGCAAAGGCAGCTTCAATGGTATAAGCAATCAGCGGTTTGCCAGCCAAAGAGATAATGTTTTTATGGGGAATTCCCTTCGAACCGCCCCGCGCAGGAATGATAGTTGCAAATTTCATCGTGATGTGGCGGCACTCCTATAACTGTACACTACTTCATATATCGACTGTAGAGATCATCAAGAACATCAAAAATCGTAATTACTTGCTGGAGATGAAAGCTAGCATCAACGACAGGAACTAAAGTAATACCATGTTTGCGGATCAGGTTGCCGGTCTTTTCAAGGTTGCGATCGCTCAAATAGTGAAAAGAGGGCCTAAGCTGCTTTTTTAGGATGGTATGGAGATCCACACCATAGAGGATGGCTCGCAGAACATCCCCCTCACTGAAGACTCCCACAACCCGCTCGTCACGATTTAGCACAACAACACACCGAGACAAACTCGTTTGAATTGTGAAAACAGCCTCCTGAATCGTCTGATTTTCGTATACGCAGTAAGATGCTAGCATTACAGTGGTCTCACTCAGTACGTTAGCTTTTTAATTAATAACTCATTGGCAACTTGTGTATTCAAAAGAATATCAAGAATTCGCTGGGAAGAGTGACCATCACCATAGGGATTGATGCAATCGATCACCAACCTAGCTTTGAACTGTGATGATAACGCTTTTTCTAAGGCAGCCGCCATCTCTGGCAGCTCAAACGATAAGTCAATGACATTAAGACCCAGGGTAAGCGCAAGAAAAAGTGGATGGAAGTATGGTAGGAAAGAAAGCCAAGCAAAACCATTATCAAGCCAATGAGCCAGAGAAGCAGAAGCACCTGTTCAAAGGGAGAGAGGATAAGAAAATCTTACACCCATGGCTC
>JBCDEB010000196.1:0-11959 GCA_039180005.1 Cyanobacteria bacterium P01_G01_bin.54 | reverse complement strand
GCTATCGTATTCCTCAAAGCCTTGAAATCTCGTTGTCAAACCCGGTTGTCAGGGGTCCAGCCCCCCGACACCTCCCGCTGAGGGGGAGATTGCCCCCTCAGACTCCGGCAATACCGGAGCCAGTAGGGTTGGCTCTGCTGAGTTTTAGCGTCTTATACCAATTCTGGAAATTGGGGCTACAGATAAACCAATGATGAGGACTGAGCTTGTCGAAGTCCGGCGCTTGGAACCTAGATTTTATTTGTAGTCGGGCTTTTGTGATTTGGTATTACGCAGTGTCTACTTATCCAGAACTCACGTTAAGTACCTAAATAAAGCCCCTCTCCCTTAGCTAACCTTGTAGGGGTTTTAAACCACTCCCTTGATTTTGCTAGGATTCGGCGGCTGAGTCCTCAAAAATGCGTTCGCAAGATCCTGGCTGTAAGGGGGTTCTGTGAAACCCCGACAGGATTAGCTCCCTTAGGGAGGGCGGGTTTGGGGTGAGGGCTGCGTACGCATTTCAACGCAAACCGCTATAGGACTGCTATTACCATAGTCTTAGTTGCCCCCGAATCTACGCCAATGTTAACCCTCGAACCCACCCAAATTAAGCGCTGGTCGGTCGATGAGTATCACCGCTTGAGTGAGCTGGGGTTGCTTGACCCCAATGAACGCACTGAACTGATTGCTGGACAGATTACTCTAATGGCTCCAAAAGGAACGCCTCACGTAACGGCGCTGCACCTACTCGCCAATCAGCTACGGAATCAATTAGGTGAAGCCGCTCTGGTTCGCACCCAAGATCCGATTCAGCTCGATGATGTTTCTGAACCAGAACCAGATTTAGCTGTTGTTCGCGGGTCGGTTTTGGATTATGCGGAACAGCACCCCCGACCGGAGCAGGTTTATCTGGTGGTGGAGGTGGCAGACTCGACGCTTAAGCAAGACTGTGAGGTGAAGGATAAGCTCTATGCCCAGGCAGACATCACGGATTATTGGGTGCTGGATCTCCAAAATCGCCAACTGCATATCTTTCATGATCCCGGCCCTGCGGGCTATACACGCCGTTTGATTTTGACTGAGCCCAACCAAGCTTCACCCTTGGCGTTTCCTGAGTTGATGATCTCTATTTCTGAAGTTTTGCCACCTGCTCACTGAAAAAAATCGATCCGCCTACGGCGGCAAAAGCAAAAAGGCAAGAAGGCAAAGGGCTAGAGAGTTCTGGGGCGGGCGCATAATACTCGAAAACCGATGTTGTTGCCGCGGTCAGCGGGCGTAAGGTTGAGGCGAAACGCCGAGCGACAAACCCACGGAAGGTCGTACCAGGAACCGCCGCGCTGAACTCTAGAGCGCTGATCTTTTAGCAGATTATCAATGCTCTCCAGAATATTTTGGTACTGCCCTTGATGCTCTTCATCCCATACAGCACCGTCAGCAGGCGGATTCCCCTGATAGTTGTCATGCCACGGGTCTAGGCACCATTCCCACAGGTTTCCGTGCATATCATGCAAACCAAAAGTATTGGGAGCGTTGAAATAGCCCACCGGGGTGGTTTGCTCTCGATATTCCCCTTCAACTCCCCGCCCATACTTCGAGCTGCCATTGTAGTTAACAACATTTGTGCCGATCGTCTCGCCAAAATAAAAGGGCTGGCAGAACTTCCGGTTCCATGCTGCCAAGCTCACCTGAGCACTGTTGGCAGATAACTCCTCACTGACCACAGCACGACAGACATATTCCCATTCCGCTTCAGTGGGTAGTCGGTACTGCCGCCCTGTTTTCTGCGTCAAGCGAGCGCAGAACTCGATGGCATCTTGCCAAGAAACCTGTTCAACCGGGCGCTGCCAGCGACTATGCTTTTCATCAAAATCATTTTTGAAATTGGCTGGATCTGGGTCTAGCTCCTGAGCTATTGGTTGAGTACTCTCCACTACCGCTTTCCACTGCCTCTGGGTAATTGGGTATTTCCCCAGCCAGAATTCATAGTCAATATTGACCCAGTGTTGTGGGCCTTCATCGCTGTAGCGCTCTAATTCTGCCTCTGGAGAGCCCATCCAGAATTGCCCAGAGGGAACACGCACCATCTCCAGCACAGTGTCACCACTAAGGTGTTCCTTATATTGCTGGCTGGTGTAAGATTTCCGCTTAAGGATCAGTTGAGCCATGACGCTTTAGTTGTCCGCCTGCTGTGCATTTCTCAGCTCGTCGCGGAAGTCCATGACGGCATCAAACTGTTCGGCGGGTCGAACGTAGGTTGCGAGGTTCTTGATGTCGCAGTTGGGCAGCAGTTCGCTGTTTTCTAAGCATTCATAGCCCTCTTCGCGGAGATGATGGATTTTGAATTTTCCGGTTTCCCATTGCCACACTTCGGTGACCCCTAAGCCGCGATAAATCTCCAGCTTATCGACAATGCCGCTGCTCAAGACAACCTCAATTGCGATATCTGGGAATTCTTTCTTCTGCCCGAGGCAATAGCATTCATCGGGTTCTAAGCCGCGTTGTTTGGCGATTTTGCGGAAGGTGGTGGAGCCCATGCCATGAAAACGGGTGCGGGTTTCTTGGAAGTAGGCTTCCATGAGCATCCCAATCATGGTTTTGAGTTCCTCATGAAGCGGTGAGTTGGTCATGATCTCTAGGGAACCCTCTAGGTAGCTCAGCCGTAGCGCGGGGAAGTCGTCCGCCAACGTGGCGACCAACAGTTCATATTGCTGCCAGGTCACACCTTCCAGGAGCACTCGCTGCTCTGCCTGAGTTGCTAGAAGTGGGGAGAGTACAGTCATCAGTGTTTTATGACTAACGTTGTTTCAGTGTACAACGCCCTTCAAGAGACATTTGTTCCGTGCTCTGTTATCTATGAACAGCGATCGGGGGAGGTCTGTCCAATGAGTGACGTGAGACAGTTTTATTCTGAAGCATATTTGTAACCTGCCTTACCGCACCTTACATCTCATCTTGTAGTTGATGAGCATTGGCTAACAACGGATTTAACTCAAACCACTGGGTCTGATTCGTACGATATTCAAATACCCAGAGGCTTCGGAGAAGAAGAAGATCGTATTCTTCTTCGCAAATGAGGGCTTTGGTAATGTGCACCTTGCGTAATAGCGTCCATTCATTGGGGGCAATCGAGAGCATCAGTTCTGCTCGTGCCTGCTGGAGAGTTTGATCGACGCTAGAACGCTGAATCGGTAGTTGTTTGCTCCTGCGTAGGCAACTCTGGATATACCTAAGTAAGTTACGCAAATGACCGCCACTCATTAGACAAAGATGTTCTAAGGTTGTGGGGTCATCAAAGAGTTGAGGGATTTGTCCGGGGCGATTCTCTGGCGGTAGCTCTGGCAGAGCCCGTGCCAAAATCATCTCCTGGAGTTTGGCTAGACCTTCTCGGTGCACCATGCCATCGGGCCAGCGGACAGGAACCATTGGTAGGATTGATATTTCCCCGAGGCGTTGCTCTACGATCAATCGCTTGTCGCTAAATCGAAGCATTAGAGGAATAGTGTAAACCAGATGGGCATCGAGCTGGCGCAGTTGCTGCCCACGCTCAGCGAAGAGATACTCCGGCAGAGTTTTGCCCCATTCCATGATGCGGTTTTCGATGCGATCGAGGTTATCAATGATAATCACCAGCCCTTCCTTACCCTGTTGTTGCAGACTCTGGGTGGCAGGTTCCAAAATCGCTTGGTTGATGCCTTTGATCAGCCCTTGGGTCTGGGGTTCAAGATATTGCCGCAGTTGGCTGCGCAGCGTCGGGCTTTGTTTAGCTTTAGCGATTAGCTTACCGATGCCCCAGAGAGAGACCTCCGCCTCTGCTCCCAGCTCAATGGGAGTTTGTAGAAACTGGTTACATTCGTTGAAGAGGTCTTCGAAGTAGCCCCCGACTAAATTTATCTGAGCAGCTTGGAGGCTGAGGCTGACTTGGTGCGCGATCGCGAGCAAGATGTCACTGATCTCCACATCCCACATCTCCAACATCTGGCTCGACTCAAAATAGGTCACATGCCAGCCTGCTGCCTCCAGCCGCGCCTTGAGGCACAGCAGCTCGGTGGATCTACCACAACCAATATGCCCAGTAAAGAGCTGGCAGGTGGATTCCTCCGACCAGGTGATGGTGTTCTCTAGCTCACTAACCACCTCCCTGCCCCGCACCTCAGAAAAGTCGATGTAAAGATGACGATCGTACTCGTTTGTGTAATTAAGATTATTGGCTGGGTTACAAGCTCTATAGAAATCGCCAATCTTGGCTTCTAATTCAATAACTTCCACGCTTACAGCCTCGTAAGTGTAGGGTTCGATCAACAGCCCAGAAGACAGCCGCTCTTTTGGGAGTCTTTGTGGATTTGGAGGCGCTCCTTGCTCCAACCCCTCAGCAAACGCCTCATACTCTCCCCCCAACCGCTTCAACACCGCCAACGTCACCCGCGCAAACTCACTCACCTCCGTTGCCAGCCCCACACTCAACTCCTCTCCCGGAGCCATCAACATCGCCTGAAACTCCCGAATACTCTTATTCGCCCGCTGCGCAATATCCGCCGAAATCCGGTCAATCACCAACGCAATCTCCGACTTCGGCAACGTCTTATTCAACAACGCCCGCACAGTCTGCTGCTCATCTGCCACAAACTCATACAGCTGCTGCTCCGGGTCAGCCGCCTGCCCCCGCCGCTCCACAATCCCACTCAAAAAAATCTCCGCCACCTGGGTCGTGCTCGCCTGCTGCCGCAACATTGTCCGCTGAATTAACCGCACAATCGGCAACTGCACCGGCACCGCCGACATCAACGCCGCCAGACGCTTCGCTGGCGCAGACGCCCGCTGCATAAACAACTCAAACCGCTCCTGGGCCGACAGCGACTCCCGCCCAGACACCGCTGGCTCAAACGCCGCCAACTGATACCCCGCCAACGCCGTAGCGCTATTCCCCGCCATCCCCTGCGCCCAAACCGCCAGCGCATAGGGCTCCAACGCACAGACTGGCACCACAAACCCCGACGCCGCCTCAGTCGTCTGCCACGGCGTTCGACTCACCTGCTGCCATTGATGATTCAACGGCCCCACCCGCTGCGACTTGAGCCACACCGCCTCAAGCTGCCGCAACCGAGTCCGCCGCCAAAAATTCGGCGGCAGCATCTGCACCACCAGTACCCCATGGTGCTGCCCCCACAGGCTGCACCACTGCTGCCACGCGCCATTGTGCCAAGTGGCATCAAGACAATCACTCACCACAAAAATCAGCCGCTGACCGCCCGCCCGAATCAGCTCCTTGGGCGATCGCCGCGTCTCCTGCCGAGACTTAAGCTGTAACGCTCCCGCCTGGGGCTCGGCATACCAGCGCCGCACATCCCGAAACGCCCCCTGATGCAACAAAATCTGTTCAAACTCCGCGATCGTCTGCTGCCAAATACCGTAGGACTCTGTTTTCTCGATCACCAACGCCACATCCAGCCACCGCTCCGGGGCAGGCTTGAGCACCGGCATCAAGACCCGTTCTTCCGCCACCCGGTTAATCGTCGCTGCGGCATCGATCACCTGGGTGGTACGCGAGGGCACTTTGCGGTTGAGGGGACGCAATGCCCGACCGAGCGATCGCGCTTGCGGAATCGCTTTCGCTGCCGGAACTGAGAAGGGTAACCCTTTTGCCTTTGAGCCTGGTTGCTGCTTGGGGGGCGTCACGATCGCCTCTTTGACTGGTGCAGGTTCAGACTCAACCGGAAGGGATGTCGGTTCTTCAGGCGTTTCCTCGATTAATGGCTGGGGAGCAGCATTCGATTCCTGTTTTGGGCGTGCCGGAGTGGGGTCTGGGGGCACAGCGCAGCTATATTTGCGCCGCAGTTGCGCCGCAAACCAAACCATATCGGCAATCTCGATCGCGCTCAGGGGCTCATCCGTTTCCCTGAGTTGGGCTAGCATTTTGAAGAGGCGATCGTCCATCATTTCCCAACATAGATTATTTATTCATCGGGCAGGCGGGACGCCTGCGCTACGGTTTTCCTTTTGACTACAAATTCCCCAAGGATTGAAACAGTCGCTCAATCAGTTGCTCGCGCTCCGCTTCATTCGGAGCGGTATGTTGCGTCAGCAAGTAAATGGCATTGAGCAGTTGATCCGTGGCCAAGACCCGCTTCTCTTGCTGCTGAAAGTCACAGAACTCCGTGACCAATTCATTCATCTCTGCAGTCAGTTCCAGGGCTTCATCGCCCAGATGCTGCTGCACAATCTGCTTGAGTTCTCGCTCTCCCGGATTGGGCATCTCCAGCCGCAAACAGCGTCGCAAAAACGCGGGCGGAAATTCTCGCTCACCATTGCTGGTCATGATCACAAAGGGGAAGGTATTCGCCTCCACCTTGCCATCTTTGACCGTATAGGTGCGTTGCTCTACCTCTTGACGGTAGTAAGTGGCAACGTCCACCCCTTGCTGGGTCTGCTGCTTAATTCGCACCAACTCGGGAATATCAAATTCCCCATCTTCAAACACATTCAAGAGGTCATTGGGCAGGTCGATATCACTCTTATCGATCTCGTCAATCAGCAAAATCCGGGGCTTATTGACTTCCTCGGTAGGAATCAGTGCCGTTCCCAGGGGCCCGAGCTGGATAAACTTGCCAATATCTTCTGGGGTTTCGATATCTTGCTTGGTGCGTTCGCTTTCTCGGAGTCGGGCGATCGCATCATAGCGATAGAGCCCATCCTGCAAGGTTGTTCGTGTGGTGATCGGCCATTTCAGCACCTCTCCCAACCCCAGCTCGTAGGCTACCGCATAAGCAAGGCTACTCTTCCCCGTTCCCGGTCGCCCCGTCACCAACAATGGGCGTCGCAGATAGAGCGCAGCATTGACTACCTCGATCGCCCCCTTGGGAGCCACAAACCGTCGTTTCCGTTCTTCAGCCCGCGCATCAAAGCTCCGCCAACTGGGGGGATCAGGCAGATCGTTTTGCCAGTCTATCGGCTTGCGATCGCCGCTATTGGTAAAAAGCTTCCAGTCGTCGGGGGTCATCGGGTTTAGTAGTAGGTGTAATTCTCAACAATATTGTCGGGGAATGTCATCGGCTGCTGTTGCTGGGCGTCAATATCCCAGAGCAGGGTGAGGTGACTACCGATAAAGTCAAGATCACTCTCGGCTCCTGCCCGAATGGCTTGAATCTTGCCAATCAAAGCTTGCAACTCGCTCGCCAGCAGCTCTTTGTGCTCTTGTTGGCTATCCTCGCAGCAGTCTGGGAGCGGTTTCCGTAGCCACAGGGCAATGGGAATCCCTTTTTGCATAATCAGCAGCCGTGGGTCGTTTGCTCCGGCATCGGGTGGGCAGGTTTTGCGAAGCCCCAGGGCGGGGGCGTCGGGGTTGAGGTCTTTGAGGATTTTCCGTTTGCTGCGATCGCCGCAAGCCAACGCTGCCTCTACTTTGAGGTCATGCTGGTATTTTCGGCAGAGTTCCCGAAGCTGGGGGCCAGAAGCATAATTATCCTGGTATCGTTCCAAAACTTTAATGACAACCGGATACTTCTCTCCAGAAACTTCAGCACCATATTGACCCGCAATTTCCCAACTATCCACAGGCAAGTCCATCGCTTCAAAAGACAGCACAAAATGGATGGCGGGAATGTGGCTGAGGCTGGCAACGATTCTGCTGAAATATTGGGCAAAGAAGAGATTCCACTTTTGCGCTAGTTTTTCTTCTGCAAGAGCCTGAAATGCTTCTCGGTCAAACGGCTGTGGATGCTTGGGATCAGCGGATTGAAATTCAACTTGATAGGTCTTATGGTCCGTCTCGTCATAGCCTGCCATCGACGGAACAAAGCAGAAGTTCATGGCGTAGCGATCGCCCGTTCCGCCTTTCTCAATCACGACGAAGAGATGGGGGTCGGTAGCGGCTCGCTTTTGCTGTTGTTGAGCAGCATAGAGAGCCTCAATCTCCTGCGCACTTTTCCCTGGAACCGCCTGGAGCCATTGTTGCAGGGCGTTTTTTTGCACGACAGATGATGTATCGTCACCCAATAGGCACACCACAAAATTCACCAGTTGTTCTTGCGTGTCCTGCCCTTCATCCATTTGGTAGAGATCCGCGATCGCTTCAGGCAGGTCTTGGGGCAGTTCAGTTGTCCAGCTCTGTTGTTGCTGACGACAGTGGTGGTAAGCAGGCTCAATGATTGACCAATCCACGCCCGCCAATAATTCCAGTAGTTGACCTTGTGTGTGCCAAATGTTGTAAAGGCTGCTAGCGGCGATCGCGTAGGCTTGATGATCATAGTTGGTAGCCACCATCATGCCCATAATGAGGTGCTTTTCCTTATGCCACAGGGGCGCACCACTAAAGCCACCAATGACAGCGGGCCAGCTCTCATCCACTTGGAGTTGAAACCAATGATTGACGAGCTTCGCACCGAGCACCCCTTGAGTCGAGCAGCCATTGGGATTGGGAAACCCGTAGATACTGAAGGGCTGATCACAGGTTGCGGCGATCGTATCGATAGGGATGGGCGAGACTGCTGCAACGGGCTTGTCGAGCTGGAGGAGGGCAATATCTTCGCCAACCTTGGCGTTGGTGACGCCGGAATCAAAATAGTTTGCGCAAGGCTGCCATAAAACAACCCTGGCTTGCCGTTTGGGACAGCTCGGGATGCTTGGAAAATCAATCTCAAGACTGTGCTGAGGCTTGGTTTGCAAGTCTTCGGGTTGCTGTAAACTCAAGCCGTCAATCACAACATGAGCACAGGTCAACAAATACTGGGGTGACACCAAAAACCCTGTCCCCACCACTGTATCTGTACCGGGATGAGTTTGATAAATCCGCGCGATCGTCTTCTGATAATCCTCAAACGGGGGAGGCATTACGTCTTGTTCCAGCGCAAGGTGATTTCAACAGTGGGAGTGGGGGGACTTGAACCCCCACGTCGTTTTACCGACAGCGGATTTTAAGTCCGCAGCGTCTACCATTCCGCCACACTCCCGGAGGTCGTCTAGAAATTTAGACAGAGTTACAGTCTATCAGCATTGCCCGGAATTCGGGGGCGATCGCCCCCTCAGAAATTTTAATCACCGCTCCCCTTGCCAGAGCCCGGTCGCCGTTGTTTATGATGGAGTCAAGTTCCGCTTCGGCGTTGGTGACTGCCGATAACGTTTTTTTGATCTATGTTTGCTTTACGTGGGAACCAATCGCGCTCGTGGCAGTAGACCGGCCCTGGTAGCCGAGGAACTTTAAGCGAGATGCATCCGTTCCCCCCTGGATTTTCCAGGTCAAAAGCTGAGGTAAGACGGCGTCGCGGTGAACCCTATCTTGCAGAGTCCTGATCCATTGGATCAGGGCTTTGTTTTTGGTGTGACACGTTGGAGCCGTGGTTGAGAGCACCCGCCACCCATGGAAGCCCCGCAGGAAATCCGCTAAACTTTTCCCAGACCAAGGTATGCAGCGTGCAAGGGCTACCACCATTCCACTATGGCTGAGAATACAGTATTACTGCTTGAAGATGACCCCGCCGTCCGGGATGAGCTTAAAACCCTGCTGCCCGGCGGCAAGTTTAAACTTCTCGAAGTGAGCGATAGCAAGACAGCGCTGGATGTGATCAAGCGTGAAGTGGAAACCCTGCGGCTGATGGTGATCAAGTTTAAGATGCCCAAAATTCCGGGCTGGAAGCTGGTCAAAAAAGCCCAAGAACAACCCAAACTCCAAGGCATTCCCATGGTATTGGTCGCCAGCGCCACCGACACGGTGGCCAAAGCCTTCCCGGAGCCCCCAGAATTCTTTGAAATTGTCCAGTATCCCTGCGATCGCCCGACAATGCAGGCAGCGGTTAAAGCGGCGATGGCCAAGGCTAAGCGTCCTCGCACAGGTGCTGCTGTCCCGGCCAAGACCGCTGCACCTCCGCCACCCCCTGCGGCTAAGAAGAAAGCCGCTGCACCTCCGCCACCCCCTGCGGCTAAGAAGAAAGCCGCTGCACCACCGCCGCCCCCTGCGGCTAAGAAGAAAGTCGCTGCACCACCGCCACCCCCTGCGGCTAAGAAGAAAGTCGCTGCACCACCGCCGCCAGTCCAGCCTGCTGCGAAAAAAGTACCCTCCCCTGCACCCGCCCCGCCCAAGGTGGCGGCTCAAAGACCTGCACCGACCCAGCCCAAGGCAAAGCCCCCAGCGAAACCAACAGCAAAACCTGTATTCGATCCCGTGCCCTACCAGGGGGGCGATCCTTTTGCTGTGGGCGATCGCCAGCCCGCTACGCCGGCTCCCGGTTGGCAGTCGGATGATCCCTTTGCGGCGGCGATTGCCGCTGGGGGGATTTCCCAAGCCGCGAGCCCTGCACCCGCAGCATCCGGTGTGGATGCACTCAATCCCTTTGCCGGCCCCGCCCCGTCCAGTACGGGGGCAGCCGATCCCTTTGCGGCGGATGCCAATGATCCCTTCGTCGGTGAATATGTTCCCGATCCCTTTGATGCAGCGCCCGGCGAAGCAGCCGACCCCTTTGCAGCGGACGCCAATAATCCCTTTGTGGGGGAATATGTCCCTGATCCCTTCGATGCAGCACCCGGTGAAGTCGATGATCAAGATCCCTTTGCGGCGTCCGCAAATTTTAAGTCGCCCCCGGCGATGCCCCCACCGATGCCACCGACCCCTGCTACAGCTGACCCTTTAGAGCTAGATCCCGATTGGCAGGAAGCGGAGGATGATCCGCTAGCCGGGGCAGTGGCATCCCTCGAGTCAATTCCAAATGATCCCGATCCTCTGGCTGGAGCGATCGCTGCACTCGATGAACCGCTGCTCGGCTCAACCGATGTAGAAGATGACGATCCCTTTGGTGGGGCGGTAATGAGCCTTGATGAACTGGCTGATGAGCCAGATGATGAGCCAAATGATGCGTTAGGTAGTGTTGAGAGTCCCATCACCAATGCTGTAACCGACACGCCTGTTACACCGATCGCCGACTCATCCCCAACTCCTGATGCGGCAGCACCTGCCACCGCTGCACCCATTCCTGAGAATTGGGACATTCCCTACGCTGAGTTCGAATGTTTGCACCAATATAGCGAGGCCCGCGATCGCGGCATTACGGGGATGGCGATCGGCCCCGAGGGGGCGCTCTACACCTGCGGCCCAGAGCTGTATATCTGCCGTTGGTACTTCTACGAATTAACCAAGGAACAACAGTTTGACCTCTATTCCAAAGGCTGTGACTGTCTGGCTCTCTCCCCCGATGGCCAGGTGCTACTCACGGGTGCAGAGCAGAGCAATATCAAGCTTTGGAATGCTCCCGATGGCACCCTTCTCGATACCCTCAGCGACCATTCTCTGGGCGTCAACGGTTTGGTGCTCTCCCCCGATGGTCAGACTGTGGTGACCAGTGCGGCTAGGAGTAACCTCAAACTTTGGGACTATATGACCGGGGAATTGCAGGGTCCGCTCAATGACGAGTCCTTTGGCGTTACGGCGGTGGCGATCACCCCTGATGGCCAGATCGTGCTCACCAGCTCCCGGCAGAGCAATATTCGCTTTTGGGACTGGGCCACCGGCGAGCTGCTCGGGCCCTTAAATATTCAGTCTTTGGGCGTTACCAGCCTGGTGGTTAGCCCCGACGGCCAAGCCGTGATTAGTGGAGACGAGCAGGGGATGCTGACGATTACCAGCTTGGCCACTGGTGAGCCGATCCGTACGCTCAAAGCCCATGACCAACCGATCGCGGCAGTGGCAGTGAGCCCCGATGGCTGGTACATTGTCACCGCCTCGCCCCTAGAGATGAAGCTCTGGGGCTGTTGGCCAGAAGAAGCTTAAATCTCCTGAGTTCTGGCTTAGCGAAACGATCGCATTCCTCAAAGCACTACAATCTCGTTGTCAAACCCGGTTGTCAGGGGTCCAGCCCCCCGACACCTCCCGCTGAGGGGGAAATTGCCCCCTCATACTGAATCCGCAAAGTATAGGGAGGGATAAACTACTGATTATTCCTCGGGCAGGCGGGACGCAGATTCGACAAGCTCACTGACCACCTGCGCTACGGGTTTCTGC
>JBCDEB010000195.1:0-11991 GCA_039180005.1 Cyanobacteria bacterium P01_G01_bin.54 | reverse complement strand
GGCGAGCTTGGCGACAGGGACGGGGCTGGATGTGGCGGCTTCGACGAATGCGACCGGCAGTGCCAACCATAGCGGCGATTGGCTTTTAGAAAGTAGCACAGGCAGCATTGAAACGCAGAATCCCTTTACCGATGAGACCTTGGCGAACTGGGATGGCAAGCTAGCGACGTTTACTGTCGAGAACGGTAATGATAGCGGTGCTGATTCGCTACGGGATGAGATTAGTAATGCCAACGGCTCTGCGGGTGCAGATGAGATCCGTTTTGCCAATGGCGTAACGTTGGTGGATTTGACGTCGGGAGAATTGAGCATCACCGAGGAGCTGACGATCACAGGTGGCTCAACCAACGTCACCGTACAACGCAATGCGGGTGCGGCGGATTTCCGCATTTTTGATGTGACGGGCGGCGCGACGACCACCTTCGATAACTTGACCATTACCAATGGCAAAACTACAGATACTGGCGGTGGTATTGATTCCAATGGGGCAGTCAATTTAATTAATACCACCGTGACCGGGAACTCTAGCACCGATCGCGGCGGTGGCATTTATAACCTTAACCAAGCAATTACGCTCACCAATAGCACTGTTTCGGGCAACTCCACCAACCAATATGGCGGCGGCGTGGCGACACGATCGACCATCACCCTCACCAATAGCACCGTTGCCAATAATTCCAGTCGTCGCAATGGCGGTGGACTCTACAGCCGCAGCGGTAATATTACGCTCACCGATAGCACGGTTTCGAGCAATTCCAGCAACCGTCACGGCGGCGGCGTTTGGGCCAGAAGTCGAACCATAACGCTCACCAACAGCACCGTAACCGGGAACTCTAGCCGACTCTCGGCAGCGGGAACCTATAGCCAAACCATTCACATGACTGATAGCGTGGTATCCAACAACACCAGTGGTGATTTGGGCGGTGGGGTTTACTTTACTGGAACGGGAACGATTACCGATAGCACAATTTCCGGTAACTCCAGTGCCAGTAAAGGTGGCGGGATGTATTTCCGCAACAATCTGACGATTACCAATAGCACGTTCTCGGATAATGTCAGCAATCGCGGCGGCAGTATTTATTCCCGTGGTGGCGGCACGGTGAATATTATCAATACGACAATTTCAGGAAATTCAAGTAGCGATCGCGGCGGCGGTCTTTTTGCCCGTGGCAATGGCGGTGGCACGATTACATTGCTCAACAGCACCGTCGCCGATAACACTTCAGGAAACAATGGCGGCGGCCTGTTTAGAAATGGCGGCACGGTTAATCTGACCAACACCATTGTTGCGAGCAATACAGCCAGTGGCAGCGGCAATGACCTCTCAGGCACATTCAACACGATTCAAAACAGCCTGATCGGTGATACTGCCGGGGCAACGATCACCACCAGCACCCATAACCTCACAGACCTCGATCCGGGGCTGCTGGCGCTGGGTGACTATGGTGGCGACACCCAAACCCACGCCCTCCGCCCTGAAAGTGTGGCGATTAACGCCGGAAGTAATGCCCTCACCACCGTGACCACTGACCAACGGGGGGTGAGCCGCAGCTTTGAAGGGACGGTGGATATCGGCGCTTACGAGTCCCATGGTTTTTCCCTTGCCGCGATCACCACAGATCGGGATACGACGCCAAACACCACATCTTTTGATGTTTCAGTGCAAGTCGTGGAAGATGCCTTTGCTACTGCGATTCCGCTGGATGGACTGAGTGTGAATTATGCTCTCAGTAATGGGGCTGTTTTCGGCTCATTTAGCAACGGGACAACGGTGGTTACGGATGCCCGTGGTATTGCGGTGAATGTCTTTGATCTGACGGGATTTGAGTCGTATCTTAACGGGATTGTTCAAGTCTTAGCCAGTCCGATCAATTTAACGTCTTTCGTTCAACAGGTTGCAGGCACGACGATCACCATTAATCGTTTTGAGCATAATCTGGGCATTGGCTTTGATTGTCGCTTCATTCAAGTCGGGGATAGCATCGGCCATTCGACAGCTTGTACGAGCCTCATTGATAATCAGCCGATCGACAATGGCGAAGATGATACGGATTTAATTACCCATGAAGTGGACGATGGGCGATCGCATTAATACGTTTTAATTGGATATTTTTTTGTTGGGCGATCGCCTCAATTGTCTGTCGGACATCTTTCCCTCATTTTAAACGCAGCGTGATTAGATTCAAGTCCTGTTTTTGGTCCAATTCAGCTCGCTGGTGGGAAAAACGGGGATGTTCATTCATGGCTGTTAAGAGATGTACAGGCAGATAACAGTATTACGAGCAATGGGGAGAGCCATCATTCTATCCCAACGATGAAAACCCCCTTACCAAGGGGGTCGGCGTAGCCGGGGGGATCTCGCTAGCTTCGCTTGCTTGGTGCAAGGGGATGAATCCTGTCTATTTCTAGGATTGATCGATCAGCTTAACGCCATCTCTGCCCGCTCTTTTACTTTGATACAGTGCCTTGTCCGCTACACCAATGATTTGATCTGGGTTATTGTTTTGATTGGGACACATTGTCGCAATCCCAAAGCTCATAGAAACGATAGGCTTCACCAAAGAGGAACGGTGGGGGATTTGTCGTGCGGCGATCGCACCTCTGAGTTTTTCCACAACCGTCATCGCAGCCTTTGCATCAGTGTTGGGTAAGATAATGACAAACTCTTCACCGCCATATCGTACGGCAATGCCACCATCCGCTTCCGTTTCTTGTTTGAGAACCTGAGCCACCTGTTTTAAACAGTCATCACCTGCCGGGTGGCCATAGGTATCATTAAACTGCTTGAAATAATCAATATCACAGAGGATTAGGGAGAGCGTTGTGCCGAGATAACAATGCCGTTCCCATTCCATCGTTAAAATAAAGTCTAAATGTCGCCGATTAAATAAAGCCGTCAGACTGTCAATCCTGGATATATATTCAAGATCTGATATCGTTTTTCTGTCAATCTCTCTGGTCTTTTTGAACGTTTTGACCATCACATTCAAACGACAATTCCAAACCAGAACACCAAGAACGACAAATAGAGAGACAGAAAAAATCTTCCAGACCCAAGAATAGCTTGAGAGAATTTCGTTGGCAGACGGTTGACTAATCCATTTCCTGCGGAGGGGCATCAGTTCATGCTCACCAATATCATCCATGGCTTTTTGCAGAATATCTCTGAGTATTGACCAATCTTTGCGCACCGCTATACTATAGTCTGAAAAATTATCGTCATCGCTATCTTCAACGGCGATCACCTTAAGATTGGAGAGAAACTGTTTATCTCTCCAGTAATTAATAACACCCAAGCTATCGTAATAAACATCAGCTCTTCCCGATGAAATTGCCTCTAATGCTTCCATAGGTGAATCAACTCGAACCTGTTGCTTTAGCGGGTATTTTTTACTCAATTCTTCATGAAAAATATACGCATCTATGACAGCCAATTTTCGATTATTTATATCCTCAGAGCTGTTGATTTCATGGTCATTTGAACGAGCCACAATTCCGGGTGTAATCGAAAGGAAGGGCTCAGTGAACTCAAAAAACTGTTTGCGCTCTTCTGTTTCTACAATTGAGTGAATTACATCAATTTCCTTTGCCTTTACTTTTTTGATTAGATTTGCCCAGGTATCTGCCACAAAAACAAACTGAATCCCCAACTTGGATTCTAGAAGATGGAAATAATCAATGCAGTATCCCGCTGGCTCACCATCTTCGATAAAATCAAACGGAGCCCAATCCAGCTCATTAGAAACTCGAATCACCGGATGAGCTGTGAGCCAACGCTGTTCATCTTCAGATAGGCGAGCAGTGATCTTCGATTGTGGCAGTTCTAAAAGCCGATGCAGCAGGGGTCGTTCTAAACGTTGCCCCCAGGATATTGTCATGAAAAATGTCAAGAGTATGACAACGATGAATATCCACTTTAAAGCTGCTTTCTTCATTGACTGGCTCTTTCGGTTCTTATCTTCTGCCGTTTTGATTTTGTATGCATACGATGAGATCGAGATCAGACACCCTAGCAAAGCTATATTTGCACAATATCTCTCTGTGGGTAATCGTAATTATAAAAATTATCTGAACATTTTCTACGGGGAAATATTATAAACTTAATAAAACACTCAACCGGATTGTGGATAGGGAACGTCAAAACATAGCCACCAGAAGTGGGTCGCGGTTAGAGAGCACACAAAAAAGGAGATGAATGAACAACCCAGGATGTAGGATTGAATGCGCTTGAGTGCAGTGCTTTTGCCAGAGCTGCGATGTCTTGAAGCATGATAGGTCAAACTGCCTTAGCGCCTAAAAATCCAACCAGACGTTTAGCGCTGCGATCGCCTCGGTTTTCCAGATTTTGGACAAATCCACCTCGTCCTATTCAAGGGCATTGCTCTCAAGGGAGCGGGTCAGGTTGCCCCTCGCGCTAGGTCTTGCGTGCGATCGCCATAGTTCGCATCAGTCTGACGCTCCGGCAGATAGCTGAGGAGAGCGCTGATCGTTGCTCGAACGGCAAACGGTGAATTTTGACTCATAACAAATCCGGATTGTATGCAGCCAAATAGCGAAGTCTCAACCTTCAATCTTGCCCTCTACTTTCCGGATCTGGTATCACCAGTCAATTTAATGGCTTCAAGGGTGAAAATATTACAGGATCGTTACACTTTGTCTTCTAACATCGCGAATCATCCGGACGGCTGAGTTAGGCTTGGCAGTAAAGATAACCCGAGTAATTTATTCGATTCATGCTTCATCCGTCCTTAAAATCTGGGATCATTTCAGGATTGCTGCTGCTCAGCACTTGGGGATGTGCCGCCCAAACTACTCCAGCTCCCGAAGAGCCCGTTATCAACTCAGCAGCAACTGGAACGATTGTGTTAGGCGATATTAGCGATGAGCCCACCAAGACGATCAAACGTTATCAACCCCTTGCCGATTATTTGGCCAGTCAATTAGGTGAGGTGGGGATGGGTCAAGGGGCAGTGGAAGTGGCCCCCGACCTCGATACGATGCTTCAATACCTGGAATCTGGAGCGGTTGATCTTTATTTTGATAGCCCTTACCCCGCCATGCTCACCAGTGAAGAAGTGGGAGCAAAACCAATTTTGCGACGTTGGAAAGAGGGAGTAGCGTCTTACAACACGATTATTTTTACCCGTGCCGATAGCGAAATCAAGAGTCTTGAAGACCTCAACGGCAAGATCGTTGCCTTTGATCATGTTGTCTCCACATCGGGTTTTATGCTGCCCTTGGCACATCTCAAAGAAGCAGGCTTAACGCTTACTGAAAAAGGAGCAGCCAATGTCACAGTCTCAACCGATGAAGTGGGCTATATCCTGAGTGGAGATGATGATAACTCGATCCAATGGACATTAACGCAAAAAGTTGATGCTGCGGCTGTGGGTTCATCTGATTTTGCCAAAATCCCAGAAGACGCCCGCCAACAGTTAAGAATTATTGCTGAAACAGAATCTGTTCCCCGCCATGTTGCGATGGTGTCGCCGACCTTAACAGAAGAAGAAGTTAGCGCAATCGTCGAAATATTGCTAGCAATGGGTGAAACAGAGCAAGAAAAAAAGATTTTAGCAGAATTTGAAACAACCACAAAATTTGATAACTTCCCGGAAGGGGTAGACTCTGCTTTTGAACGAATGCGTGAACTATATCGGCTGACTCAAGAGTAAGCTAACCATCTTTTTGGGCAAAATTAAAATGGGATGTCTACCCTTTATAAACATCATGCTCAGAAAATCATCAAAAACAATCCGAGCATATTTATGGATATCTTGGATTTATTCATCACGACTAAAGCATCGAGCACAACTGTTCTGAGCACCTAATTTTCTTCACTTTGAAGTGATCTGCTATAAAGAGATCGAAGAGAGATATTAGTCCTAGATGCTGAGCAAATTTGATGCCTGGAGATTTTTAGGTATTTTTGGGCTCATTGTCATTAAAGTAAATAACAATTCTGAGTTATTTGCCTAGAACATTGACAGGTTTAAGAATCATGATTTGGCACAAGAGAGTTAAGGGGCTTGATAGGGGCAGCAGCATCGCTGTTTTCGGACGAAAGTGGCTAGACTCTCAGAAATCTCTTTCTTTTAAGCTAACCTGGATTATCACTAGTTTAGTGATGGGGATTGTAGGCAGCACAACATTTTTTTCTATCCAGCAAGAACAACAAAACTTTCGTACTGAGCTGGAGTATCAGGCACAAGTTTTACTCGACACGCTAGAGCCTACACTTCTAGATTCACTCTATCGTTTGGATGTCAATCCTTTGCGAGATAGTATGAAGCAATTGGGTGAGTATCAAGAGCTGTTGACTTTTGGTGCTGTTTATGGCGAAGAAGGCCATCTACTCGCAGATGCCAAAAATGAACTTGCTATTTATACAACCGAGATTGATCCGGCTGGCCGCCAACTTGTAGAAAGCTCGACAACGATTGTGAATTGGCAGCCAGAAGAGCTACGGGTTGGACGAGCCATTATTATCGGCAGAAAACCTATCGGTGCAATTCAGATTGGCTTATCGACAGCATCGCTGCAGCAAAAAATCATTACTGTTCGCAATCGTGGCATTACGATTGCCATTCTGGCTACCATTGTTGGTGCCATCTTGGCTCAATGGATTAGTCGTTCGATCACTCAACCGATTCAAGCATTGGTAAAAGGGACTCAACAACTGGCAACAGGTCATTTCGAGCACCCCATCACCCTCAATAGTCAAGATGAGTTATCTGTTTTAGCTCAGGCTTTTAACAGCATGGGTGCTCAGCTCCAGAAAACGATTCAATTATTAGGTGAAAAAAATCAGGATCTGGAAAATCGTACCCAAAAACTCACCCAAGCATTAGATGAACTTCAGAACGCTCAAATACAGTTGATTCAGAGTGAAAAAATGTCGAGCCTTGGTCAACTCGTTGCTGGGGTTGCCCATGAGATCAACAATCCTGTTGGTTTTATTCATGGCAATCTGAGTCATCTTGATGAGCATACTAAAGATCTACTTGATTTACTACATCTTTATCAAGAGCATACTCAAGAATCACATCCAGATATTGTAGATAAGATTGAAGAGATCGACCTTGCTTTTTTAAAAAAAGACTTAAAAGATATTCTCAAATCAATAAATATCGGTACCAAGCGCATCACTGAAATTGTACTTTCGCTGCGTAATTTTTCTCGCATTGATGAAGCTTCGATTAAGATGGCGAATTTGCATGAAGGGATTGATAATACTTTGATGATCTTGAAGCATCGTCTACAAGCCAATCATCAGCGACCCGCAATCCAAATCGAAAGAAACTATGGCGATATTCCACTTGTTGCTTGTTATCCGGGTCAACTCAATCAAGTTTTTATGAATATCTTGGCAAATGCCATTGATGCCTTGGAGGACAGTAAGGCGGACTATTCTTACCAAGAGATGGAAGCTGACCCACATATCATTAAAGTCACTACCCAATGCTCAGCAGCAGACTGGGTGAGGATTGAAATCCAGGATAATGGATTAGTTATTCCTGTACAAGTACTATCTCGACTATTTGATCCATTTTTTACAACTAAATCGATAGGCAAAGGTACCGGGTTGGGTCTATCGATTAGTTACAGTATTGTCACAGAAAAACATCAGGGTAAGCTGTTGTGCAAGAGCCGACCGGGTGAGGGTACAACGTTTATCATTGAGCTTCCCCTCCAAGCCAAACCCAGGGGTACATCCCAGTTACGCAAGCCCTCACCCTAAATCCCTCTCCCAAGCTGGGAGAGAGACTTTGAATCTGGCTCCCCTTCTCCCTTTTTGGGAGAAGGGGCTGGGGGATGAGGGCGATGCAGTCTAGATGTGCCAAAGTGGGATGCTCCCAAACCCAGTGATCTTCCACGCAGTAAAACTGAGCATGTCGATACGAAGACCTAAAATCAAGGATTCTGTATCCAGATTAGGGCGTGTCATTAATATAACCTCAGAAGCCTGATGGGACAAGGGATAGAGTGCCCGACCCAAAAAGCAGGAAAAGGGGCTGTAAGCCAGTCACTTTCAGAGATTGAACTCTAAATGATGACAGCCCCTAGCTCTGAGGAGTTTTTTGGAAAACCTTAAATTAAGCACCTGATCTAATCAATGAGGGAGAGCTATTACCATGGCGATACCATGAATTCAATGAATAACAGACTGCTTTTGAAATGCCGAGGGCGATCGCCCCGTCCAGCGCTCAAATGTACGTGACCTTCGAAAACCCCTTGAGTCCCCAGGAAACGGCTGACTTCCTGAGCCGCTCCAGCATTCAGAACGTCCTCGGTCGCGCTGTGGGCGGCAATCCCAGCGTGATTGAAGGGCAACAACGGCGGCCCCGACCCAAACCCATGCCCTTCGCTCCGGTAGCCTGGCAATCAATGGTGGCAGTAATGCCTGGGTGACAACCACTATGGACCAACGCAGTGAAGCCCGCATCTTTGCCGGAATTGTGGATCTGGGTGCTTATGAGTGGGTCTCTACCCTGTCCTCAGCAGTGACCATCAGCGCCTTTAGCCTTGCCGCCATGGCTGATTTCGAGATGAGTGATGTTTACCCATGGCAGAAGAGGTTGCCATGGTAGGATAACTTGGTGGACGCCTCCGCTCCAGACCAATTTTGCATCCATACAATTTTCCTACTATTCCCTTCGGGATTGCCGAGTTTGACAGCGGTGAGCCATTGCGATTGCGCTGATGGAAATTTAGACAATAAATCGCTAATTCCGTAGCGCAGGTGGTCGCTGAGCGCTTGTCCTAAGCGAAGCCGTTGGCGCAGCCTTCCGAAGGGAGAGTGCATCTCGCCTGTCAAGGGTTTAGCGTATTTGGCGATGCGATTACCGAATTCATTTCTTAACCGTCATGAGCGCACCGCCGAAGGCGATCGCCCACGATTGAATGTCCCGTTAAATTCCCAGACCCAGCCCCAGTGCTTGACCACAGCCAGACGGGGGAGTGTCTGCACTGTGGATTACGTTATGACCCAAACCGCTTTCGCCCCCCCAGCCCGTAATTTCTGGCACATCTGGAATATGAGCTTTGGCTTCCTGGGGGTTCAGATGGGCTGGACGCTCCAGATGGCCAACATGAGCGCCATCTATGAATATCTGGGGGCAAACCCGGAACAGATCCCGATCCTCTGGCTGGCCGCCCCCATGAGTGGCCTCGTTGCTCAACCCGTGATTGGCTACTTTAGCGATCGCACCTGGACCCCCATTGGCCGCCGCAAGCCCTACATTCTGGCCGGGGCGATCTTGAGCTCGCTGGCGCTGGTGGCCATGCCCAATGTCTCGTCCCTCTGGATGGCCGCCGGGCTGCTCTGGATTCTGGATACCTCAATTAACCTCACCACTGAACCCTTTCGCGCCTTCCTGGCCGATAACAGCGATGGTCGCACCCGCCATCGCGCCTTTACCATGCAAGCCTTTTTCATTGGCGTGGGGGCAGTGTTCGCCGCCTGTTTGCCCTGGCTGTTGGGCCATTTCTGTCCGCCGCCGGGACCTCAGGAAATTCCCCTGGCGGTGAAGCTCTCGTTTTATATTGGCGCGGTGCTCTTTGGTACTGCGGTGGGCTGGACGGTGTGGCAAGCGCCCCACCGAGATGAACAGGCAGTTCGAGCGACCATGCCTGGGCCCGTGGGAGATGCCACCACCTGGTATGGCGAGCTGTGGCAAACGCTGCTCGCCACACCTGAACGGATGCGTCAACTCTTGGGCGTACAATTTTCCACCTGGCTGGGCATGTTCTGTGTGTTTTTGTATCTGCCACCGGCGATCGCCCATCAAGTGTTTGGCGCAGTGGCCGAATCTGATCCGGTCTATACCCAGGGCATTGCCTGGGCGGGGATCTGCATTGGCGTCTACAACGTGGCTTGTCTATTGACCTCGTTCTTCCTGCTGCCTCGGCTGACCCGCCGGGTGGGCCGCCGGAATAGCTACGCCCTTTGCCTCGTCTGTGGCGGTTTGAGCCTGATTGCCCTGCTTTGGATTCGCAATCCCCATTGGATTTTGCTGCTGATGCTCGGCTTTGGCGTTGCTTGGGCAGGCATTCTCTCGTTGCCCTACAGCCTGGTGTCGGAGGTGCTACCGGAGCAGCATACGGGCATCTATATGGGCCTGTTCAATGCGGGGATTGTCATCCCGCAAATTTTGGCTGCCCTGAGTTTGGGCTGGATTATGCGCCATTGGCTGGGCTCCGTTCATTTGTTGGTGGTGGTGCTCGGCGGGGTGTTTTTTCTGGGTGGGGCGATCGCCGTGCAGATTGTCGAAGATCAAGAGCGGCCGATCGCATTGCCTGCTCCGGGTATGAACACCAAGGCATCCACCTCATAAAAAAGATGTCACCGGGTACGATCCCAAAACCGCAGAGCAAGCCAACCCCATTGAGTTCAGCGCCACTTCAAAGCTTGGAACTCTGAACATCTAAGAAACAAATCTTGGATGAGTCCATAGCATCCCGAACCCACCCCGGTCGTCGCTGCGCGAGACCGCCCCTCCCGAAAGGGGATTTCTGGATTAAAAGCTCCGAACCGAGAGAAGTACCCTCGACCGAGGAGGGAGGTGATTCAGCCCACTCCGCGAATTTTGAACCCTGTGCCCCACCGTGCCACACTACCCAATTGTGAGGATTTCTAGACTCGTCGCAATTGGAGTCTTACACTTGCAAATATGCTTGGGCGCAAAACTAAAGAGGTGTCTGATGGTTGAGCAGGTTCAGGATCTCAACGCAAAAGTCCAACTGAATATCGAGGAATTTCGGCGCGTTTTTGAGCTCTATGACCGGGATGGCAATGGCGCGATCGACCTCTGGGAACTCCAGCACGTGATGGAATGCTTAGGAGAGGAGCCCACAGCGGCAGAACTGCAAGCGATGATCCAGGCTGTGGATGAAAATCAAAACGGCACGATCGAGTTTGATGAGTTTCTCAAACTGATGATGACTGATTTAAAGGCGAGCAATCCGTCTGTATGAAAGGGTTGGGTGGGGCGACCCACCCCGGTCGTCGGCCTCAAACAGAACGCTCCAACTCCACCAGAGGACAAGCACAATGCTCCTGCTGTAACCACCGCTCCCCGACTTGATGCAGGGCCATCAGCACCGGCTGTATTTCTTTCCCCTTTGGGGTGAGCGAATAAACCACCCGAGGTGGCACTTCCGGATAGACCTGCCGCAATACCAAGCCATGCTGCTCCAGTTCACGCAGACGGACAGTGAGGGTTTTGGTGCTGATTCCGGCAAGGGCACTCAAGAACTCATGGGTGCGGCGATCGCCCATAAAGAGCTCACGTAAAATTAACACCGACCATTTGTTTCCCAGGCGATCGAGCACATATTGAATGGGGCATTGTCGCTCCAGGCAGGGGATCACTTCGCTCATACCGTTACCTCTATTGGCGTGAGTGGCTCAGACAATGGCCATGTCGTGTTTTCAGCATTGATGCAGATCGGCATCGATGCAAGACGGATTTTTAAGTCCCTCTGCTTTGGGCAGCATGGGCTTGGGGTGAGAGTAACGTACTGTCTCGCAACAAGATGCGATCTTGTCGTGTCTGTTTACGATTCTTATCACTTGGGTGGCGATCGCCAGACCGCCCGAAACTCACATTTTTTTACATGGCGTAACCCTAAGATTTTACTTTAGGTAACTAAGTTTCCCTAACGTCACAACTTGTCTCGTCATCAGCTCAGCAATTAGGCTTAAAGACGATTGGAATTAAACTTTTTCCAGTTTAAAACAGGTCGTTTTTGCGAAGGTTGGGTTGGGTGTATTTGCGTTTGCATCATATTCCATCGGGAAGCAAATGGTGCTTCCCAAACCCCAACCTACCACCTCAACCTGCTCTTGATTTATACCAACGAGTCATGACGGGTTATCACCCCCAACGATGAAAACCCCCTTACCAAGGGGGTCGGCGTAGCCGGGGGGATCTCGCTAGCTTCATTTACTTGGTGCAAGAGTATTAACATTGTCTATTTTCAAAGTAATTC
>JBCDEB010000194.1:0-12050 GCA_039180005.1 Cyanobacteria bacterium P01_G01_bin.54 | reverse complement strand
GCCCCCCGACATCTCCCGCTGAGCTAATCCTGTAGGGGTTTTAAACGACTTCCTTGATTTTGCTAGGATTCAGCGGCTAAGCCCTAAAAAAGGCGTTCGCAAAACCCTTGCTGTAAGGGGGGTCTGCGAAACCCCTACAAGATTAGCCCGCTGAGGGGGAGATTGCCCCCTCAGACTCCGGCAATACCGGAGCCAGTATTGTTGATTCTGCTGAGTTTCTACCGTCTTTTGCGATGTCTGCTTATCCAGAACTCAGGTTAAGAAAATGTAGCTTTCTCTGAATTCCGAACTCACCACGGACTGCCCACCAACGTAAACGCACTCCAATAAAATGGATGGGTTAGATCGGTATTGGCATATCGTGCCAACTCTGGCGGCAGCGTCATGCCCTCGGGCAGGGCATTCTGCGCCGTCACCTCCCCCCGCAACAGGGCCAGTTGCGCTTGCCGCAACGCCTCCGCCTTAATCGTTACGTCGGGGTTACTTAACTGTTCATAAAACACCTGCATCAGCCGCATGGTGCCCAAGTCTGAAATTTGCCAGAGGCTCGCCAAGGTCGACTTGACACCCGCCTGCACCGCCAACCCGGCAAAGCCCAGCTCAGCATAGGGGTCGCCAAAAGCCGTCTCGCAGGCACTGAGCACCAACAGCTCCACTTGGGGGTCTTCAAACCAGCGCAGCTCGCGCAGTTCATCCACACTAATCTGGTCATTGCCCCAGAGCTGGATGTAGGAGTTGGTGGCAGAACCCGGCTTAAAGGTGGCATGGGTGGCGAGATGGACAATCTCAAAACCCCGTCCCCGACTTTGGGTGGCGAGGTTCTCCCAGGTGAAACCTTGGTTAAGGTGTTGCTCACCGGATTTGAGGTGGGTAATGAGAGACAATTCGCTGGGTACAGCGGGCAGGGGGTTGAGGAAGTCGAATTGCGAGGCCCCCATGGCTAAGACATTGGCATCCTGGAGCGGTATATAGCTGCTATCGGTGAGGCTGAGGCTGGGAATTTGACCCAGGCTGTATTTTTCCACGAGAAATTGCTCGCCATCGTGCAATGCAGACATCGGTAAGGTGCGCAGACCATCGCCCATGGCAAAGACGAGGGTATCAATATTCAGGTTGTTGATTGAGCTTTCAATGGGCCGGATAAGCCAATCGTAGAGTTGTTGGGCGGGGGGCAGGTAGTTCGGGCTGAGGCCGGTGATGCGGCGGCGGAAGGCCCGAATTGTGCCCTGCAGGGTGGTGCGATCGGCCTCTGGAACAATTTTGCGCAGAAGCTGGTTGTCGGGGGTGACGACGATCAGTTCGAGGCCATCGGGTTGGCTAAGGGCGTAGATCAGGGCGGGAACGGTGCCCGTTTGTTCACTAATCTGGTTGAAGGTCTCCCGAATATTAGCCATGCTATTTTCAGCGTCATCGCTATCTCCGCCTTCGTCTGTGGTCTCAGCCAATTCCTCACTGGGTAGGGAATAGGCATCACCCAAGGCAGTATCGAGCTGCACAAACGCCTGGAAAATTTCGTTGTCGGTCATGGAACCTCCAACTGCCTTTTCGTCGGGGAGATCCCAGCTAAACGTTTCATTGCCCTGCTCATCAATAGTAAAGTTCGTTGTGCCGCCAGCCTGGCGGCCAAGCCGCCGAATTAATGCTCTGGTATCAAGGGTTTGATGGATAGGGCTAACACCCGCTAGGACAACATCTAGGTTTGTGCCGATTGCGCCGTTGGTCAGAATCTGAAGGCCCGCGAAGTCGGTATTGCTCCCTAGATATTGACTGGTAGGGAAAATGGTCTGCGCACCATTGGTGATCGCCGCCGCTGTGCCATTGAGGCTGCCATCACCAACGGTGAACGGGATTAAACCATTGCCTCCATGACGAATTAGAATCGCGCCGCTGCCGGTTTTACCGGCAGTCGATAGGCTGGCAGCAAAACTCTTAAAAGAACTCTCCACTACACCATCGACACGAACCAGGCCGGTGCGACTCTCTAAGGCGATCGCGCCCCCCGTGCCCAAAACGGCTTCGGTGTTGATGGCACCAGTCGTGATCCCCAACGGTGCGAGCAGCTCAACTGTCCCAGCGTTTGCTTGGGGTGCGGTGGTATCTAGGGAGCCATTCCCACCGCCGATTAAGGTATGAATTGACCCGCCGCGACTTTCGAGTTTAATATTGCCGCCATTACCGCTGCCTGTGGAGGCCGCGATTAGATTACGCGTGGTGATATCACCCCCAGCGGTCATGGTGATATTACCGCCGCCGCTATTGCTACGGGTGCTCAGGGTTAATGTCGTGGTATCAATCGTTGTGCCAGCATTGATCGTCAGCGGCGCACCGTTGGTTACAAGATCTCCGGTTACGGTAATTGAGTCAGGACCACTTAAGCTCACGGCATTGTTGGCAGAGATATCAAGGTTCAAGTCACCGACATGGTCTGTTATCGTGACTGTTCCTGTTTGGCTCAAAATCCCGCCGCCATTGCCGCTAGCCAAATTGCCTGAGACTAGAGTGTTTGTTAGCACCATGTTGCCAACAAGTCCCACAATTCCGCCGCCATCCCCGTCTGCCGAATTGCCCGAGATTACCGACTGAGTTAATGTGGCATTTTCACGGACTATGATGCCACCGCCATTGCCGCCCCCCAAGTTACCCGAAATCTCAGAGTGAGTTAATGTGGCATTGCCACGGACACCAATGCCACCAATCCCTGTGCTTGCCGAATTACCCGAAATCTCAGAGTGAGTTAATGTGGCATTACCACGGCTGTAAACCCCGCCAGCCGTGCCTGCCAAATTACCTGAGACCACAGCATTTGCTAGCTCGATATTTCCGTAGCTATAAACCCCGCCAGCCGTGCCTGACGAATTGCCTGAGACCACAACATTCGTTAGTTCTACATTGCCATAGCCCAAAATCCCGCCACCCCTTAAACCTGCACCGACTGAACCATTACGAATCGTCAAATCGCTAATGGTCAAATCATTTGCCGTGATATCAAAAATCCGAAATGCGCCTGCTGTCGTATCCCGCTGTACCGTCACATTCGTCCCCTGACCCATAATCGTCAGGTCTTCTGTGATGGTCGATAATGCTGAGGTTAGCGTAATCGAGGTCACACCCGGTGCAAAATGGATTTCATCCGCACCCGCTAAATTATTCGCGTCAACAATTGCTTGCTCTAAAGCAGCTTGGGTTGCAGTTGCCACAGTAAAAACAGCCAGCTTGCCATCCCAGAGGTTTAACGTTTCAGTCGTAAATGGATTCTCCGCTTCAATCGTCCCGGTACTACTTTCTAGCGTCCAATCCCCCCCATAATTGGTACTCCCCGTCACATCCACCGACGCCGCCACATCGGCCTCAGTCATACTTGCAATACTCTGCACCAACGCCTCACCCGATGCCCCCAACGCCGTAAAACAGCTATAGAGCAACAGATCAGCACTCTCCGTCAGCGCCGTGCCCCAAGTCTGCAATTGCGCTGCATAATCTGCAATATTTCCCGCCCGAATCCATTGATTCCCCAACCAAAAGTTTCCTTCATTTCCTTCCGCCACGATCGCCACTGAATCCAGCTCACCCACTGCATCACTAATCTCAGCCAGCTGCTCTGTGATGACTGCAATCCCATCTTCATCCCGCTCAACGATCTGGCTCACCGTCCCCGCTTCAGCCCCATACAACAACTGCTCCGGGCTATCCGCTCGGGCATCAATAAATACTGCCTGGTCTGGATTCTCGCCTGTTGCTGAAAAGCGCACCACGCGTGTATCGCCGTGAATTAAATCGGCATCGCCCGGTATCACCTGACCCGTTGCATAAAGATCCACCTGTTGCCCGGCAATTTCTCCCGCAATGACCACATCACCATTCTGTAGGGGCAGTGCCCCCGTGCTTACCCCGGCTGGGTTTGGGGCAACCACGGGGGGATTGCCCCTACCTGATCCGGTTAATAACGTTGGTAAATCGACAGGGATGATCCCCGCAGCCATTAAATCCTGTGGCAACTCTAAACTCAATAGCATCCCGGGCTGGCCAATCCGCACCAGCCGCTCCCCCGGTACGGCGGCAATGGTGACATTCCCCATTGTCGAAACGACTTGACCCTCATTGAGAATGGTTCCGCCCACCAAACTCACATCCTGGGCAGTATTAAGAGCGCCAAAATTAAGAATCGCCCCTGGCTGCTCACTCAGGAACGCAAACTGATTTGGTACACCCACCAAGGCAGCGTAGTCATTGGCCCCTGTGGCGTTAAACCAGCCGCCTTCGAAGTCAATGCGATCGGCGGTGGTGGCCGTAAAATCACCGCCCACGTGCAAACGAGCCCCTGAACCAAAAACCAGCCCGGCGGGGTTCATGAGATAGAGGTTTGAGTTGGCTTGAATCAGACCGTTAATGATCGAGGCGTTGCCGCCTGTTACTCGGCCAAAGATATTCGTGACGCTGGGATCGCTCAAGAAATTCGCAATCTCGCCCGTGCTTAAACCAAAGTCCTGAAACGAATGGAATAGGTTCGCCCCCGCCTGGGTTCCGCCCTGGATATGGTACGTGTTGCCCTCGATGGTAATCAGCGTTCCGGTGCCGTCGGGTGCTGGAGTGATGGTCTGGGCTAGACTCGCTGCACCTAAACCATAGATAGAGAATGTAGCGGTGCAAGCAATGACGAAACGAGAAACAGACATTGTGAGTTTTAAGCAACAACCTACATCTATTCCTCTGAAATTATGATTGTGTTTTATGTAGCGGAAATTTTTTTCTCAGAGAAAAACTTGGGCGATTCCTCAAAAAATCATCAGCCAAGGCGGGCGAGACGCTCTGGCGAGGGCAATCGGGGGCATGAAGACCGAAAAAGGTGTCCCGGCAAAATTTGTCCTGGTACGGCCCACAGTAAACGGCAACCCGCCCTGTAGAATGGGGGGGCAAAATTACCAGCTTGGCTAGTTTGAGCGCGGCTGAAGACGCAGGGAATCCCAGCATGACGTCCACGACTGAGTTTGATCTCACGACCTATTTACAAACCTACAAAGCCCAGGTTGAGACGGCGCTCGCCGACTCCCTACCCATCACTCAACCCCCCACGATCTACGAAGCCATGCGCTATTCTCTCCTGGCTGGGGGCAAGCGCCTGCGACCGATTTTGTGCTTGGCGACCTGTGAGTTGCTTGGGGGTACGGTGGCAATGGCCCTGCCCACGGCTTGCGCGATGGAGATGGTGCATACTATGTCCTTGATCCATGATGATCTGCCCGCCATGGACAACGATGATTTTCGGCGCGGTAAGCCCACCAACCACAAGGTCTATGGCGAAGATATGGCGATTCTCGCTGGGGATGCGCTGCTGACCTATGCCTTTGAATGGATCGCTCGGCAGACCCAAGGAGTTGCCCCGGAAGCGGTGCTGGCGGTGATCGCCCACCTGGCCAAGGCGTCAGGAGCGGCAGGTTTGGTCGGTGGTCAGGTGGTGGATTTAGAGTCTGAGGGGAAGCCGGGGGTGACGCTAGAGACGTTGGAGTTTATGCACAAGCACAAGACTGGGGCATTGCTAGAGGCTTGTGTGGTCTGTGGCGCAATGCTGGCTGGGGCAACCGATGCAGAGCGTGATCGCCTCTCCACCTATGCCCAGAACATTGGTCTGGCCTTTCAGATTATTGACGATATTCTCGATATCACCGCCACGCCAGAGGAGCTGGGTAAAACGGCAGGCAAGGATATCGCCGCCCAAAAGACCACCTACCCCAGCCTGCTGGGACTCGATGAGTCACGACGACGGGCCGATACGCTGATTGCTGAGGCGATCGCCAGTCTTGACCCTTGGGGTGAGCGGGCAATGCCGCTGAAGGCGCTGGCCCATTACATTACCGCGCGCAAAAACTAGAGGAGTGAAGAGGAGTTGATGGAGGGTTTTGCCGCTGTTTTCACCAATCAAACGCTGCTGGTGGCGATCGCCGCCTGCCTACTGGCCCAAGGCACAAAGCTAATTATTGCCCTGGTGCGCCTGCGGCAGTTTCAGATCAGTGCCCTCTTTAGCGCGGGCGGGATGCCTAGTGCCCATTCGGCGCTGGTGGCGGCGCTGGCCACCAGTGTGGGCCAGACCAAGGGCTGGTCGAGTCCGGAGTTTGCGATCGCCTGTATGTTTGCGGTGATTGTCATGTACGATGCGGCGGGGGTACGCCAAGCGGCGGGGAAACAGGCCAAGGTGCTCAACCAAATTGTCGATGAACTCTTTCAAGAGGGGGAAGAACTCAGCAGCGAGCGCCTTAAGGAATTACTCGGCCATACGCCGCTCCAGGTCTTGGCAGGCTTATGTTTGGGGATTGCGATCGCGCTGATTGTGGGTGCGAGGGTGGGGGGTTGATCCAGCGTTGGCGCGGTGCTGTCGCTCCCATGCCCAATGGCAGACGATGTTTGGCACGAGATCTTGCCCATTGGAAGAATTATTGGTTGCCCTGGCTGATGCACTCTGGAAGGGCAAGCGACAGACTGAACTGGAAACGTTGGTGATTGAGCAGGTTGCACTGCGCTCTGGCGGGGACTATTGGACGGTGTTTATGGCGCTGGATTCTTGCTTTGAGGCGATCGCCGCCGATGGGCAGCAACGACTCTGGCGTAGTCAAGCCATCAATGAGCGCTACAGTTACTTACAGTAATGGGAGCATCCCACTTTTGCCGGTATTGCCCTCATCCCCCAGCCCCTTCTCCCAAAATTGGGAGAAGGGGAGCCAGATTCAAAGTCTCTCTCCCACGCTTGGGAGAGGGATTGAGGGAGAGGGTTGCCAAACTGGGATGCACCCACAGTAATCGCCCTCTCCGATCCATCGAGAACGGCCCCAAAGTAGAAATGCCGAAGAAACCCATCACTTCCGTAGGGGTAGCGCCCCCGTGCCTACCCCGGTCTCGGCTGCCCACCGATCAACGTTCTGTCAAGCAACACACCCGAGCAACTGCGGGGGGATTGACCCAACAAGGATTTTTTAATGCACCAAGGGGTAAAACCTGGAAAACACGGCCCATAACACTTTCGGTGTTGGGTTTCGCTGGGCTCAACCCAACCTACATCCTCAAGACCCTTTTGGGCTGTGCCATAGGACTACTGAACTGGAATATATTGTCTAGTCCCATTCAGCCCGTTCTCGCCGAGCCATTTCCTCTGCCGATTCCAGCACTGAACGCAAGCTGTGCTGAGCCCAATCTGCAAAAACAAACGGAGCCGCTGCCGGAAGTAACGCCATCCAGTGAGATTGATGCGATCGCCCTGATTGCCCATCTCCAGCGCCTGAATGCGCAGCTATACGGAGCCTATTGGTGTCCCCATAGTCGGGCGCAGCGGGCCCTATTTAATGATGGCAATTTAGGCGATGGAAATTTGGGCGATCGCCTAGTGGCAGCCGAGATTTATGTGGAATGCGCCAAAGGCGGCCCCCTGCCTGCCACCCCTTGGCGCTGCGATCGCCAGCATATCCAGGAGTACCCGACCTGGCGGATCGGTGACGAGGACTATGGAGGCATGCTCAGCTTGGCGGAACTGGCAGAGATTTCTGGATTTAACAAACCGGATTGAGCCGATGACTTGCGCAATAGTGTTTTTTTTACACTATAATAGTCATCAGATGGACAATGGTTGCAGAAGTCATGAAATTGGCGCAGGGCAGGGAAACCGAGCCCCTCCGTTGATGATTGACTTGAACTCTGAACTCTGAACCCTGAACTCTAAACTCCTATGCATCCTTTTCAATGGACCGCCGCCTCTGTACAAGGCCGGGGCCATCGCCGCCTGGCCCGTAATAACCAAGATGCTGTGGCTGTCACCCAGGCTGACGGGCATCTCATTGCCCTGGTCTGTGATGGCTGTGGCAGTGGTGCCCATAGTGAGGTGGGGGCCAAGATCGGGGTGAAGTTGCTTCAGCGGGTGCTGACGGCTAACTTGTTCCTCTATCCCCAAGCCAGCTTTTGGTCGGCGGTGCGATCGCACCTCCTAAGCCAGCTCAAGCAGTTGATCAACCGCCTGGATGAAGATATTGCACCGATCGTCAGTGACTATTTTCTATTCACAATCGTCGGCGCAATTCTCACCCCCACCGAAACCACAGTGTTTGCGATCGGCGATGGCGTTGTTGCCGTCAATGGTGAGATTCAAACCTGGGACTACCCAGACAATTCCCCCCCCTACCTAACCTATGCGCTCTGGCAACCCAATTCAAGCGAATGGGATTGGCGCTTTTTACACCAAGGCCCCACCGCAGAGATCCAGAGCCTGCTGGTGGGAACCGATGGGGTACAGGATTTGCTCAAATGCGGCGATCGCCCCCTCCCCGGCAAAACCGAACCCATCGGTGATCTGGCGCAATTTTGGCAGGACGATCGCTATTTCAACAACCCGGATCAACTGCGCCGTCGCCTCAGCCTGATCAACCGAGATGTGCAGATGCCCAGCCAACAGCCAGGTCTGCTGGGCGATGATACGAGCCTGGTAGTGGTTCGGCGAATGCCAGAACAGTAGAAACATCAACTCACCCAAAACTGACGGGTCAGCATCCTCAACCCGACCCACCCCGGTCGTCGCTGCGCAAAACCGCCCCTCCCAAGAGGGGATGGTTATGTTGCGCCCCTTTCCCCTTCACCCTTGCCCTTTCTCCTGAGAAACAATGGACGTTTATATTCATGGTAAACGGGTTGCCCTCAAGCCCAAAAACGCGATCGGCAAGGGCGGCGAGGCCGATGTCTTTCGCTGGGGCCAGCAGCAGGTGATTAAATGCTTCAAGCCCCCCAGTCATCCCGACTATGCCCATTCCTCTGCCGAGCAGCAGGGGGCGCGTCTCCGGTTGGCAGAGCATCAGCAGAAGTTGCGTCAGTTTCCGTCGAATGTGCCAAAGCGAGCGATCGCCCCCCAAACCCTAGCCTATGACCAACCGGGCCAACAAATCCTCGGCTATGCCATGCCTTTAGTGGCAGGGGCAGAGCCCTTGCTGCGCTACAGCCAGCCCAACTTCCGCAAAGGGCGCATTGGCAACGGCACGGTGGTGGCGATTTTCCAAGATCTGCACCAGACCCTCTTACACCTCCACCGGGCGGGGGTCGTCGTGGGAGACTTCAATGACCTGAATGTGCTGGTTAAAGACACCGCCGCCTATTTGATTGATACGGATTCCTGGCAGTTTGGTTCCTTCCTCTGTCGAGTCTTCACCGCCCAAACCGTCGATCCCCTGCTCTGCGACTCCAGTGCCAATGCGCCCCAACTCCAGCAGCCCTACAATGCCAACGCCGATTGGTATGCTTTCACCGTATTGCTGATGCAATGCCTGCTCTATGTCCACCCCTATGGGGGCATTTATAAACCCAGGGTTGGCCAGCCAAAAGTCCCCCAGGCAGCGCGATCGCTGCGCCGCATCACGGTCTTTAACCCAGCGGTGAAATATCCCAAGCCGGCCACGCCCTACGCGGTGCTGCCGGATGCCCTATTGCACCATTTTCAGCAGGTCTTTGAGCAGGATCAGCGGGGGGTGCTGCCGCGATTGCTGCTCGATCAGCTCACCTGGCATACCTGCCCGAGTTGTGGGGTGGAGCACGCGAGAGTCGCCTGTCCCCTGTGTCAGGGCGTCACTGTCACTGTAGGTCAAGTCCCGACCGTAGAAACCGTTCACGGCCAAGTCACCGCCCAGGCGATCGTCCAGACGCGGGGGCAGATTCTGGCGGCAACAGTCGATGCAAAACTGCGCTATCTCTACTACGAGGCGGGCGAGTTCAAACGAGAGGACGGCACGGTGGTGCTGACGGGTCAACGGGAGCCACAGATGCAATATCTGCTCCAGGGCCAGACCACAATTTTTGCCAAAGACCAGCAGGCGATTGCCCTGATGCTAGAGCAAGCGCCGGAACGGTTAGCGGTGGACGCCTATCAAACCACTGCCCAGATCGTCAGCAACGGTCAGCGGCGCTACTGGTTGCACAATGGCCAACTGCTGCGGGATGGGCCACTCGGCCCAGATTATATCGGCGATGTGCTGTCGGGCCAAACCCGGATTTGGGTCGGGCCGACCTTTGGCTTGGGCTATTACCGGGCGGGCACGCTCTCGGTGGTGTTTGTCTTTGATGCCCTGCGGCCGGGGCTCAACGATCGCATCCCGCTGCATTTGGGGGCGGGGCAGTTGCTGGATGCCAATTGTGTTTTTAGTGGCGATCGCGGTTGGTTTTTCTGGACGCTGCGATCGCAGGGGCAAACGGTACATCACTGTGCAGTACTGCAGCCCAATGGCCAGGTGCTAGCAACCGATGAAACGGTTCACGGCCAGTCGGATTGGCTGATGAGTCTACAGGGCCATTGCGCAGTGGGGCAGTTTTTGCTGGTGGCAACGGATGAGGGCATCGTGCGGGTGGAGGTGCACCAGGGCCAGGTGATGGTGGTGAAGCGGTTCCCGGATACAGAGCCGTTTGTGAGTCGTGAGTCGGGGTTGTTGCCGGCATCGCAGGGGTTGTATGTGGTTAATGCCCAGGGGATTGGGCAGTTGCGGTTGGGGTGAGGGAGGCTATGATACGGTTTTCATCATGACAATCGTATCCTCTTCAACTTTGTAGACCAACCGATGCTCACTGTTGATTCGTCTCGACCAGTAGCCAGAAAGATTAGCTCTGAGCGGTTCGGGTTTACCTTGTCCGTCAAAGGGAGTGCATTGGATTTCTTTAATGAGTGCGTTAATCTTCTTGAGCAGTTTTTTGTCCAACTTCTGGAACCAAAGATAATCATCCCAGCCTTGCTCGGTGAATGTGATTCTCATTCTTCAATCAGAGCACGTTCGGTAAATCTGCCTGCTTCAGCGTCTTGAATGGATTGGAGCAGACGATTGGCATTGGCTGGGTTAGAGAGAAGATGCATGGTTTCTTGCCAGGCGTTGAATTCGTCGAGGGACATGAGAACGGCTTGTTTCCCATCAGTGTTGGTGTGGGGGATTTGATGACACGTCTTTTCCCCAAGACTCATAAGTGGTCAGGTCTTGAAATTGTTCGACAGGCGGCGATCGCCTGTGATATGCAACAGAGAAACCGTATCGCTCAATCTGACACAGTCCGGACTCTGTTCTATTGGGGCTTTGCGATTGATGAGCAACTCACCGATCGCCTCCGTGATCACAAAGTCCGCCGCCGTTCACCCCAAGATATTTTGTCCTTTCCCCTCTCAGCCGAATTTGAACAAGAGCATTTCACTCGCTGGGGAAGCGCTCATGCGGAGATTAATTATGAAACTGAACCGAATGGACGACTGGTTCGTTTACCCAGTCTACATTTCCAGCGTGTGGGAGATGTACAAGAGTGGGGCTGGTGCTATCGAGATCTGACAAGCTGGGCTTTGGCGACCTTGAGTCTTAACGGACAGGAGGCAACGGTATGACAACGTTTATGGCCGGATCGCTCTATTTCCGAGGTCGGGAATTGCCCCCCAAGAATTACAGCATGACCTGGAAAGGGGTGTTGGAGCAGGTTGCGAACACCGTTGTCGCTCAGCTCTATGATCAGTTTTTTACAGAATCGGTGAGTGATAAAGAGTTAGAACAACTCTTGGCACCGACCCTCTCGGGGATATCCCAGAAGTTTATGTCCCAAGGGTTGGGTCTGATTGAGAGTAATTCAGGCAGTTATGAAGCGACCTGCACGGGGTAGATTCCCAGTAAAATCCTAAAATTCATCGAGACCGGATCGGGGGTGGGGGCACAAATCCTCCTGACGCATTTTGGCGGCCCGCCCTACGGCTATCCGGCGGATATGGTCAAAGCCTGTATTGCCAGTCTTCTGCGGGGCGATAAGATTCGCATCCGACGTGGGGATGGCCAATCACTCTCTTCCGTGCGGGATCCTGATTATAAGTGCACGTGAGTTCTGTTTAAGCGAAGCTATCGTATTCCTCAAAGCCTTGAAATCTCGTTGTCAAACCCGGTTGTCAGGGGTCCAGCCCCCCGACACCTCCCGCTGAGGGGGAGATTGCCCCCGCGCTCCACCAGAGTGACCCGGCGACCCTGAAATATAGGCGCCAGACAGCCGCTTCCGTCCGGGAGCACCCTGGTGACCCGGTG
>JBCDEB010000193.1:0-12182 GCA_039180005.1 Cyanobacteria bacterium P01_G01_bin.54 | reverse complement strand
TTTACTTTGAAAATAGACAATGTTAATACTCTTGCACCAAGTAAATGAAGCTAGCGAGATCCCCCCGGCTACGCCGACCCCCTTGGTAAGGGGGTTTTCATCGTTGGGGGTGATAACCCGTCATGACTCGTTGGTATTACAGCCCCTTTCCTGTTTTTTGGGGTCGGGCACTCTATCTCTTGTCCCGTCAGACTTCTGATGTTAAATGATGACACACCTTAAAAGGCGATCGTGTTTGTTGATCTGACTCAAGATTTCCCGATTGGGTTGTGACTTGGCAGGTTACAGTAGACATCACTAGCTGTTACCCTAGAGAGTAAACCCGTCAAAACGCCCAACCTAATCGCAGAACACCCCATGTATATCCAAGGCATCAAACGTGGACGAACCATTGAACTAGACTCTCCCTTAGCCCTTCCTGATGGTTGTGAAGTGCGACTCCAAATCCTGCCCCAAACCACCCTAAGCCTGGCAGAACGGCAACGACGCCTCCAAAACCTCTTTGGTGCTTGGTCTAATCAACCTGACCTAGATATGGCCTTTGCTCGTGTTGAGCGCGAGCGTCACAGTGACTTTGGTCGAACCGTTCCGAGCTTTGATTAAACCTTAATGTATTTGCTCGGTACTAACGGTAAGGTGGGCAAAATCAATGGTCTTAAGATCCAGATGCAAAATCATCTGATTTGCCCACCCTACGACTTTTTAGATCATTCTGTCCCGTACTCTTGAACAGAACTCCAGGAAAGACTGAAACGTCTTCAAATCCTGCGAATTATCCGCGACTCGTTTTTGCAATTGGTCAAAATAATGTCTTTCCTTAGCATCATTGGGGAGCTTTTTGCTATACGTCGTATTCCGCGATCGAAACACCTCTCGCAAATATTCACAATGGAAGTCAGCATGATTCTTCTGATCATAACTCCCCATCGCTTCCGGATCGCTCGAAGAGACATCATAGTAATCCACATAGCTCGATAAGGGCTGCTCCAATGGTTGTCTAGAGTCAAACATCTTACGGTTGCCAAGTAGCCAAGTCTCCATACAGCGATTTTGGACAATAACCTCAATCTTGGTTTTGCCTAGATTCAATTCTTTTGCATAGATGAAGTCGTCAATGTACCGTTGTCTCTCCTCTACTGATTCCTCATCTGCATCAACGCACATAACAAGATAGTCGTATTTCTGCATCTCTAAAATTTTATCAACTGCATTTTCGAGACCATCATACAAAATCCTAGGATAACCTTTCCCACTTATAAGATAATAGTTGTTGATTGAAACTTGATCGTGGTACTTAACTCTAACTAACTCAGGGATAAGATACTGGAGCCACTTAGGGTATATTTTTGTTTCCGTGCTCTTCCCTTCGACCAGAAAATAAAGATTCATTACTCCTCTTCAAAGTCCTCGTCATCCTCTAGAACATTGATTAGATCAATGAAGGCTTTTTGTCTTGATGCCGAGATATGAAAGTCTTCGGAATTCTTGACCGTCACCAAACCAGCCTTCCGAGTCACGATTCTCCAGCAAGAAGGACTAATGTTATTAATGATATAAGGATGATGACTGGTGATTATGAACTGCATTTTTCTGTCATTGAGCACTAGTTCAGTTACACTGTCTAGGCAATTGACACCTAGACTATTTTCAAACTCATCAATTAGGATGACTGAGTTTTCAGGAGATAGGTACAATTCACTGATAAACATCAATGTTTTTTGCATTCCTGAAGATATATTGTTTATCCAGCCTTCTGAGCCCTTTTCCTTGATGCTAATCAAAGTGTTTTTGTGCGGCAACTTGATCGGAACAAAAAGAATATCATCCTTTTGTGCGAGTTCAATCTTCATGTCTGAAACATTTGGGAAGATCGAAATAAAAGCTTCTTTTACTTCTTTGAACTCTTTAGGAAGTGCATGGTAAAGGATTGATAATTTTGTCTGTACAGGAAAACTACTTTCCCTGAGAGTGAGAAGTGAAGGTACTTCATTTTGAAAATACTCAAGAACGGCTACCGCTAAACGCCAGTGTTCATCAAGTCTCACGGATTTTGTTAGTATGATCTTGTCTAATGATTCTTTTATAGGAGCAATTTTGTCTTCCTGATCAAGTAAGTCAATCACACTCTCAAAAGGGGATAGCTTAGGTGTCTTATTCCCATTGAGAATGATTTCGGAGTATCTTCTTTCAACAATAATGTCTCCATTGCTACAAATCAATTTTTCGTTAACAAGTCTTGCTGGCTCATCCTCATCTGAGGTTTTAACACCTGAGACAGTATTTTCTGTCGTTTCAAACTCCCCATTCCAAGTATATTCAATCTCTTCATCTGTTATAAAGAAAACAGACCATTTGACTCCGTTCAGGGAGGCCCCATTGGCTATTGATTGTAGATTATAGATCGCTTCGATTATTCTTGTTTTCCCTGCACCCGACACACCAACCAAAAGATTGAGACTTGGCAAGAAGTCCACCTTTTCTAATTTCCATTTATATTCGTTGTCATAATATTCTAAACTTTTGATTCGCATGTTAGTATCGTGGCATACATTACTTAGTGCATTGGATTACTAGGAGGTAATTTTCTCGAAACATTGGCAGTGTTGGGTTTCGTGCCTCAACCCAACCTACTCTAATATATGTTTTGGGTTGTGCTATGGAATTAGAACGGGTTTCTAGAGATTTAACGTCTGTTTAGGAGATAACAGATAAGGAATTATACCGGAGTTTTGTGGGAGCAAGCTACTTCTTCCCCATCAACCAATAGGTGATCATCTCTCCCTTGCCCTTAACCTGAACTGCGCCACGCTCCGTCAATTTATACTCCGTCTTTAAAAACTCGTAGGTTGCTGCCGTTACTTGAATCTCACCCGGTTCGCCCAAAGACTCCATTCGGGCAGCAATATTGACCGTATCGCCCCAAAGATCATAACTAAACTTTTTGAGACCAATGACGCCCGCCACCACCGGGCCGGTGTTGATGCCGATGCGGATCTCGAAGGGTTCACCGTCGGGGCGTTGGAAATGGTCGATCACGGCTTGCATGGAGAGGGCCATTTCGGCGATCGCCCCCGCATGATTGGCATTCGCCACCGGCAACCCGCCCACCACCATATACGCATCACCAATTGTCTTGATTTTTTCCAAGCCATAATGCTCCGCCAAATGATCAAACTCCGAGAAGATTTGATTGAGAATTTCCACCAGGGCGATCGGTGTTACCTGAGCTGAAAACGAGGTAAATCCGACTAAATCGGCAAATAAAACCGTCACTTGGGTAAAGTCTTGAGCAATATTGCTCTGACCTTCCTTGAGTTCTTCGGCAATCATCGGTGGCAGCACATTGAGGAGCAATTGCTCGGACTTTTTCTGCTCCTGTATTAACTCCTGTTGAGAGTCCTGGAGCTGCGCTGTTCGCTGGGCCACCCGGACTTCTAGCTCATGAGAAATGCGCCGCAACCGATCCATCACCAAGGTGATGCCCACGATCGCCAAAACCCCCAACCCCCCCAAGACCACAAACGTTTCTCGTAAACCCCGAGACACCTCAGCCGTGACAGTATTCAGGGGCTGCGCCAGATGCAACACGCCTCGCACATCGCCCACTTGCCAATCCCGCTTAGGGCTATCCGGGTGGCGATTATGGCAATCAATACAGCTTGGCTTCATCACATCAGCCTGGGCATAGTGATATTCCCGCCCTTGGGGGGTGGTGAGCACTTGGGTAAAGGTGCGATCGGGATATTGCCGCAGATAGTCGAGGGCCTGCTGCTCAAACTCGGTTTTGACGCCCCCGGTTTGGGCATGGTGCTGAAAGGGCAGATCGCTATAGAGCCGCAGCCAGACTCCCCCCTGGTCGGCTTTAACCCGCTCGCTCAAGTCACGCAAAAATGTAATCGGCAAGGGGATTTCCCCCGCAGCCATCTGGCTGGGTTCGGCCATCATGGTTTCAGTGACATAGATGCCCTCGACCAGTTGGGCATTATCGACGATTCCCGAGTAGATGGTGCGGGCTTGGGTCACCGCCTGGGCGTAGTTTTCAATGGTGTGCTGGGCATGGGTCATCACCAAGCGTTCCGAGAGGCGATGCATATTCCACAGCACCAGCGACATGCCGATACAAAATAACAGGCTCAACAGCAGGGTGGTGCGCTGATGCAGCCAATTGTTAAGCTGAGTTTGAAGGGAATGTCTCAATCGTGACAGCATTGATAGTTTGAGCCTCTGCTCGCAAACAAGGAAATACTCCCATTCATCATAGGGAGGCTGGCTGAGAATTGCGCTCAGGAACTGATGTTATGCTTGTGTCGCGTTTGACCAAGCCCGCATCTTACCGGGGTTCATCAATCCATAGGGGTCAACGCGGCGCTTAAACGCCAGTTGTTTGGGGTTTTCATGACCATCACCCCCGCCTTCGATCGTGTAGTCATGGGGGTTGGCGATCGATGCGCCTTGAGCATTGTGGTAGTCAATAATTTCGTTTAAGCGTTCTGCACTGCTGTAATGCACCAGGGGCAACCCGGCCGGAATGACCCGATCGCCGACCCGCAAAAATTCCAGATGAAACTCCAGTTCAGCGCCAAAATATTGGTAGAGTTGTTCGACGCGATCGCAACTCCAATAAAACACCTGCAAGTAAGTTAAATTTGGGTTCACAGTCCGAGCATGGAGCGTCGTATGGTTCCAGGTGAATTCCCCCAGGGTCGTCCCTTTGCTCGCCTCGGCCGCCGTTTTTTGATACGTAACAGTGCCGCCGCATTCCCGTACCAGCTCTTGAAAGGGTTCTAGCGAAGATTCCGCAATCATCAGCAAAGCCGCTGTTTGGCCCTCAGGAATCACGTCTTTCAGGCTGGTAAAGTAGCGCGTCGTCGGCGGGGCCATAATGCTGACCAGCTTCTTCATAATGCCTGCCGCATCGCCGAGACGTTGGCCAAACCGGACTGCCGTCATAAAGTCGTCAAAGGTGACGATCAGCTCAGCCCAAGCGTAGACAGGGGCAAGGGGGATTTCGAGCTGGGTGATAATGCCGTTGGTGCCATAGGCATGGTTAATCTGTTGCACCGCATCACCGCGCAACTCCAGGACTTGGGGGTCGTCTTCGAGCGTCACCACCCGTACGGCATTGAGGTTGCCGCGCTCGTTCAACAGTCCATAGGTCACTGACCCCAGCCCACAACTGCCGCCGCCAATAAAGCCACCGATCGTGGCAGTGCGATAGGTAGACGGGTACATGCGAATTTCCCAACCCTGGGGGCGGGCCTGCTTATCTAAGGCGGCCAGCTTCACCCCCGGTTCAACACAAGCTAACCCCGGTTTAATCCAGCGGACTTGGTTCATCAGGGAGAGATCCAAGACCACACCGCCCTCTAGGGGAATGCATTGCCCATAGTTCCCCGTACCGGCCCCCCGCACGGTCAGAGGAATGCGCTCTCGGGCACAGACCTGCGCCACTTGAATGACATCGGCTTCGCTGCGGGGTCGAATGACGCGATCGGCCCGCTTGTCTGCTAGTTGTGCGGTGAGGATGGGGCTGAAATGGTAGTAGTCCAGAGAAAGCCTCTTGATCTGCTGCGGATCGGCGATCGGCTCGAGATGGGCGAGCGCCTGGTTGATTGCGGTGAGTTGTGGGGCAGAAAGAGACATTTGTGAAAGATGGAAGGATGAGCGAGGAAAGATGAGGGGATGAGTCCTACTGTAGAATGGAACCCCTGCATAATCCTGTACAAATTTTCTGTTTGCGCTCCATGACCGTAACGATCCAACCCACTGCTGCTGAACTCGCGGCGCTGGATGACCAACTCTCCAAACGCTTCATTGCACTCGACCCCGAAGGCTATTACCTGATCTTCCTCGACCGGGAGGCGGGGCTCATCTGTGCGGCGCACTACACCAACACGATTAGCGAAAAGGGCCTGGCCCTCGACCCGGAGACGGGAAAACCGCTACCCGTGCGGGGCAAGGTCGAGCGCAAACCAACGCAAATTTACACCGGTCGTACCGCGAAGGAGTTGGGGATGAAGCTGACCGAGGGGGGGACCCCTGCGCCGATGTCTTGCTTTGACCATGCCCTCTACTTGGGGCGTGAGTTGGTGCGGGCGGAGTTGGCGTTAATCAGTGGTGAGGATTACGTTCAGGATTAGGCCTGTGCAGGATTTAACGTGAGTTGCGGTTAAGCGAAATGATCGCATTCCTCAAAGCCTTGAAATCTCGTTTTCAAACCCGGTTGTCAGGGGACCCGCCCCCCGACACCTCCCGCTGAGGGGGAGATTGCCCCCTCAGACTCCGGCAATATCGGAGCCAGTATTGTTGATTCTGCTGAGTTTTAGAGTCTTTCGCGATGTCTGCTTATCCAGAACTCACGTGATTTAAGATAGAGCCAGTTTTCTTCTGCCGTTGCCATGTTGCTTGAGCTGCTGCTTGCCTTAACCCCCACCACCACGCCTGATCCGCTCAACTATGCCATGGGTTTTGATGGTGTGGTGTTGCTGCGGATCAACCAGGGTGAGCAATATTGCACGGGCAGTTTACTGGGTTCGGGTCGCCATATCCTCACAGCGGCAAGCTGTGTCGCCGCTCCTCCCCAAGCGATCGAGGTGGTGTTTCATCTCCCCCAAGCACCCAATTCAGGGTCAGAAGACGATCCCCCCGCAGCAGCGCCCAGCCGTCAACCTCAACCCGACGCAGAACGCAGTCCTCTGCCCGAAGGATGTGACATTCCAGATGGAGAACAGAGCAGCAGTGATTTGGAAGAACTTGTCATTCCCTCAGAAGGGCATCGTACTGAGTCAGCGGTGCGAGTCACTCCATCTGAAGCGCAGAACACCGAACTAGAGGAACGGGTCATTCCCTCCGGATTGCCAAGCACCGAAGTAGAGGTGCGAGTGACGCCATCCGAAGCACACAGCACCGAATCAGAGGAACTTATTATTCAATCTGAAGACTGCAATATTCCAGCCGAAGCGCACCGCAGCGATTCAGCGGAAGACAATGCAAGTTCGGAGAAGCAACGTGCCAACCCAGCACAATGCAGCATCCGGCGCGAAGCGCCCAGTGCCGAGTTGAAAGCCTTGGGAATGCAGTCGGTTGTCTGGTGTGTCCAGCGGACGTATTTTCCGCATCAGGATTTCACGGCGGAGAATCAAAAAATGTTAGTGATTGGCAATGACGGTACGGCTGTTATGCAAAGTCTTCAGTCCTCTTGCCCCGACCCCAATCTACCTCAAGCTCAGCCAACTCTTCCCCCATCCGGACTGGACACAAATGACATCGACCTAACCCCCCTCACGAACCCGCCCCCAACGCCCATCCCCTCAATACCATCCACACTTCCTGAGCTGCTTGAAACAACACCAACGCTTCCTGAGCTGCCTGAAACAATACCAACGCTTCCTGAGCTGCCCGAAACAATACCAACGCTTCCCGAGCTGCCCGAAATCACGACCCCTAACCTCGAGTCAACCCGCTCAAAAACATTGCTCGCCAAGAAAGAGGATAGAGTTGGCACCACCCTCAAGCAATGCGTACAACCGATCAATGCGTTGGCGGTGGAGGGTTTATTCGATGGCAATGGTGATGGGCGTCCCGATCAGAATACGGTTGCGGTGCTGGAGCTGAGTGCGATCGCCCCCACTGCTGCCGATCGCTACGCCATTTATCGGCGTTCCCCTGTGCCCGCTGAATTTGCTGCCAATATCTTGGCATCAGACGAACGGGGTCAATCCTTTTTCCGGGTCGGTTACGCCACGCCCGAACAGGGCACCAAGCGCCTCGGGGCAAATCGCTATGATGCCTATGGGGAAGAATTGATCGCGGCCAGTGAATACCGACAAGAGACGTTCGAACTGGCCAATTGGGCGGATGAAAATCCTGATTTACTCTCGTCTTCCGACCGCAACAGAATCATTGATTCCATCCGCACGCAGCGAGCCTCTTGCTTCACGCCCCTCACCGACTTCCTGGCCAATGCGGATCGCCAAACCCTAACGACGCTGGCCTACGATGTGGATGATGGCTCCCGCTCTCGCGACATCTTCGGTAGCGCGTTTTGCCTCTACGATGGTGGTGTTTCGGGTTATACGATCGCCCCCCATTTGGATCTCTTCGTGCCTGAAACCCATTTGCAACAGGGAGAACAAGGTAGCCCCGCCTTTATCCAAGGCAAAATCGCCGGTATCGCATCTCGGGAAATACCCGTACCCTATCGGGATCCGAGTCGTGAAACCGGAGCCAATGTGGGCGAATATTTTGTCGATCTGCGGGTCTCCGCCTATGCCGATTTCATCGATGCCGTGCTCACATCTGAGCCGGGGCAGCGTCTGCCGGATCAACGCTAAAAGTTACAGTCCTTCATTTCATTGCCCCGTTTATGGTTGCAAATCATAAACATTGTTTGCAGCAGCTCTCAAACTCTATCGATTTCTTGCAAGAATGAGGCGATCGCTGCTCATTTTTCCCCGCAACCCTTATGAATGAAGGTATCGATCACTACTACACTGTCTCATCTATACAAGCGAGGCAGGAGGGATTTATGAGAAGCATGTACTTCAAACCACTCACCGAACAAGAGAAACAGATCAATCAGCGCATCGATGAACTTAACCGTGCGCCCTATTTTGAAATTTTCTTGATTTTGAGTATTGTGTTTTGGGCATTTACTGTTCTAGTGCTAATTGGTATCTTCTAGCGTACCCATCCCCTTGGTTGATCGAACCCACCAGAAACGAACGCGTCGTTTCTGGTTTTTTATACGAAATCCTGATTGTATAGGACAAAAAAAGAAAGTGAAGACTGAGCTTGTCGTTCGTGTAGCGCCCCGGAGGGATAGTCCAGCGCTTAAGACCAGATTCCATCTATCATCAGACTTTTGTGACTTGGTATCACAGCTTAGCTAAGCATTCGAGCTATTGTCAGCATTTGTTTCCAATAAGGATTGCTTCAAATCAAGCATATAGCTCTGAACCATTTGCTCAGCGAGTGGCATAATATTACTATTAATGCTTGGAATCTGATTTTGGACATCTTGAATTGAAATTCGATCGTCACGATTACGGTCGAGTTGTCGAAAGACTCCATCGACCATTGCATTGGCGATATCATCGGGAGTCCCTGCATTGAGTAAAACTGTCGTTAACTCTTGGCGATCTACACTTCCATCTTTATCAAGATCTGAGGCGCGTAGAAATGCATCAAAGTTGCTGCTATAAGACTGAACCAACTGGTTGACGACCAATTGAAGCCGGGTATTGAGCTGATTTTTGGAGCGACTCGATTTTACTTTACTGATAAATACATCGCCAATCGACTCACTCATATTCAGCATCTGCCCTTGAATTTCGTTAATGGAAATTTTTTCGTCCAGGTTGCGATCGAGCCTTTGGAAAATATCATTAACAAGCCGATTGGCAATGTCAAACGGTGTACGTGCATTGATCAGAGCTTGTAGAATGTCCTGGCGACTCAGCATTCTGTCACGGTTGGTATCGGCTCCGAGCAATATATTCTCAACATCATGATAATATTCCTGAACCATTTGCTCTACCAGCGGGATAATTTGATTCTGGACATTTAGAACCTGACTTTGTACATCTGAGATAGAGAGATATCCATCATTATTTTGGTCTAACTGATCAAAAATTGTGTTTACCATCTCAATAGGAAGGTTATACGCTACACTGGCATCCTGTAAGACCTGAGTAAGTTCATAACGGTCTACCTTACCATCTCCATTGAGGTCTGCGCTACTTAGAAACGAGTCAAAATCATGAGTATAAGCCTCAACGATTCGGTCGATCATCGCTTGTCGTTGGGGGTTTTGTGGTTGCGATTTCTGCTGCGGTTGCATGGGTATTTACTGGGGTACGGGAAACTTCTGTTAGAGTACCTCAAAAGAGGGGCGATCGTGCTCTATGCATTGCCAGGGCGATCGCCCTCTACTCTCAATCCTTGTTTTTCTCTAACCGAATAATGAGTCGTGTTGCATTGGATTTTTGTAGGGTGCGTTAGGCAAGCAGAGATTTTTGAGGGCAATTCATTGAGATGATTTTCGCCGCAACGCATCAACAACAGCATTTGTGTTATGAATTGATTCTAGGCTTGAGGTTTTTGGTGGATTCTGATGCTCGCGTAGAAGCAGGAATTATTCCATTATTGAAAGATTACTTCCTTGCAAACGGCACCCTACACAAGCTATGCAACAGTCAAGTATGTGCCAAGAGAATGGTGATGGCTGTTGACTTGAAAATGCCGTAGGGTAATGCTGATACGTGGTGCAGCCTGCTGTTTTTTGGGCACACCATGACGAAACTTGCTTTGGGTCGCACCACCCATGATGACAATTCGTCCATGGATTAGCTCAATCTCTACCTGTTTCTCCACGCTATCCAGCGTCGTCCCCTTCGCTTTGATACAAAAGGTGCGAGGTATGCTGTCATCTCTATTAAAAGTGATGATGGCAACGTCTGATCCAGGAACTGCGCCATGCTCATAATCGGCATGTTGCGCAATGTAGTCGCTGCCGCCCTGATACCAATTAACGACCATCTGGTTGTAGCGTTTCTGACCGTGGTTCATATAATCCAGATACCGACGAAACAGGGGAGGTAACTCTGGCTGTGGGTCTGGATTGATGCCAGAAAACATATAGCTCGATCGCCGCTCCGGATTCCATACGGGAGTATTTAAGTAACTCTGTTGCCACCTGTGGCAGGCCACTTCGCCGCATGGCATGATGACCTTGGCACGATCCTGCGGATGAAGCGTAAACATTTCATCAAAATGCACAGCACCGTACGTGGCTAACTCTTCCGGCAGGTGGCATATCCGTAGCCACGACGAACCTTCTCTATCTAAAAGGATGGTGTAATCTTCTTTAACGTCCATCATGTTAATTATCCTCCTGATCTAGAAATCGGCTGAACCAATAGCCGAATTGAATGGGCAAACAACAACGAACATGGCCGACACATTGCCGCTCTCTCCCGAATAATTGTAACACAAAATACATCTGTAGTATGTGGAGCAAATTTTGCTTTTAATCCCACGAGTATTCATTGCTCTTGGCCAATTCCCCCCACCAAGATCTTCGCGATCGCACCTTACACCGAAGATGCGTGAGTACTTTGCAGCCAAGCGATCGGGATTCTTTTTCTTTGACCAGCTTCTCACCGAACCCAAATTGCAAAGCGTTCTCAACATCGTGCTATCTCTTGAGCAGAATCCTTTAGCACGTTACCTGGCTGAATGCCATACACCTGTCCATGAAGGACGGGTGACAAAACCCAAAGCTTGGTAATTGCTCTGTCCTCGGCCGGATCATTGGCATGTCATGGCCGGCCCGATCGTGACCAGTGGTCAGTTAATTGGTGCTGTTGGGTGTACTTGTGAAAAATCAATGCCGGCCTTTGATGCCCAAGATTTGGCAGATCTTGGCGCAGTTTGCTTGCATCTGTCTACTTGGGCTGCAATCGTACGACTTGCACGAAGCACAACGGGACTTCAACCTCAACCGTTGAGTTCTAATCGGTTAACAGCACGTGAGTTACAAATTGCCAATTTGGTTGCTTTAGGACGAACCAATGCAGCTATTGGGAATGAACTGTGGATTACTGAAAATTCTGTTAAGCAGGCGCTGAAACGAATGTTCCATAAGTTGAATATTTCGTCACATATAGAGATAGTTGCACAGCTTTTCACTACACAACCCTACATTGAAATTAATGAGCTGCCTCAATCTAGCTTGATCTCACATTCTCATCAATAACCTTCTCAAGGGTTGATTTTATTGTCTTATCATAGACCTCGCAAAATCGTCGATCGCCATGCAAGGCTCGTCATCACTGTCCCAGTCAATCGTTGCTTTACATTCAGCACCGTTGGCTTCATAGATTGCTTGTTGCCATTTACGAATCTCATCTGGTAACCAGCCATCAAATTTAGCAATCTTAACGCCTAAAGGATACCTGGGTATCCCTACAATTGCACGTTTCTCGGCTCCATATTCATAGATTGTAAACGTGATTTCTGCTTGCCATGACCACTCTTTATCTGCTTCAATAAATTTTCTAGCAGCACTCATTATCTCGTTTTCTTTAGCAGGATCATAGTCTTTGGCTAGGAAAAAGAAGTTTATATTGGGAGCATCCCACTTTGGCACATCCAGACTGCATCGCCCTCATCCCCCAGCC
>JBCDEB010000192.1:0-12603 GCA_039180005.1 Cyanobacteria bacterium P01_G01_bin.54 | reverse complement strand
GTATTAATGATCGCCTAGATCTCATCAATGATTTTTTTTGTGAAGTGATATATTCGCAGGCTTTTCTGGGCATACTTAATGGGAGCATCCCACTTTGGCACATCCAGACTGCATCGCCCTCATCCCCCAGCCCCTTCTCCCAAAAAGGGAGAAGGGGAGCCGGATTCAAAGTCCCTCTCCCAGCTTGGGAGAGGGATTTAGGGTGAGGGCTTGCGTAACTGGGATGCACCCTACTTAATAAGTAAGCTGTTTAGAATAATTGAAGGCACAAGACTTGAATTGGTTTTGTGAGTTTTGTGTGCGTAGCAATCGTAGAAATCATGGATTTACATTTTGGGAGCTAGTTTGTACTGTGTCAATTTTGACAGTTTTATTGATGATTATAGTACTGCCGACTATACTACCAAGATGTGTTTACGCAACTGTTGATCCTGAGTACGAATTCAAAACAGGATTGCTATTGAGAATTCAGATGACCCACAAAATAGAATTTGATGAATTTGCTGAGTCTATTCGAGAGATAGAAGAAGATCTAGAATTCTCAGGATCAGCAAAACACTTAGAATCGGATGGAGCATATCAAGTCTCAATGACAGTCAAAAATAATCTAGTTATTATCTACACAACTCCGAAATCCAAATTCAAAGATCAATACAGAATGCACAGCTATGCTAAAGCAGGGATTTGGGATGAGTCAAAAAATGAATGGGGGCAATATGTTGCCTGTAAGACTCACAGAACTACAATGACGCAGATTGAAACCCCAGTTATAAAGAATAGTATTTTGACTTGTGGTGACAATAGTTTTGAAAGATTATGTGATGAGGGGAAATGGCGAAAGTGGTTCAAGAGCAGGATTACACTCTTTTTTTCTAAACGCTAGCTTTAGGTCAGGAAATATAAGATGGTCAAAATTGGGAGCGTTCTGATTTTTGTGTAAATTTCGGTTCTGGGAACGGAAAATCAGGGGTTACAGCCGGATCGAGCACGGCTTTCTGAGCACTCCCCAAAATGAGTAGCCTTAAAAAATTAGCCGATAGCATCAAAATCCCTGAGGATTTTGACCGCTTCCTGATTTTCTTTGGCGATTGCCATGGTCAAAGGAGTCCGAGCATCTTTCAACCTTGCATTGACTTCTGCACCATTTCTGAGCAATGTTGTCATCACTTCGAGATACTCTTGGTCAATAGCATAGTGTAATGGGGTAGCCTGGTCGTTGTCCCCAATGTTAATATTTGCCCCATGCTCGATGAGTAAGTTAATGTAGCTCAGTACTGTCTCTTCAGTGGAAAGCCTGATCGCTTGGTGAAGAGCGGTCTGCCCAGATGCGTCTTGGCTATCCAGCAAAGCTCCATTCATCAGTAAAAACTTCACGATTTCTAGGTGATTATTTTTAACTGCCTTAACTAATGGCTGACCCAGGTTAATATCTGCTGATTTCGATTGTAAAAACTTGACCATCTCAAGCTGACCAGACTCACAGGCAAGATTAAGAGCAGTTTCATGGTTAGTGTTTTGAATATTAACATCAATACCTTTGTTTAGAAGAGACTGAACTGATTCAATTTTTCCTTGCTCAGCCGCTTGATGAAAACTGAACTCTGGCTGAAAGACACCAGTGCCAGCAACTGTTATCAGTACGACACCAGTGATAAACCCAAAAGAATAGAAGGGAGCAGGAATGTAATATTTAGAGAGCAATAGAATCAAACCAGTCCACCACACAATCTTAGTGAGTGGAGTCTTGCCTTTAATGGGTTCAATAAAAAATCGCTTCAGTGTTCCCAAGATACTATCTAGTATCTCACGCGATGTCATCTCCTTCTTATCTGAATTCATTGCAATCTCCTTAATTGAGAAATGTACAAAAGTAGCTATGTTGATATTTAGTTTTGGCAATTAGCAGGTTTTTGCTTGCATAATCCAATGGTGATGTTGGTCGTTTTTTGTACTCAGACACAGTCTCACTCAATACGATCGCCCCCTATTTATACTCCATGATCACACTCATTCTTGAACAGCAAATGATTGATTCTGAGTGATGGTTTCAATGTAAATCATGAGATTGAGTTTTGGTTATCCGCAACCGTTTTTTCCTCATAAATCGCCAGATTTTAATCAAGCCAGATTCAGTTTCACGGTAGGGGGCTAAAAATGGTAATCCTAAACCAATTACCATAAAGAAAAACAGATTGCCGCTTTTCAGGGTATGGAGACTATCAGGAATGGTCTGGGTGAGCGGTGCAACCATCACAGCCCACTTCCAGGCCGGCAAATAAACGATCGCGGATTGCAGATAAAGACGCCAACTTAACCTCAATCCCTGCAACCATGCTCCCCCCCAAAAAAGCGCTAAAATTCCTGGATAAGCCAGATACGTCACAGCCAAAATAATTGGAAAAGTCAAAAAAGAGAGTGGCCCCAGGCGAATCGCTAGTATTCCCACACTAATAAAGGCTGATGGTCCACCCACAAAAAAGAAATAGAGTGAGATGGACAAGGCATAGTACATTGGCACAAAGCTTAACAAGAACAACCCCATCAAGAGCAATCGCTTGCGTAATGTGGGCAAATTGCTAAAAAGCGCCAGCCAGAGCGCAAACAGGCCAGCGCCGATGGGCACTGCCCAATGGAAATAGGAAATCCAAGTCCAACCCTCCGGGCCCCTCAGCTCCACTTCCCACCGCCAAATCCCGGTAATCAGAGCCGCCAAAACCAATAGTGAAAGGTGGCCGATCACCCTTTCTCGCTGCGTTAACTGCTTGTCCATCGGTGAGCACCTGAGGCGCGATCATTACTGCATTGTCTGCACTCTGGTTGATGCTTTGGGAGGACAGCACCGGATCTGAAAAGAAACGCAACAATCCCCAGATTCAGCCCAGCGCGGCCCTATCGTAATGGAACTCTGTAGCGTTTAAAAAACCCCGACGATGAGCGACTCAACGATTGAATCCGTTTTACACGAAGACCGCCGCTTTAACCCCCCGACTGGCTTTGCTGCCCAGGCGGCGATCGCCAGCATGGAACAATATAAAGCCCTCTACGCTAAAGCCGCCGCTGACCCTCCTGCCTTCTGGGCCGAGCTCGCCGAGCAAGAACTCGACTGGTTCCAAAAATGGGACACCGTACTGGACTGGCAACCGCCCCATGCCAAATGGTTTGTCGGTGGCAAGATCAATATTTCCTATAACTGTCTAGACCGCCATCTAAAAACCGATCGCCGCGACAAGACTGCGATTATTTGGGAAGGGGAACCGGGCGACACGGTAACGCTTACCTATGCCGAACTGCACCGGGAAGTGTGCAAAATGGCCAATGTTTTCAAAGACTTGGGCGTGAAAAAAGGCGATCGGGTCGGTATCTATATGCCCATGGTTCCCGAAGCGGCGATCGCCATGCTCGCCTGTGCCCGCATCGGTGCGCCCCATAGCGTCGTGTTTGGCGGCTTTAGTGCGGAGGCGCTCAAGACCCGGCTGCTGGATGCCGAAGCCAAGCTGGTGGTAACGGCCGATGGCGGCTTTCGCAAAGATAAAACGATTCCCCTCAAGCCTGCTGTCGATGAAGCCCTCAAAGACAACGCCGTGCCCTCGGTCGAGAACGTGCTGGTGATTCAACGCACCAAGGAAGCCGTAGAAATGGCAGCCGGTCGAGATCATTGGTGGCATGAGCTGCAACCCAATGCCGCCGCCGACTGCGCCCCGGAGCCGATGGACAGTGAAGATATGCTCTTCATCCTCTATACCAGCGGCACCACCGGCAAGCCCAAGGGCGTAGTGCATACCACGGGCGGCTACAACCTCTACACCCATATGACCTGTAAATGGACGCTAGATCTCAAGGATTCCGATGTCTACTGGTGTACCGCCGATGTGGGCTGGATCACGGGCCACAGCTACATTGTCTATGGCCCCCTCTCTAACGGTGCAACCAGCCTGATGTATGAGGGTGTGCCGCGCCCCTCGAACCCTGGCTGCTTCTGGGATGTGGTTGAAAAGTATAAGGTGACGATTTTTTATACTGCCCCCACCGCGATCCGCGCCTTTATCAAGCTGGGCGCAGACCTGCCCAACGCCCGCGACCTCACCTCGCTACGGTTGCTCGGCACGGTGGGCGAACCGATTAACCCGGAAGCCTGGATGTGGTATCACAAAGTGATCGGCGGCGAGCGCTGCCCGATTATTGATACCTGGTGGCAGACAGAAACGGGCGGCTTTATGCTCACCCCCTTGCCGGGGGCGACGCCCACCAAGCCCGGTTCAGCGACCTATCCCTTCCCCGGTATCCTTGCCGATGTAGTGGATATGGACGGCAACCCGACGGCGGCTAACGAAGGGGGCTATCTGGTGGTCAAGCACCCCTGGCCGAGCATGATCCGCACGGTCTATGGTGATGACGATCGCTTCAAGCGCACCTATTGGGAACCCGTGGCCCCCAAGGATGGCCAGCATTTTTATTTTGCAGGCGATGGCGCTCGTAAGGATGAGGACGGTTATTTCTGGGTGATGGGTCGCATTGATGATGTGATTAATGTTTCGGGTCATCGCTTGGGCACGATGGAAATTGAGTCGGCGCTGGTGTCGCATCCCTCGGTGGCAGAGGCGGCGGTCGTGGGTCGTCCTGATGACCTTAAAGGTGAGGATATCTTTGCGTTTGTCACCCTAGAGGGCTCTCTTGAAGGGAGCGATGCCCTGCTCAAGGAACTCAAGCTGCATGTGGGCCAAGAGATCGGGGCGATCGCCCGCCCAGGAGATATTCGTTTTACGGATGTGTTGCCGAAGACGCGATCGGGCAAGATCATGCGACGGTTGTTGCGCAAACTAGCGGCGGGTGAGGATGTGTCGGGGGATACTTCGACGCTGGCGGATGTTTCGGTGTTGGATAAGTTGCGGGGGGGTTCGTAACGGTTCGGCTATTCACAAAATAGGGGTGTGCTCATCAATGAGCTACACCCCTCTTCTTTACTTCTATACTGGAGTACAGATAGTCAGCCAACTTGGATATTTTTACGATGACGCTATCTGCAACACGAGTCCGCTGGACGGTTCAAGACCTAGAGGGTTTGCCCGAAAATGGGAATCGCTACGAAATTATTGATGGAGAGCTATTTGTGACTAGAGCGCCCCATTGGAACCACCAGGATGTAGCAGGTAAGATTTACATCGCTTTGCACCTTTGGTCTCAGCAGAGTGGTTTGGGTCAAGCGTCTTTCACACCAGGTATCATCTTTACCCAAAACGATAGTGTAATTCCGGATGTAGTGTGGGTAAGTAATGATCGTTTAGCGCAGCTTCTAGATGATGCAGGACATTTGGTGGGTGCGCCGGAGTTGGTGGTGGAGGTGTTGTCGTTGTCGGAGAAAGACAAAAAGCGGGATAGGGAAACCAAGCTGAAGCTCTATTCAGTGCAGGGGGTGCGGGAATATTGGATTGCCGATCGGGAACAGGAGTCGATTGAGGTGTATCGGCGGGAGCAGGGGATTTTGGTGAAAGCGATGACGTTGTTTGAGGGGGATCGTTTGACGAGTTCGTTGCTTCCGGGGTTTAGCTTCACAGTGAAAAATATTTTATGCGACTAGAGAGAAATAGTCGGTTATTAATTGAGAAGTAATGGAGATTTATGTCTAAAAGGAAATTGAATAATGTGGAGAGGCTTGGAGTTAACTGTACTGAGAGGGCATTTCTCAAGCTCTACTGGATATTTAGAGAGCAATCTATTGAAGATTTTGGGATCGATGCATTTGTCGAGATCTGCGAGGAAGGTAATCCGACAGGCCAATTACTAGCTTTACAAATTAAATCTGGTTCATCCTACTTTAAAGAAAACAAGGGTCAGTATGTTGTTTTCAGAGGTGAAAAGCAACATCTAGAGTACTGGAAGAATCATGATCTACCTGTACTACTCATTCTCTGTGATGTTGACCAAGAATGTTCCTACTGGCAAGCAGTCAATGAATATACGGTTGAACATACGAGTAAAGGCTGGAAAGTTAATGTCCCTTTCGATCAGGTGATCAATGAAAGTGCTTTAAATACCTTCAGGAAAATCAGCAAGAAGATATCTGCGTTCGAGCAGTATATTATTTTCTCACTAAAAGACATTAGCTTAAATAGAGCGAAAAGATATAGAGCAGATATCCTACTCACTCAAGAGTATTCAAAGTATGAGATAGAAAATATTGCTCGAAAGATAGTTGAGGAACTTAAATATAGGCAATATTATCGTGACTCTATTACTGAAGAAAGATGGTTGGGTCAGGAAACTGACGTAATTTGGTTATTTATATATCCATCATTAAGTGATGTTGACAGGGTTAATTGGATTTGTAGAGTTCAATGGATAGATCCAGATATTCTACAACAAAATCCTGCTTTAAAGATTAGTGGAGAGAAATTTGGTGAACATTCAATCATTGATTGGAATAATGACTATAGATACAGAGCTGAGTTTTTTGAATCTCTAAGGCTCAACAAGGAAGATTTCATGAAAGAAATTCTTACTTTGTTCAGAGATGTCACTAATTACATTAAACAATTTGAGGAGATTTACTATCAATATCTTGAAGGTTCAATGAGTGATTTTAAATTTAAGGATTTAGCTTCACCGATAGCGAACTTAATGGATGAAGTCAATGAATATGTTCTAGACTTTGGTATTGCTCCAGTTGAATGCAAGGATTTAAGCCAGTCATTTCAGAACTTGATTGCTATGGCTCACAATGTAATTCTCCCTTTCTCTAAGTTCAGCAGAAGTAATGGAGAGGTATCTAATCGAGATACTGTCATCAAGATGTACATTGGCTATTTCCATGAGGAATTCAATAAATTTAATTTTGAGCTAAATAAGGTTAGATAATTCAAATGACGCCAGGATCACCCTAATGCTTTGTCCGGAGTGAAATGAGGGGGTGTCGCGCAGATTGAATTGAATCATGTTGGCGAAGCCTTCTCGAAGAGTAAACCAGTATCCGTATTGGTTGTGTTGGGTTTCGCTGGGCTCAACACCAACCTACAATTTAGAGGTGGCGCTGCACTAGAGCAACCATCCAGCCTGCCAATGCCCTTCACGACTTACAAGACGATCGCCGATGTAATCCAAGAATTCAGCATCTTGTATCGAGAAGCTGACTTTGTGCAACCCACCGCCTTTGTGATTAGTGACGATGTGCGTGCCGAACTCGCGTTTAACCGTGCTGAGGTAGTCGTCGAAAACTCGGAAGCCACGATTTATGAGGCGTTTATTTAGCCAAAAATCATAACAGCCAATGCAGCCAATATAACCAAAAATACGAGTAGAGAAGATAGCAAGATGACATCTACACGAGAAAAAACAATGGTCGCTTCAAATTGAATTCCTTTCGGGTATGAGAGTGGATTTCTAATTTCCGAGACACCATTGATATAGCGCCAATCTTCTAAGATTGAGTACCAGAGGAGTTCGACCTGATGCCAGAGGATAAGTACCAAGTAAAACAGACGCTCGAACACAAAGCGAGAGATTCTCAGTAAACATTTAGATTCCGCTAAGATAAAAGTAAAAAACCAAAATGGCAGCCTAAAGACGATTGTGCCAATCATGGTAATGGGCAATAATAGGGCAAGCACTAGTTTTCTAGCTTGTACTTTTCTATTTTCTCTTTGTAGCTTTAAATCTAAGATATAGCCTTTAGACCATTCACGGTACTGAATATTGAGCTTACGATTCAGGCGATCGAGATTAGCGAGATCGGATTTATTGTATCTACAGGTCAAACTCCCTGGGAGAATGGCTGTTTTACCAATTCTGCCATTTTTTTTTGTTCTGTTATCGTATATTTGGGTTAATTGCTGACTTGAGAGTCCTAAGATTTTCCGGCAAAATCGATTGCCATTATTGATTTCATAGGGTGCATATCCCTGTAGCTGCTCAATCGCTTCTTCGTTGGTGAGGAAAAAAGTTTCTATTTCTCCATTTTTCCTGATGTGAATTGGGGTTCTATTTTTCGTTTTGAGGAGAACAGAGATCACTTCCTCATTATAGATATAGCCAAACTTTCTCTTGAAAAGATTCAAATATTCAGTTACGGTATTGACTCTATACTCGGAAAATTTTTTTGGCAAATAGTTGTCATTAATGTAAAATATCCAAAGTGAGTGAAAAAACCAATCCAAGGCTTCTATGGCATCAAAATAAACCTTGCCGATTATCAAATAAGACCTGAGAGGAAACAAGATAATTGAGAAGACAGATCTATTTCTGGGACTCTTCATTGTTTTTTAAGATAGGCAAGAAGAATGCTGGAGGGTGGGTGATGCCCGCCAAAACCCACTCCCCACTTTAACCGATCAACCTCATCAAGCTGAAGCCTAGAGTTGATCGAGTTGATTTTCTAGACTAGAAGAAGTTGTAGCAGTCGGTTGGACTGTGTTCTGTTCAACACCAACCTACCGTATTCATCCATCCGGCTCAATGCCCTACTTTATCAAAAACAATCGTTGGGAAAATGCTCTGAACAGTCAAAATTCTGTTAGAGGGGGATGGCTTGTCCTCTGTCGCTTGGGGTGGCGAGTCATAGGGTGTTGGCTATTGTTTACCCCGCTCGTTGCCGCCCAAGCACCCGTCGCCTCCTGTCCCATTGAGCTGCCCCAAGCGCTGACTCGCCGAATCAATCAACCCCAATGGGAAAGAGCGCATTGGGGAATTCTCATCCAAAACCTCGACTCTGGCGCAGAACTCTACCGCCACAATGCCGAGGACTATTTTTTGCCTGCCTCCAATGCCAAACTGCTGACCACTGCCGCTGCGCTCCATCGGTTTGGCCCGAACTGGGCAATGATGACGCCGCTGCAATGGCAGGGCGACGGCAGTCATTGGGCCCAGCTGCATATTCATGGGCAGGGCGATCCAACCCTGACCACTACCCAGCTCAGGGACTGGGCGCGATCGCTTCAGGCGCGTGGTCTCCGGTCGATCCAGCATCTCACCGTTTCAGCGGCCAACTTTCCCGGTCATCATCCCACTTGGGAGCTGTATGACCTGAACTTCTACTACGGTGTCCCCGTGACGGGGCTGATTCTCAACCAAAATAGCTTTCGCCTGACGGTGCTGCCCCAAACGTCTGGAGAAGCCATTGCCTGGGAAACCGACGATGCGATCGCCCTGCGGCAATGGCGGCTGAATAATCAGGGTCGTACCAGCGAACCGGGAAGTCCCTATGACCTTGATATCACAGGCATTCTCGGCACCCCGATCCTCAATATTCGCGGCACGGTCGCGGCAGACAATGGGCCGGATCGCTGGCGGATGGCAGTGCATGACCCGGCACGCTATTTTCTCGAGACATTGCGATCGCAGCTCCGGTTGGCGGGCATTACTGTCGAGTCTGCGGCTGTAACAGCGTCTGTCCCCCGGTTAGCAACCCAGGATGCGTGGCGATCGCCGCCCCTGGCGGAACTGATTCGTGCCACCAATCAACCCAGCCAAAACCTCTACGCTGAGGTGCTGCTGCACCGTCTGGGTCAGGCACATGCCAGCGGCGAGGGAGTGAGGGCGCTAGAAGCCAGCTTGACTGATCTCGGTGTTGAACCCAGTACGTATCACTTGGCCGATGGCTCTGGGCTCTCGCGGCATAATCTAGTCAGTCCGGAGGCGATCACCCAAACGCTCTATCACATGGCCCACAGTGAACATGCTGCCGTGTTCCTGGACTCCCTGCCGGTGGGCGGTGAGAGTGGCACCTTGCGGCGTCGCTTTCGCGAGACCCCGGTTGTGGGTACTGTTTTCGCCAAAACTGGAACCTTAACGGGGGTCTCGGCTTTGTCTGGCTATTTGCAACGACCGGGGCGCGATCGCCTGATCTTTAGCATTGTGCTCAACCAAGCCACGGTGTCGGTTGTCCAGCAGCGGCAGGCGATCGATGAATTGGTATTGTTACTGGCCCAGTGGCAGGATTGTCAGCATCACTAATTAACGTGAGTTTCGGTTAAGCGAAACAGTCGCATTCCTCAAAGCCTTGACATCTCGTTTTCAAACCCGGTTGTCAGGAGTCCAGCCCCCCGACACCTGCCGCTGAGGGGGAAATTGCCCCCTCAGACTCCGGCAATATCGGAGCCAGTATTGTTTGATTCTACGAGTTTTAGAGTCTTTCGCGATGTCTGCTTATCCAGAGCTCACGTTAGATAGCGCCTATTAAATTGAGACCCGCCACCAAAATGCCTTGACCCAATTGTGTAGCAATGGTGAGCAGCACAATCGCACTCAGGGGTAGCAAGCCATAGCCCACACGGGGGTGTTTTTCGAGGGCTAACCCAGCGGCGATCGTCAGGGGCACAATGCCATAAGCCAAACGCTCGGCGGAGAGATCACTCCCTGAGAGCAGCAACAGCCCCAGACTGCAAAAGCCGTAAAGCAGCACCGCACCGCTGAGTTGCCGTCGCAGTTGCCACAGCAGTAGTGTCCCACCAAAAACGCCTCCGAGCCGCAGCAGTCCATAGTCACCCACAACCCAACAGGCACAGACCACAAAGAAGATCCAGTAGGGGGTGGTGCGACCCAAGCGATCGCGCCCGCACCAAACGGCGATCGCCAGCCCTGTTACAACCAGCACCGCTAACGGATGATCAATTCTGGCTAAACCCTGAGCATGATAATTGGTCTCACCCACGATCGTTACAATCAGCATCCGGAACCAGGGTTGTAAATCGCCGACGGTTCGCCCCCATTGGTCTTGGGCTTTTGAGAAGGCCAGCGGATCGCCGAGATGGAGCCAACAATAGAGGCTGTAAGCGAGTAAGCCACCTGCCATTGTGAAGATTCCCAGATAGGTTGCGATGGAGTGCTGCTCGCGTCTGGCCTGGAGCAGGAGCGCTGGAATCAGGGCAATACCGGGGGGGCGCACGGCGGTAGCCAGGAGACCGGCGATCGCCATGATGCCAAGCCGTCGAGCTTCAAAAGCCCAAAGGGCCGCAATGGTCAACAAGAGGAACAGCCCTTCGGTGTAGAGCACCGTACCAAATAATGAAAAGGGGCAGAGGGTCAAGACCGCCACCGCCCAGCGGGCTGTCGTTAGGCGATAGCACTGCTGGAGCCAATGGTGCAGCAGCCAGACGGCACCGCAAAAAGCCAAGTTGTTTACGACCAAGCCCGCAATTTCTGGGGAAAGGGGCCCGATCGCCAGCCAGCGGATCAACAGTGGATAGAGGGGAAAAAAGGCGGGCGATCGCCAGAGCCCATCCGGGTCAACGGTATAGCCCTCGGTGGCAATGCGTAGATACCATTGCCCATCCCCCCCCACAAAGGCACCGCTACCCACCGCCGCCTCAGCATTGAGGAAGGGGGCAAGACCAAAAAACGCGATCCAGATCAGTAGCCGACTGACGAGCCAAAAGACAAGGGGAAAACGCCAGGTTTGCTGTTCATCCAGCAGCCAATCACGGCTGGCTTGGGTCAGGCGTTGGGCGGTTCGTCGCATGAGATTCGGGTTGGCTTGAGCTGGCGAGCAGAGCTTACACCCTTTCCAGACTACCCGCCAACGGTAGGAGCTGGGTTTTGGGAGCCCTGCGTGAGCGAGATGTTCAGGGCTGTATTCCTCTCCTGGTCGATGTTTGATTGGACAGTTTAATAGGGTTTCTGCCCTACGTAGTTGCCGGGCGGGTTATAGTTGCAAACCCAGATCTCCTGACGGCCATATTGGGGGTGATTTCCACCGACCATGCCACAGCCCACCAAGGTGGTGTCGCGCCAGACGATTTGTGTGTAATGACCACAGATCGCATTGCAAGTATTATTGCGATAGTTGTAGTCTTTTTTCTCACTGGCCCAGCTATTGACTACCTGAGTTGGGGTGCTCTGTTGACCCGCGGACCAGAAGAGGTTTTCGCCAATGTTGTATTGCTGGCGATCGCGTGCTGAACGGTGCTGCATCGTGAAACCATTATTCGCCAGATGATCAGCCCAGTCTTGGGCGATCGCCGCCACTTCCGGCGACCAGCTTAGCGGAGGCAAACCCACCTCCGCCCGCACCGCGTTATGGGCGTCGAGGAATTCGGCTTGATCCGCAGCGCTAAAGGATAACGGCTGGGGAGCAGGTTGCGAATGGGTGGGTTGGGAATGGGTGGGTTGGCCCAGAGCAGCCGTCAGACCAGCGGCGATCGCGAGCATTGCCCCCCGCTTTAAATAACGATTCAACATTAAACTCTCTCAAAACAAAACGTCTTTTCTTCTTGAAGTCAGATGCCACCAGAAAGTTTCCATCCCCGCTTCATTACGCCGATTGCAGCCCGAAAACCATTCTGCTCAATCGGGTCTGGTTCTAGGGCACGTCATCAATTAATCTCAGAAGCCTGATGGGACAAGCGATAGAGCGCCCGACCCCAAAAACAGGAAAAGGGGCTGTAAGCTCGACACAGCAATCGTTTGAAATCTAAATGATGACAGCCCCTAGAAGGACTCAGGCTCATTCTATTGAACGTAAGTTTCGTTTAAGCGCAGCGATCGCCTTCCTCAAAACCCTAAAATCTCAATGTCAGACCCGGTTGTCAGGGGACCCGCCCCCCAACACCTCCCGCTGAGGGTAGGGCTGTTTTATGTTCGGTTGAGAAAAAAGAAGACCCGATAGTTCTTGTTTAG
>JBCDEB010000191.1:0-12624 GCA_039180005.1 Cyanobacteria bacterium P01_G01_bin.54 | reverse complement strand
GTCTGAATGACCAAATTCAAGCGTCATTTAGCTAAGATTCCTCTTCAGGTGACCTGTATCTGCTTGGATCGGGTTTATTTTTTCCTCAGAAAGATCATGACTAGCGTCAAAATATGGCACACTAAGACCCTGTAATGCCTACTGGGTAAAGCATACAAGTCTTAGTTCCATTTTGTCCAAGGTCGGGGTCATAGGCCTAGTTGATATGCACTATAGCGTAGCTCCCATCACTATTGTCCAACTAACCCTTTGGACAAAGAAAACGCTCATGAGAGCAGTATTTGGCTTGATTGAGATCGCACTTCCCCTACTTGAGATCGCACTGCTCAAAGCTCTACAGCATCCGATTGAGTCCCTATCGCTAAGCTGGGCAATCTATATCAAATCCAAATTGCTCATTGATGAAACAACGACTTAAGCTAACGGTACTCATCAGGGTTGCGATCGCATTTCCTCTGCTTGCGATCGCACTCCCCCTGCGTGCGATCTCATTCCTGAAACTTGAACTTCCCAAGACCGAACTCGCAGAGGTTGATTGACATACAGTCGCAAACGTTTTTTGAGCAGCTAAGCTGAACCACGCTTCGATAACGCCTTAGACTTCCCTACGATCACAGAGGGCACCACTTTTTGCAACGGAATCAAATTTCCTGGCTGTCGCCCACAAGACTCAATCCAGTTTCCTCGCATAACTCGCGCCGTAAGGTTTCGGGTGCGGTCTCTCCCGGCTCGCGTCTGCCACCAGGGGTAATCCAGATCGACCCCCTAGAACCTTTGACCTTCATAAGCAGCACCCGTCCTTGGGGACTCATCAGGACTGCCCTAATAGACTCAGGAATATCTTTCATAGGGTATCTCTCGATAGTGTTCTGTGCCAGATTAGCTGATGTTCGCCAGGGCATTTATCATAGGCATTACGAACGACACGGAGCAATGTACACCCCATGCTCTGATAGAAACAGCATGCTGGTACGTTGAGATTTTGCGTTTCGACATGCAGTTCTATACAACTACGAGACCGTGCCCAGGCGATAGACGCCTCAAATAAACGGCGACCTACGGACCTACCACGGTAGTTAGGGTCAACGCGGATATCCCAGAGCACAGCCAGGTCGGTTCGGCCCTGAAGCATGTCTACACCTGGCGTATTATGGGCGACAATACATCCACCCATAGGCTTAGCATCATTACTGGCTAGAAAGATGGCCCAGTTGCTCAAGTCAAATCTAGTGGGGAGTGCCGAGGGTGAATTGTAGATGTCATAGTCCTTGAGCCAGGGTTTCGATATTGGGTGCTCGCTAAGGGTGAATGAATCTGGGAAATCACCTGATACCTCAATAACCGAGTTGACCATGAATGAGATCGGGATCGTGGCATATTGGGTAAGGTCTGAGACTTTGGCTTTCTGGATTTGTATTGGATTCGGAGAGCTAATGTTCGAGGTGGATTCAGCTTCTATCATAGGATAGGTTTCTAATCATACACTTTCGCTATTCCCTTCTGTGTCCAATTCAAGTCTGGTAGTCATTGGGCGGAAGCCTTGATCGAGGTAAAATTCTTGGGCTCCAGCGTTCTTATGCCAAACGCTTGTTTGAACATACCGAAGACCATGACTTCTTGCCCAATCAATCGTAGCCTGGAATAGGGCCGTTCCGATCCCCTTGCTTCGATAGGGCTTGTCTACTACCGCGTTATCGATCAGTGCAAATTTGTGTGGTCGGAACATAGGATATTTCGGATGAGCCGATCGCTCCACGGTGACGAACCCGACCACCTGAGTGTCTAGTTCTGCCAGCAGGTAATCGGCGTCGTCCCGAACAATCCATGTTTGCACCACATCATTCCCACGCGCGTCACCCTCTACAGGTTGAAAAAACTCGGGAAGAAGTTCTGTGTGGTGATCGTCCAGTTGTCTGTAAAGGCGTTGGATTTCTGGGATATCTTGGACTTTTGCTTTACGAATGGTGGGACTTATCATTCTGAATAACCTATTCGGTGGTGCGCTTGAAACTATAAATTTGAAAGTTCGGTACACGCCATTCTTCGTTGTAGTCTGGATCAGACAGATCAGGGAGTGGTTCAATAAATCGCGTTAGGACAAATCCATGATTGAGAAAAAGATCGAAGATATAGCTCAGGAGTCTGTGGTAGTTTTTAATCCTGATGCCATGCCACTCCAGGTCCATTGAAAAGTGTTCCATGTATCGGTCAACCTTCCGGTAGGCTTTGTTACCTGTTTCATCTTTAATCCGGCCCTCTGTATTGAGGCTATATTACTAATGCTGACAACGATTAGCTCTCCCTCAAGACGCAAAACACGGGCAATTTCTTAAGAGGCTGCCTGAAGATCGGCAATATCGATAAACGTTAGGTAGCTGAGGACGATGTCAAAGGAAGACCTCTCAAATGGGAGGTCTTCAGCTAAGAAAGCCGGGAAATCGTGCAGTTTTGAATTAAGAGGTGCAATCAGGGGTTGGGACAACTGGCACACTAGGGACATGAAGTTTGAACCAGTTACGAAAGCTTTCTGGATAACTCCGGCCTGTAGGGTATTATTCAGAAACTTTCTGGATAAATAATAGTTAGGGCGTCACATTTGACGACGATGGAATACTTGATTCGACGGGCGGAAGTAGCGGATGCACCAGGCGCGTGTGAGGCGGTGCGTCAATCGATCGCGGAGTTGTGCATTGAGGATCATCAAGGCGATCAGGAAACGATCGCTGCTTGGCTATCGAACAAGACAATTGCGAATGTGGCGTCTTGGATTGCATCGCCAAGAAACATCGCAGCCGTTGCTCAGGCATCCATTGGCATTGTTGGCTTCGGGCTACTAAGTCAGTCAGGCAAGCTTGCCCTCTTGTACGTGTCGCCCCTGGCACGCTTCCATGGGGTCAGCAAGGGATTGATGGCGTTCCTCGAAAGCGAGGCGAGTCGCTTGGGCATTCGTGAGATCAGGCTAGAGAGTTCAGCGACCGCTCGACAGTTCTACGAGGGTCGTGGCTTCTCTCTCGTCGGTGAGTCGTTGCTTGAATTCGGCACCGTCATCTCGTATCCGATGTGGAAGGGGCTTGAGCCCTAACAACCCGGCAGGAGCGAACTGTCGAGAGATTTTGGTTGTGATGCAAAAGTTAATGGGGTACTGTAAGCGAACGTGCAACGAAGTGACATAAGGTTATAGGCGAAGCCTGAAACAACTAATGTATTTCGAACAAGCTAATTTTGATATCCGTTGTGAGTGGGGCCAGCAGGGAATTAAACACCTGGCTGCCACCAGTGATGTCGTTGTCATTGTTGATGTTCTATCATTTTCAACCTGTGTAGAGATTGCCACTAGCCGTGGTGCGATAGTTTTTCCATATCGCTGGAGAGATCACACAGCCAAGGAATTCGCTCAGACAATCGATGCAGAATTAGCCGAAAAGCGGGGCACTAGTCGTTATTCACTATCACCGGAGTCATTGCTTCAAATTGATAACGGTACTCGGTTAGTGTTGCCTTCACCGAATGGTGCAACGCTGAGTTTAGCGACAGGGACAACACCGACATTGGCTGGCTGTTTAAGAAACTGTAGGGCTGTCGCCTTGGCTGCTCAACAATTTGGCCAATCGATTACAATCGTGCCCGCAGGTGAGCGTTGGCCTGATGGTAGCCTCCGTCCAGCATTTGAGGACTTAGTTGGTGCTGGTGCGATAGCGCAAGCGCTGACTGGTCAGTTCGCAAGCCACCTAAACGGTCGATTATCACCTGAATCCCAAGCCGCTGTTGCCGTATATCAAAGTGTTCAGTCAAATTTATTCGACGCGATCCAGCAGTGTAGTTCTGGAAGGGAACTGGTAGAGATCGGCTTTGAACAAGATGTTCCGTTAGCAGCACAGGTCAATGTAAGCGATTGTGTACCAAAACTGGTCAATGACGCTTATATAAATTGCAACAGCGAGCATTAACTTGCAAACTTCAAAATAGAAGCTGCATTTCTCGAATATCCAAGGGCGTTTCACATTCGACACGTTTTACCTTATTAGTGAACTCAAAGCCTGCCTTGAGATATAGCGCTTTCGCTGCGGGAACCTCTATGGGCACCCAGAGGCGTATAGCGCCAAAATTCTTGGAGCGTGTCCATTGAAGTACCGCATTTAGTAACAAGTGCCCCAGGCCTTGGCCTCGATAGGCTGAATCAACCCACAAACCGCCTACCCTGCTGCTAGCTTTGTATTGTTGATCAACAAGGCCATAGATAGTCCCTCGGGGTTTACCGTCAACTTCTACGAGGAACATAATATGTGGGTCAACAAGAGATTGAGTCTGCTCTATCCAGTAGGATATCGGGCGGGCAGATGCCTCATCTGCGGATTCAGCAAACGATCCTGGCGCATCACGTAAGGCTGCAATGCGAAGTTCACGAACCAGGGCATGCCCTTCTCTGTTAACCGACCGAAGTTTCATTGTGGCCAGGCCTGCATCGCTAGTCATCTGAGGTTAAGTTATGGACTTAGATTGCTTCGTTCTGCTTTTGTTTAAGAGCATCAACATCTGAAGATGTCAGCTGTTTTTGCCAACATTCCGCTTCTAGAAGGATATCTCTCACAAACTTATCTTTACCAGTCGTATATGCTCTTGAATCCATAGGATATTGTTGGGCTAATTTACGCTTCAAGTCGCTATATTGCTGAGCTGCTTCGGGATGGGCAATCAAGTAATCTCGAAACAGCAAGTGACGCTTTACAGGTTCAGCATCTATCTCAAAAGCGTGTACATGATGGGTTCTAACACCGTTCGTATGGGTTTTACGAAAATATCGACGACCAGAGATACCATATTCACCCATGACTTCATAGCCCAGCAAAATCATTTCTGATAATTTCGTATCAACTGCGGAGATATCTTCGACTATGACCAAAAGATCGACAATTGGTTTCGCGTATATGTCTGGAATAGCTGTGCTTCCAATGTGATAAATTTCTTTGGTAATAGCGCCTAAAGCCGTGCTAATTTGATGAGCTTCTTGCTCAAATAGACTATGCCACATTGGATTATGGGGAACAACTTGGACTTTACTCATATCCGTCTCTATTGTTTTACCGCAACGATCTGCAAATCGGCCAAATCTTCTGAATGCCTGGGGGGTAAAATTTCCATGGTTAAGATCCGAAACCCGGCATTGATAACTTCTTGCAGAATGTCGTTAGAGTCGCCAATGTAGCGCGTTGCTAGATCCCCATGCATCAAGCATCGAGATCGAGGATCAAAATTCTCCTGCCAGTCAGCTTCCATGGGCACTTCATTACACATTGTATTAATGACTAAAGCACCATTATTTTTGAGAACTCGATGGGCAGACCGTAAAAATCGTGCCCGATCTTCTCCGATGATGCAGTGGAAACAGTGACCGTCTAAGGCAATGTCAAAAGATTCATCTTCGATGTCAGACAGTGTCAGCACATCGCTGAGTAAGAATGCCGCATCAACATCTGCTTTAGCGGCATTTTCCATCGCCCAGTCAATGGCAGTGGGGGCAATGTCAATACCAGTTACGTCATAGCCTAACTGGGCAAACTTAATACTGATATTTCCGGCCCCACATCCCAGTTCCAAAAGTTTGCCTGTTTTAGGAAAAGGCTTTTTTTGAATAATTGGTTGCCAACAGTTTTGCCAGTCATCCGCTAAAGAGGCTGCTTCGTTCCAGCCTGCATAGGCAGAATTTTGTCGTTTGCGCTGGTAGGCGCGATCATGGCCAATGTAGTCTGTTTTCATTTACTGGCCTCGTATTTATAGAATAAATTTCATCGGTTCAACTCCTTCAGGAAGAGTCTGATTGCTCTCACTTGGTATACAACCTAGGGCTCGGTAGAATGAGATCGCATCCGGTGCAGCATTAAGATGGATGGCCCGCTTGTCACTCTTAACCCTACACCCTTCTATAGCTGCCATCACCAGGGCTCGCCCAATCCCCTGCCGATGGCACTCTGGCACCACAAACAAGCTACAGAGGTTCCAGAATTTCTTAACCAAAATCACACCTATAATCGTTTCACCATTGACCGCCTTAAGATGACAGCTTAGTTCAGGATTAGCAGCCCACCATTCCAGATTTTTAGTGACGTTCTCGATATAGCTGTTTTGAAGGTCTACCTCCTGGGTGACGCTAGTACAAATAACGCGCGTCATCAGGTCAAGCAGTTCGGTTTTATCCTCAAATGCTACTGGAACAGTTTGAATCTCCATCGACCCCAATCCACACTTAACATACCAGCGGCTCCACCTGTACCCATTGTGATAGGTAATTAGTAACGGAAGGCGACCAGCGTGTCAGAGTGTCTACATCCGCATGCTGGATGGCGTAGGCAATATTCAGGGCTCTCAATAGTAGGGCAATGCAAAGGGCCTGTTGAAACTCTAGTTTTAGAGTCTCCATCGGTGCAAAGGTATGCCAAGCCTGTAAGTAGGCGTTAACCCAATCTATTTCCATCAGCTTGAATGGAACAAGTGTGGAATATTGACTGCCCATCACCGTTTCTACTAGCGGCAACAGAGAACAAAATGGATGGGTAATACAGGCATCCCCCCAGTCACAGATACGCAGGTGATTCTGCCTGAATAGGATATTACCCGTATGTAAGTCACCGTGGTCCAGCGCTGCCGCATAAGGAGCCTCGGAGAGTTTACTGCCAAGCTGCTCTAGGATGGGTAGAGTATTCAGCACTTGTTTGAATAGCTCCTGATCTAACCAGCCCTGGTGAGTGCCAATGTTGAGCAGTTGCTGGACTAACTCGGGAAGCTGATTAAGACGGCGATCGGGCAAGGGCATCGCCAAGAACTTACCAATATGCTCCAAAGATTGCTGCTGCAACCTGGCATAGTGAGACAACAGTGTGGCTAAGTTGGCGTGATACGCTTCAGGTTCAGACAACTCTCGAAATAAAACGCCTCCATCTGCCATCAGTATCCAGCCTTGCTCAATATCCAGGGCGAAAACACTTGGCATGATGGGCTGAGGCATTAACCACTTCAGTAGCGGGACCTCTTGCCGATGGTTTGGTCCACAGATTTTGAAATAAGCTATCCCCCGTTCTGTCTGTATTCGATAGATCTGAGACCAGGGACGCTCCTTAATAGTTTCAATCTGTTGAATGGCCCCTAAGTTTAAAGGTAGAGCGCGAGTAAGCCAATCTATGGGAACAGCTGAATTATGAGAAATGACATTCATGTTTGGCTCTCTTTTTTCTTCCAATCAGAGGCGAGTAACCCATACATGACCCGATCTTCAAACTTGCCAAATCTCAGGATGTACTGTCGATTGATCCCCTCATGCTGCATACCGATTTTTTGCATTACGCGCCCGGATGCCGGGTTACTGCGATGGTGTCCAGCTTCGATACGGTTGAGATTGAGTTCTTCAAAACCATACTTCACCAGGGCATAAGCTGCTTCGGTCATGTAACCTTGATTCCAATAGGGCATGCCCAACCAGTAGGCTAATCCTGCCCGTTGGTGAATTAAGCATAGCTTTAGGCTAACCGCGCCCATGATTTCTTGAGGTTCAGTGTCGTCTTTTTTGAGAGTCAGGGCCAGGGTAATCCAGGTTTTGTTGTCCCAGTCAGGTTCGTGGGGGGCTATCCAGGCTTCTGCCATACCGTCTGGATAGGGGTGTGGCATGCTGAGAGTTTTTGAGGCAACGTCATAGGCACTGCCTAGTTTTTGTACCGTTGGTGCATCTGCAAGGGTAAACGGTCGTAGAACGAGACGTTGGGTTTTTAAGGTTGGGAGCGGCATGTTTCCCTTTTCAATACCTTTAGGGTGGGTCGGTACCAGGTACCTTAGTGATATGTGGCGCTGACATCAGAGTTGTGACATTTTTGGCGAGAGTGGGTAGTTGCGATCGCAAGCTCTGTAGACGCAATCAATTCTGGATCACCTTTTTTAACCCGCATGTCTAGCGCCTGCTCAAAACACTGCAGGGCCTCCACATATTTTTGTTGGTCAAACTTGCACTTACCGAAGTGCTGGTAGGCAAAGTCCAAATAGGAATCTGCTTCTGGATTGTTCTGGCAGAGAGCAATGCCTGCTACAAACATAGTCTCACTTTCTGCATATCGCTGCTGCCACTGATATACGTGGGCTAGCTTGATTGAATTGGATGCCTCAAACCGTTTATTTTCAATAGCTTTGGAGAGTTCCAGTGCAGTGCTCAGTGCCTGTTCTGCCCGATCTAAATCCCTCAATGTGCGTGCATAGCCACCGATTCTACCCAGCAGTTTAATCTGTTGGGGAATATCCAACCCAGGCTGGTTCAGTTGAGCTTGCCAAAAATCTATGGTCTGTCGCATTTCGTCCGAATTATTTGGCACATCCTGCAAATTATCGTCGTAGTGCAATGAGAGATCAAACGTGGGTTCAATCATGAATTATTTGACTCAGTCCGGTTTTATCGTTATCCATTCAAGTTAACCTGTAGACCTTCTGGAGTATCTTTTACGCTGTATCCAGCCGCCATCAGTTGATCCCTGAGTTGGTCTGCATCCTGCCAACGTTTTTCAAGTCTAGCCTGATGCCGTTGTTGGGCGAGAGCCATAATCTCCTCTGGGATCGCATCTACTATGGGTGACCAATCTGCCAGCTTTAGACCCAATACCTTGTCAAATTCAGTCAGTGTTGCCTTTTTGGTGGCATCGGGTAAATCACCCTTAGCCATCTCCCAGGTCAGTGCTAAGGCTTGGGGCATATTTAAATCGTTATTAACATGGTCGATAAACCGTTGAATATAGCTATCGTCAGAAACACCTGCCTCACCCCAGCCATGGCTGAGGGTGCGTAATCGGTTTAAGGCAGTTCCAGCCCCATCTAAACTCTCCCAGGTAAAATTGAGCTTGGCCCGATAGCTAGCATTAAGACAAAAATAACGATAGGTCAGTGGGTCATACCCCCGGTCGATCAATCGCTGTATCGTCAAAAACTCACCGCTGGATTTAGCCATTTTGGCATCATCTAACTGCAGAAAATAGCCATGCATCCAGAAGTTGGCCAGGTGGGTGCCATAGCATGCCTGGGTCTGGGCAATCTCATTGGTGTGGTGGACTGGAATATGGTCTTCTCCACCACAGTGAATGTCAAAAAATGTGCCCAGATATTTGGGCTCATGCACGCTTTTGGTGATGCCAATTTTGCCACTATCGGGCTATGGGGAGCCGATGAAATCTAAAGAAATAATTGACATTTGCAGAAACGGCATCACTTATCTATACCTTGGGCTGATCGATTTCCAGCCTGTACGAGGAAAATCAATGGATATCCTAGCTTGCCTGTTGATGCTCCCCACCTATCTTCGATTGGAAGATTGTCACATTGACACCCTGACCACTGAGATTACCCTGACGCTGAGTTCTAGCCAGGCAACGCCTGCTTGTCCTAGCTGTCAGACCCCAGCTCAGCGCATCCATAGCCACTACGAAAGAACGCTAGTCGATCTACCTTGGAGCGAATATCAAGTGCGTTGGAAACTGATGGTGCGCAAGTGCTTCTGCAACAATACCGATTGCCTGCAGGGCATCTTTAGCGAACGCTTTGTAGAATTCGTCAAACCCTGGGCTCGCAAAACCAATCGAGTGATAGAGCAACTGAGGGCGGTAGGATTAGCCCTGGCCGGAGCCGCCGGAGCGCGACTCACTCCCCATCTAAATTTAATCGCCAGTCGTGAGACATTGCTTCGCTTTGTCCGTCACTTAAATCTCCCCCCCTTTGCCACACCCAGGGTGCTCGGGGTCGATGATTGGGCCTTTCGCAAAGGCCACAATTACGGCACTATCTTAGTAGACCTGGAAGAGCATCGCCCCATTGCCCTGTTAGCAGATCGAGAGGCGTCCACCCTGGCGCAGTGGCTGGAAGAACATCCAGGGGTTGAAATTATTTCACGAGATCGGTCCTTAGCCTACAAACAAGGTGCCACAGAAGGAGCCCCTCAAGCGATTCAGGTGGCGGATCGCTTTCACTTGTTGGAAAACTTAGCCACTGCCTTGGAGAAGACATTTAGAGACTATCCCGGAGAACTCAAAGCAGTTGAAGCTGCGGTTGTACAGCAAGCACAAGGGCGTTTGGCGACGGACATAGAATTAGCAATCGTTCCCCCACCTGCCCCAGAACCGGCTGACCTCATCCATGCCCAGCAAAGTCGGATCAGACGACTGGGCAACTATGAACAAACCTGGGAACTGCATTCTCAAGGTTTGAGCCACCAGGAAATCGCTCAGCGTCTAGGCATTGGGGTCAAGACCGTTTATCGATACCTCAAGCAACCGACCTTTCGTGAACGCCAACCGCGTAAAGACCGAGGACAGAGTCATCTCGACCCCTATAAACCCTATTTGCTGGAACGTTGGAACAGTGGCGTTCGTCAAGTTAAGTCTCTCTATGAGGAAATCAAAGCCCGTGGATATGAACAGAGTTATAATCTGGTGGCACGTTTCTTTAGAAGCTTGAAACAAGCTCAAGAGAAGCTGGATGCGCCGAGGATTCAGTGGATTGACTCACCGCACTTGCCACTCACCGCTCGACGGGCTACGTGGTTAGTGCTGGGTCACGCAGGAGAGCGAGAAGAGGACAGCAAACAGCTCCTGACCCACTTGAAAAAGCATTGTTCACTATTCAGTGAAGCGATTACTCTGGCGAAAGAGTTTACTCACATGCTGCGTGAGCGCAAATCTGAAGACTTTGATGGTTGGCTAAAGCGAGCGATTGAGGGTAATCTACCTGCTTTGGCTAGCTTTGCTGAAGGACTCAAAGAAGACTATGAAGCCGTCAAAGCAGGGCTGACGTTACCTTGGAGTAATGGCCCAGTCGAAGGACAGATCAACCGGTTGAAAATGCTCAAGCGACAGATGTATGGTCGGGCCAGCATGGATTTATTGGGTAAACGGTTCATACTGTCTGGTTGAAATAGATGGATGAGAATGTAGGGGACGCAACGATCCTAAGCATCACCAAAAGTGTGCAAGAGCCGATATTTGGCCGACATCGCTGAACACTCGATATGCCAGCCAGGAAACCCTCGTCCCCAGGGGCTATCCCATTCCATTTGTCGGGTTTGATCGGTGGGGCTAAACTTCCATAGGGCAAAGTCAGTCAGGTTTCGTTTCTCCGCCATAGCTACCCGTGCACCGGCCTGTAAGCCTTCAATATCGAGTCGAGCCAGGAAGCCATAGTCTGATAGGCGGGAGGTATCAAAATAGATGCCATCGACGGTGCGATAGGTGAACCCTTGAGCTTCAATTCCCTGGATAAACTCAATCTGTTCCTGGATATGATCCGTTGCCCGACACCAGATTTTTGGCTCTAGAACATTCAACTGTTCCAAATCGGCCTTAAATGTCTGGGTGTAGAGTTCAGCAATCTCCCAGGCGGTTTTGCCCGTTCGTTTGGAACCCTTCTCCATTTTGTCCTCCCCTTCATCGGCATCGGAAGTCAAATGGCCAACGTCGGTGATATTGGTGACGTGTAGCACGTTGTAACCGTTAAACTCCAGTACCCGACGTAATACATCTTCAAAAATGTAGGTGCGTAAATTGCCAATGTGGGCATAGTCATAGACTGTTGGTCCACAGGTATAGAGCCCAACAGAGGGAGGATTTAGCGGCTGGAATTCCCGCAGTTGACGGGAGTAGGTATCATACAGTTGAAGACCCATAAAAACTTGCGGATAGGGAACTAGAGGATTTATCGAACCCTGGCATACCTTGGTGATGCAGAAAACTTTTGCGAGTCTCAAATGGGTCAGCTCACATGGTCAAAATAAAGGCTGTAACCCATTGCCTTCGTAGAAATTCAGTCCAAAAGCTCAAAACTGGCTCAAGATGAGAATCCTTGATTCATAAGGGTTTCGGGAGTTTTCTGCACCACCAAGCCTGGCATACATAAAGGCATCCCTGGGCTTAGGCGAAATATTGGGGCGCACACAATAACATCGCAATGAGCCCTCACGGACTAAACCGCATTTTTCTAAAATCCTTGCAGACGCTAGATTTTCCGTATCGCAGGTGGCCCAAACTCGATAAATCTCGGGTGAGTTGATGGCCCATTCCACAATTTCTTTGGCTGCTTCTGTGGCGTATCCTTGCCCCCAGTACTTCTGATTCAGTAAATAGCCAAAGTCTGCTGCCGCATGGCCCTTTAAGGAACAACCAATGGTGCCAATGGGCCGATCATCAGGCTTGACAGTGAGCACCCAGGAGAAATTACCAGCATCCCACTGGTCAGCCTTACCTTTGAGAGCCTCTTCTAGCTCACTCACGCTTTGACGCACCCCATAGTCCATGTAGTAAACCACTTGGGGATCGCTAGCGTAGTCAAAGATCGCCGCTGCATCCGATACGCGCGGACGACGTAAAATTAGCCTTTGCGTGGTAAAACTGTCAGGCGCTTGTAGCACGGTAGTATATTGCCTTTCCTTGAATAACCGTTGAAACCATAGATAGTTCAGTGTAACGGATATCATTTCTTTCGGAGGTCCCCATCATTGAACTTTGGACAACCTAATTTACCCCACTGTCACGAAGTGGGGGATTAGCCAGAGGCCGTTACGTCAATTCGAGTTATCTACGCAACCTTTATCTCATAAGTGTTTTGAGTTTGTCC
>JBCDEB010000190.1:0-12798 GCA_039180005.1 Cyanobacteria bacterium P01_G01_bin.54 | reverse complement strand
ATTTTTCCATGCTCACCTGGCAGCCTCTCGCCTTTCGGCTCATGGCCTGTAAGCCTCATAAACGTCTCTTTTTTGACCGTGGTCTGATGGCTCTTTCCCTTGTCCGCTCTACTCTTCAGCTTCCTTGTCATCCCTAAAGCCGATAATGTTTTGAGTGATCTCGATAATGTTTTGAGTGATCTCGATTCTTCTCAGAGCAATTAAACAAGTTCCGTTTGCAGTCTGTAACGAAAAGCACGCAAGGATCAAGGCGTGGTATAGACTACGGACACTTTGAGAGATGCCAGATTATTTTTAAAACCCCAATGAAACGCCGCAATTTTATCAATACCGCTGCGATCGCCACCGCCACCACTGCCGGACTCGCCGCCTGTAGTCAAGCCAGCAATACCCAAACCACTAGTGAGAGTTCTGGTGATCTCCCCCGTGTCGAATGGCGGATGGCCACCAGTTGGCCCCAGTCCCTCGACACGATTTATGGTGGGGCACTCACCGTCTGCGATCGCGTTCGCGCCATGACCGGCGGGCGCTTTGATATTACCCCCTCCCCCGCCGGTGAGATTGTCGGCGGCCTAGAGGTGATGGATGCAGTGGAAACCGGAGCCGTCGAATGCGGCCATACCGCAGGCTACTATTACATCGGCAAAAACCCAGCCTTGGCCTTCGCCACAGCGGTGCCTTTTGGTCTGACGGCTCAGCAACAAAACGCCTGGCTCTACCACGGCGGCGGCCTAGCGGCATTACACAAACTCTACGCCGACTTCAATATTATTAACTTTCCAGCCGGCAACACCAGCGCCCAGATGGGCGGCTGGTTCAAGAAAGAGATCCAGGGTCTGGCGGATCTCCAGGGCTTGAAAATGCGCATTCCCGGTTTAGGGGGCAAGGTGATGGCTGAACTGGGGGTCAATGTGCAGGTACTGCCGGGGGGTGAGGTATTTCTAGCACTCGATCGCGGCGCAATTGACGCCGCCGAATGGGTTGGCCCCTATGACGATGAAAAACTAGGTCTCTACAAAGCCGCCCAATTTTACTACTATCCTGGTTGGTGGGAGCCGGGCCCGACACTAGAAGCACAGGTCAACTTAGCTCAATGGGAAAAACTCCCCCAGGAATACCGCGAAATTTTCAAAACCGCCACCATGGAAGCCAACCTGAATATGTTGGCCCAATACGATGCCCTTAACCAGGCAGCCTTGATCAAACTCCGGGACGAACATGGCGTCCAACTCAAAGCCTACAGCACCGATATTCTCAAAGCAGCCCAAGAAGCAGCCTTTGACCTCTACGCCGAAAGTGCCAGCAGTGATGCGGCCTTCAAAGAAATTTATGAACCCTGGCAGAAATTCCGCGATCAGATAGCCGCGTGGAACAGCATCAACGAGTTGAGCTTTTCCAGTTTTGTAGCGAGTGCTTCAGGGAATTTGTAATACTAGATCCGAATTGTGTATCCCAAAAACAAAGGATGCGGTAGGGGAGGGTTTCAAACCCTAACTTACGCGGAATTATTGGGTTGTGCAATGTGGATTTAGGTGTATTGGAGTAGGTTGGGTTGAGTAGAGTGGATACTGTTGGCGAAATTTATATTGCGTAACATCGGTGGCAGGCGGGACGCCTGCGCTACGGTTCTTTACTTCAGAAAATCCCGTAGCGCGGGCATCTTGCCCGCCTTGATTGACGGTAGAATCAGCGTTTTGCGAGTTAAGTTATATTTCGCCAACAGCATCAGTAGAGCGAAACCCAACACAGCCAATGTTTTAAGAGAGTTACCCATTGGTTATCCAATGCACCCATTAAGTCGTACCACGGCACGAAACTGAGCTTATTTTCCGCTGGATTGTTAGGCAACTCTGTCTTGATAGATTGCAAAATTTTCGGCATCGTAGCAGCAGAATGTAATCTGTATCTTAGAATAAGCTTGGGCTAAAATGGCTTGACAAGTAGTAATCGCAATCTCAGCCGCTTGGGGTTTGGGATACCGATAGATCCCCGTACTAATGCAGGGAAAGGCGATCGACCGACAATCAGTCTCGATCGCCAATTCTAAGGAGCTTCGATAGCATTGCGCCAGCAATTCTGGCTCCCCATGGTCTCCCCCGCGCCATACTGGCCCTACCGTATGAATCACAAATTTTGCAGGCAGTCGATAGCCTTTGGTTAGCTTGGCATCTCCGGTTTTACAGCCGCCCAGCAACCGACATTCTTGCACTAATTCCGGCCCTGCTGCACGGTGAATGGCTCCATCGACACCGCCACCACCCAGCAAACTCGTGTTGGCGGCGTTAACGATCGCATCTACTTTTAGTTTAGTAATGTCACCTGAGACGATGTTCATCGGGATTGAGTGATTGTGCTAATGGGCAGTAAAAATCAGGCTGGTTCAAGACGATTCAATAAATCTTCTGGTAAATCAAACTCGGCTTGAAGCGCAGAGAAAAAACTGAGATTATCTGGATCGCTCAGTAAATCTTGGTAAAATCCCTCTCGATCATCACTATAGAAGGAATAGATCTGACGAATACGCTTAACCTGCTTGCGACGCACATTCACCAACTTAGGAGAATTCCAAAGCAGGTAGGCAATCAAATTTTTTGCCGCCTCATCACTAGGATTAATCGGTAAAAACTCACCTGACTCATACTTGATTCTCTGCTTTAGATCTGGAGCATAGGGACACAACAAGGGCTGAAAATCTTTTATACTCCTGGATTTGTGCTGATTCATCCATCGCTTGACAGCATACCAATTCCAATAGCCATCTTCTGATGTGTACTTGAGATTACCATCGAAGTGATCAACCTCAGGTGAATCGATTTCGTTAATGTAAGCTTCTGAATAGGCACAAAAGCCCTGCTGTTCATTCAGCAGCTCTGCTCTGATTTTGGGAACATCTCCCTTTTTCGAATACGTCCACTGTGCCTGGAGGATTTTAGACTGGTCAGACTTCTCAAGAAACTGCATTAGAATTTAAATAATAATCAGGATCAAAGTCGTAAGCATTACCAATCGATAGATATTCACGAATGAGCTGACTTCTCTTGTCCTTATCTTCCTCCTTCTGAATCAATCGTTTCAATTCTAAAAAGCGCTCCCATTTTTCCAAACCCTCTTTACCATAAATACTCCTAACACGAAAATCTTTGATCAATAGATCATTAGGATCATCTCCGATCGGTGCTGTCCCCCGTGTTGCAGTAACATAGCCATTCTCATCAAAGTCAAGGTGAATTCGTTGATGAGGTTCAAATTGAGCGGCAATAATCGGGCTATGGGTTGCGACGAACATTTGAGTATTTTGGGTGATGGAATAATATTCATTAATCAATTCATACAATAAATCAGGATAAAGACTATTTTCGGGTTCGTCAATCAACAAAAACCCTCGCTTCACATCGCGTTGAAAGTAGAGTGCGTATAAGTGACCAAGCTTAAAAATGTAGTTTCTGATCCCACTACTTAGATCATTGAATTTTAATGTGTCCAGAGAATTAGAGCCAATGTAGATGTTGGTAGCCAGTACATCATTTACTTGATTGGGTATCTTGAAATCACCTGAATCGAAACAAAGTCCAACCTTGTTGAGAACACGATTCCATATTTCTTCAATACCTGGCAATATACTAGGGTATTCCTGATCAAAATCACACTCAGCTTGCTCAACTGTTTTTACTCTATTCTCCGGACTTGTGAGATATGAGATATATTTATCTTTTCTTGTTGCTGTCTGATAAGTCAGGACTTTCCAGAAGTCTTCTGAGTTCTCTGTAGAAACGAAATGATGTACTGAAAAATTCCTGAAATATTGAAATGCTTCATCAAGTGTAGCTCTTGGCGGATCATTCTCAAGCTCAAGAGAGCGATCGGCAGGAAACTCAATAATCAAATCATTTGAACCACTTTCAATGGCAGAAAAAGGACGACCATCAAGTCGATATTCGTTTAGTCTCCCCAGCAGAACTTCTCTCTGAGTAGATGAAAAAATTAGTTCTGGCCATGCTTTGATATCCTCATCGAGTTCTTTTTGACAGTATAAGCGTGCCATGGACACATCATCCTTAGCCAAGGTTTTTGTGTTTCGAGGGAATGAGAACTGCCAGCAATCAGTATCTCGATTTGTGATTTTTAGGGCGAGTATTTGCGGATTGAAAATGCTTAGCGTTCCTTTGGTATGAGTTGTGTTGTAGAGTGCATTCCGAATCAGACGTAATAATGTAGATTTCCCTGTACCATTGGGGCCAATAAAACAAACTTTTTCAGGAGCTTCACCTGTTTCGGGGTGCTCTAGATCGAGATAGAAGTTTTGAAATTGCTGAAAGCCTTTGATGAGGATTTTCGAGATTCTCATGGCAGCATCGAATCCGTAGACTTGTGGAGGATGGGTTGGGCAAGGTTGCGTTCTCTCATCTAAGCTACAGGATTCTGTACGGGTTCGGCAAGAATTATGTGAAAAAGTGCTATACCAGTAGCAGTGATTGAGGGCAGGCCCGATCGATTATGAGTATTCAGTTTACAGCCATTATCAAACAAGACGGTGATTGGTGGATCGGTTGGGTTGAAGAAGTAAGCGGTGTAAACGCCCAGGAGCGAAGTAAAGAAGAGCTTCTGGTGAGCTTGCGTGAAGCACTGCAAGATATTCTAGAACTCAACCGGGAAGAAGCACGGCGGGAGGCTGCTGCTGACTATGAAGAGGTATTGATTACCCCATGAAACGGAGTGATTTAATTCGTTACCTACAACGACAAGGCTGTGAGCTACTCCGTGAAGGTGGCCGTCACTCCATTTGGTGGAATCCTGAAACAAGGAGTAAGAGTGCTATTCCACGGCATCGAGAAATCAAAGATATAATCGCAAAAAAGATCTGTAAGGACTTAGATGTGGGCCAGTAGGGTGGGCAATGCCCACCACAAGATTAAGACATATTGGATCACAGCGTTCCAGACTAGGAACACTATGTTTTTGAGAGATCAAGCTAACTTATTGAGGCATTGCCATTTCCGGCATTCCTCGGCCCGGCTTATAGGTGAAATGTGAGACTGCTAAGAAAACAGCCAGACCAATTAAGGGGCTGATCAAGGTGGGGAAACCATCAAAATCACTGGTGAACCAAGGATTATTGATGTAGAGCAAGGTGTTGTCAACACCAAACATGGTCGGCATCAGCACAAAAAAGAGTAGTCGAGTGATGGAGCCCACGACGATGCAGGCGATCGCCCCTTGCCAAGTAGAGCGCGGCCAAAATAGCCCGCCGGTGAGGGGAACCACTAAACCGGCAAAACCCAGATCAAAAGCCAGCAACAGCAGCACCCCGGTCTGGGGGATTTTGATGGCAAAAAAGATGCCCAAGGCGGTAATCACAACAGCCATTAAACGGGTAATGAGAAGAAGGCGATCGCCCCCACCACTGTGACCTCCACCGTGACCCCCATTGTGCTCACTATGCTCATGACGAATACCAATGACATTATGGGCAATCACCGACGATGTCCCTAAAATTGCCCCATCGGCGGTGGACAGAGATGCCGACAGAATTGCTGCAATAACGACCAACCCAATAACCGGAGGAATCACGCCTTGCAGTAGGGCAAACAAAACGGGCCCATCGGCCGTAATCCCGGCTTGCTCCAGAATTTGATTGGCTGAGAGTGCCACGATCGAGAAGGGAACACCAATGACGATCGTACCCGCACAGCCCGCAAAGCAAGCCCGCTGAGCTGTTTCCGGGGTTTCTGCAGCAAAGACTCGCGCCATAAAGTCAATAGCCACAATATCGCCTAAGCCCAAAGCCAAGATCGTTGCCCAATTAATGGCTGCCCCCGCAGCAGGGGTTGTGAGTTGCTCAAAGGCAAACGGTCCCATGCCAGCAGGACTTTCCAGCCCGAAACTAAAGCCAATAAAGCCAATCAACAACAGTGCCCCCAGGAGGGCAATGACCACTTGCACGGCATCGGTATAGGCCACGGCAAACAGTCCCCCCGATACCGTATAGACCAACACCAGAGCCGCAATGAGCGTCACCCCACCAAAATAGCTGAGTCCTAAGAAGGTCTGAAACAGATAGCCCCCAGCGACTAAATTTCCCGCCAGCAAAAACGAGAAACTGAGTACCATTAAAATGGCCGCGATAAACTCGGTCTTGCGATTATATTTCACGCGATAAAAGTCAGGCAGGGTAATCAATCCCATGCGATTCATTGGTTTAGCATAGAATAACCCCGTTAAAAATAGACAGAGTGCCAGGCCAATCGGCAGCGAAGCGCCGGCCCAAAAGCCAAAGGCTGCGGACAAGTCCGTGTTGCCCAATGTGGCATTGGAATCCACAGATTGTGCCATCAACGTAGCTGCGGCTAAAGGCAAAACCAAGCCGCGTCCCGCCACTAGAAAGTTAACACTATCTCCCTTGATTTGTTGCGAGGCCCAGATGCCGATCCCAAGGGTTCCTAACAGAAAAAGAATAATTCCCCAAAATAGCAAGCCATGTTCCATGAGTGTATCGTCTCCTAAAGCTGGAATGTTCTTTGAACATGAGGCTGAGGGATTAAACACAGCCCTTAAAAGCTAAAGCCCAGGAGGAACCAGAAAACTCTAGATCAGAGCTTCTGATTCTCCCGGGCTTTTATCCCGCCGTGTCCTGAACAAAGCATAAGAAGATAACTCTTAACCTTATTCAGTTTGCTTCTCTTGGACCAGACACCTAGAACTGTGAACTAAGTCGGAACCCTAGAAACATTAATATTAATCTGCAAGATAGGACTCACGATGGGCTTACTTGTTTATATAAATCACAAAGATTAAGCCCATATCCTCCTTCGGAGTCTAATCCCAACCTCAATGTATATGCTTATAGCAGGAGTAATCTCAATCAGAAGTAGTTTACTATACAAAGTCCACAAGAAGAAAGTTTGTATTGACTCTCTAAAACATTGAATCTGTCAGTATCGTTTAGGGAAGTAATATTACTTCAAATAGGCGATCGTCACCCCCGCCCCGCCCTCATTTTTGGGCGCAATCTCAAACCGCTCCACCTGCGGATGGCTGCTTAAAAACCCATGTACCCCCTCACGCAGCTTACCCGTGCCCTTGCCATGCAAAATCCACAGCACGCCCAGCTCATAGACCCGCTGGATCGCTGCTTCTAGATCCGACTCCATTTGGGCCACCCGGTAGCCGCGAATATCGAGCGTGTTGCGATCGCTTCGCACTGTGGGTTGGATTTTAGCTTGCGCTTTGGCTTGCGCTTTTTCAGTAGACTTCGGCTGAGTCGAGGTTTTCGCTTTCGCCTTAGCAGGCTTCGGTTCCGGCGTTGAGATATCGACCTTCTTGCCATCGAGGGACTCAATCTCCGTCAGCGATACGGTCGTTTTCATCAAGCCAAACTGCACTGTCACTTTTTGACCTGCTTCGATCGCCAGCACCTCGGCAGTTTGACCCAACTGTGGTAAGCGAATTTTCTCACCCACTTGGGGCTGGTAGCCCGGTTGCTTACGTCTGGGCTGAACGGGGCGATGTTTCTCGGCGGTTTTTTCCAACGCCTTAGTTGCCCGTTGGGCATTTTGACCCGTCTTGGGCTGCTGCTGGAGTTGCCGGATCACGGCGGCAATTTCTGCCTTGGCGGTGGCGATCGCCGCATTCACCGCCTGCTCTTGGGAAAGTTTGAGATCTTGCTCCTGTTCCCGCAGGGCTTCGGCCCGTTCCGAGACCTCGGTATAGAAGCGTTCTGCCTGCTGCACTAGTTGCTCGGCCTCCTGGGCCCGTTGCTCTTGGGCTTTGCGTTGGGCTTCGAGACCGGCGATCACGTCATTCACATCTTGGCTGACGCCTCCCATCAGGTCTTGGGCTGCGGTGATAATCTCCGACTCCAGACCCAACCGCTTGGCGATCGCCAGGGCATTGGAGCGTCCGGGAATCCCCCAAAGCAGCCGATAGGTGGGAGAGAGGGTGGCCTCGTCAAATTCCACCGAGGCATTTTCAAAGCGCTCATCTTGGTATTTGAGTGCTTTGAGTTCACCGTAATGGGTGGTGGCGATCGCCAGTCGCGCCTGGGCGGCCAAATGCTTCAACAGGGCAGCAGCCAGGGCACTCCCTTCACTCGGGTCAGTCCCCGCTCCTACCTCATCTAGCAAGACCAGGGATTGGGGGGTCATCTGGGCCAAAATCCGACTAATCCGGCGGATATGCCCAGAAAACGTTGATAAGCTCTGCTCGATTGACTGCTCATCGCCAATATCCGCCAGCACCTGATCAAACCAGGGCAGTTCTACGGGTTCGCGGGCGGGGACGAAAAGCCCGGCCTTAGCCATTAGGGCAGCTAGACCCAAGGTTTTGAGGGTTACGGTTTTCCCCCCCGTGTTGGGCCCAGTAATCGCCACCACACGAATCGCGGGATGAATCTGGACATTGATCGGCACCACCGCCCGGCCCTGTTCATGCTGCTGTTGCCAGACCAGTAATGGGTGGCGCAGGTTGCGCAGGGTAATGGTTTCGGCGGGTTCCAGGAAACGGGGCGGGTTGGCTTCAAGCCAGAGGCTATAGCGGGCACGAGTGGTGGCCAGATCCAGCTGGGTGACGATCGCCAGCAGCAATTCCAAATCTTCCTTGACCTCGGCTACCTGAGCCGTCACCTCTCGCAGCACCGCCTCCACTTCGCGGGCTTCCTGGCGTTGCTGCTGGCGCAGTTGGTTGCCCCATTCCACCACGGCACTGGGCTCGATGTAGAGCGTTGAGCCGGTGGCTGAGGTGTCGTGGACAATACCGGGAATCTGGGCTTTTTGGGGCGCTTTCACCGCCAGGACAAAGCGATCGCTGCGTTGGGTAATTTCCGTCTGCTGCAAGGCCCCACCCTGGCGTTGAATAATGCTCTGGAGCTTGCTCTGGATGCGATCGCGTGTGCTTTTGAGTTTCTCGCGAATCCCCGCTAGCTTCGGGTTGGCGCGATCGGTGACATCACCGTGGTCATCAATACAGTGATGGATGTGTTTTTCCAGCTCTGGATAGGTGCGCAGCGGGGCGATCAAGTCTTGGAGCGTGGGGACGTCGTCCTGACTTTCCAGGGCACGACGCAGTTGACGGGCCCCGGCCAGCGTGGTGGCCACATCTAATAATTCTTTGCCTTGGAGTAGCCCCTGACGCTCGGCTCGCGCCAGGGGCTCGCTGAGATCTTGAATGCCTCGAAAGGGCAAGCCGCTGTTGATCTGGGTTTCGAGCAGATAGGCTTCTTGCGTCTGAGTGAGCAGGGTTTCGCTCTCGAGCTGGGTGCGCGGGGGCGTGAGGTGGCGGGCGGCGATCGCCCCCAGCTTGGTCGCGGTAAAGGTCGCAAGGTGGTCACAGAGTCGCGACCATTCCAGCAGTTCGAGCGTTTCCGCTTGCATTGGGGAGTTGGGAGAGGTTGAAATTTCGCATACTACAAAATCTTACCAAGATTGGGGCGCGGAAACCGCGCCCCGATCCAAAGACCCCTTAACAAGACCCCCCCGCACCCGCATTCACATTGGAGCAGGGATGATCCGGCGTGGCATCGCCATTATCCTGGTAGGGTCGCACCTGCACATCCTGGACGTTCGTGCGCTGAGTAATCGGAAACGCCCGACCGGTCGGCGCATGCTGGTTCACCGGCCATTCATAGACATTGCCGCCACTAAAAGGGTTATGGGAGATATTGTTGCCGTTCCCCCGTACCGTGCGGGAATGGGTAAAGTGGTTGCAGTTTTCCACTTCGGGTGTGCCCTGGATATCTTTGCGCGAGCAGTTGTTGTTAAACACCGCGTTGCGCACCGTTACCTTACTGTGGTCAACATTGCTGGCCGCATAGATGGCTCCTGAGGTTTCGTTGCCCGATTGGTTTTCCGCAAATGTATTTTTGATAAACTTCATCGTGCCCCGGCTCACCAGCACAATGCCACCGCCCCCGGTTTCATTCTTCTGAGGATCCGGCACCCGACCCGATTCATTGCCGTAGAAGGTCACTTGGCGAAAATCGAGGTCGAGATTGGCATTGCCGCCCCCGGCCCAAACCGCGCCGCCTTCTTGGTCAGCCACATTGTTGGCAAAGACCACATTGATTGCCTTGGCCAAGGCTTTACCACCAGAATGGTTCAGCTTAATTGCCCCACCACTACCGATACCCGTGCGGTTATTAATTTGGGCATGGTTATTGACAAAGGTTGAGTTGCGCAGCTCCAGATTCACACCATTACTCTGGTTAAAAAAGGCCGCCCCACCCTCGTGGAAAGATTTGTTGCCCTCAAAGCGGGAGTTGAGAACCCTGATCGGCGTACTTTTGTTGAGGTCATTGTAGGTAACGATCGCCCCGCCGATGCCATTTAAACCCTGACCGACCGTTGTAGCATTATTAGTGAAGGTGCTGTCGCGAACCAGCAGATCACTAGTGTTAGTGTAGAGTGCGCCGCCCTGGTGGGCTTGGTTGCCCATAAAGGTGCTATCGCGAATCTCGACGTCGGCTTGCCAGTTGCCACAGACCGCGCCTCCCCGAGGTGCAAAGTTATCTTGCAAAGTCACACCCTCTAAAATCAGTTTGCCGAAGGTGACATGAACCGCCCCCCCTTCGCAGCTAAAATTGCCCGCTTTGCGATTGACCTTACCCTTGCGCAGGGTTAGGTTTTGGAGGGTGAGATTTTTGGTCGTGCGGAAGATGCGGGTGCGATCGCGCCCATCTAGAATCGCGCCTTGACCATCAATGGTTAAATTCTTGTTGAGGACGAGCTCGGAGCCCAGCGTAATGGCAGAATTACCGCAGTCAAGGACGATCTTGCCGCCGTCAGCGCTGCTGTCGATGGCCGCTTTGAGGCCAGCTTCGTTGCATTGGGTCACCGTCGCGGCTTGGGCGGGCAGGATCTGGAGAAGTCCAGTAACGCCGAAGGAGAGGAGTAGGGCTTGGCTGAGTTTGCGCATAGCTTTAGCAGGCAGGAATTGGGCAGGCAGGAATTGGGCGGTCATAGGCTTCAAAGGATGGTGCTGTTTTCGATACTGTAGGGTTTGATCTCTCTATTGCTCCCTATCTTCGAAGATACGGTTAACAAGGGGTGTTTTCACGGGAGGAGTAGACCGATTTTCAGGGTGGCTGCGACTGCCGAAACCCTCCCTCAGTAAGGAATACACCAACTTCATCCCCCCCGTCCTCCGCCGAATCTCTCAATGTCTTGCGCTCGATGACCTGACTGCTCCTAACTGCCCGCTTCTTACTGCCTGCTGTTCTGACCCTCCGATGTTCTTACCCATCGTCTACCATCCCGACTACGTTACGCCGCTACCGGAGCAGCACCGTTTTCCCATGCCCAAGTTCCGGCTACTCCATAACTATTTATTAGCGCAGCAAATCACCACAACGGAGGCAGTGTATCGTCCGCAACGCGCGACAGCAGCGCAACTAGCGCTGATTCATACCCCGGACTATATTCAGGGCTACTGCAGCGGCACTTTGAGCCCTAAAGCCCAACGTCGGATTGGTCTGCCCTGGAGTGAAAGTCTCGTCATCCGTACCTGTACCGCTGTTGGTGGCACGATTTTGACCGCCCACCTCGCGCTGGAGTTTGGCATTGCTTGCAACACTGCCGGAGGCACGCACCATGCTTTTCCGGACTACGGCGCGGGGTTTTGCATCTTTAATGACTTGGCGGTCACGGCGCGGGTGATGCAACAATTGGGACGGGTGCAGACCCTCTTGATTATTGATTTAGATGTTCATCAGGGCGATGGCACCGCTTGGATTTTTCGGGAAGACCCCACTGTGTTTACCTTTTCAATGCATTGCGAGGTGAATTTTCCCGGTCGCAAGCAGCAAAGTGATCTGGATGTGCCCCTGCCAGAAGGCTTAGACGACGATGGTTATTTACAGATCTTGGCTGGATATTTGCCGGATCTCCTGACTCAGGTCAAGCCCGATCTCGTCCTCTATGATGCTGGGGTCGATACTCATGTTGGCGATCGCCTCGGCAAGTTGTCCCTGACGAACTACGGTCTCTATCGTCGGGAACGGATGGTACTTAGCAGTTGCCATGCCGCAGGCTACCCGGTCGCGACCGTGATTGGCGGTGGCTATGCTCAGGATTTACAGGCATTAGTCGAACGGCATGCGATCGTCCATCGGGCTGCACAGGAAATATTAAGAAGATAAAAGATTGCCCATTAACCCACTTCCCAAAACGTGAACTTTCGCAAAAAGGTCTTGTCTGCTCCTAAAAATGACGTTACCTTTAAATTAGGCACAAAAGAAAGACAACCCTTTCTTAACCAATTTGATTGAAGGCTTTGTGTCGTTCCTGCTCTCGATCATCCCTCATTCCTCCTTTAGATTGGCAGTCTTAGTGACTTAGGTGGCACGTCTTTTAACGAGATAAAGCCGCAATCATCCCATCTGAAACGGTGTCATAGGCTAAGGTTTTAGAGTTGAATGCTGGGTTCTTGTAAACCATTAGTAACGTTTTTGACTTACTATTCCTATCTTTTCTTTCCATTGCAGTCGTTCGATCAACCTAATCCCACCGTGCCCCTCTATCTCCTTGAGTTTCGGTTCTGGCCCGGTGGGATTGCTATAGGGTGCTCTAATGGTTCTCTTCAACGTAAACTTTCGCAAAGAGGGCTTGTGTGTATTACGAGATAGCGATATCTTTAATTTAGGCACAAGAGGAAGACAAACACTTCTTAACCAACTTTGATTGAAAGCCTTGTGTCGTTCCTGCTCTCAATCATTCCTCATTCCTCCTTTATATTGACGGTCTTAGTGATTTAGGTGGCACGTCTCTTAATGAGATAAAGCCGCAATCATCCCATCTGAAACGGTGTCAT
>JBCDEB010000189.1:0-12871 GCA_039180005.1 Cyanobacteria bacterium P01_G01_bin.54 | reverse complement strand
ATCGGAGCCAGTATTGTTGATTCCATTGAGTTTTATGAGTTTTCATGCTCTTGGCTTAACCGAAACTCAGATGTAGGGCGCGTCATCAATTAATCTCAGAAGCCTGACGGGACAAGCGATAGAGCGCCCGACCCCAAAAAACGGGAAAAGGGGCTGTAAGTTAGACGCAGCAATAGTTTGAAGTCTAAATGATGACAGACCCTAGTATGAAACCCTTTCATACCAGAGGTCTTGCGCCTAAGTTCACACCAATGGGTTGTCGCGCCCCTATAGAAGAGCTGAAATTTTTTTCCCTGCTCAACATCCGTAGCGCGGGCGTCTCACCCGCCCTGGACAATATTGGGAAGCTAGCCTATTCTTCAGCCTCAGGCTCCTCAACAGCATCAGACTCGGGTTTTGGTTCGATCACATCGCCGGGGAACATTTGATTCCAGTCTTCCACAAAACTCCCCCCGCGTTCAGAGTTGATGCGTAGCCAATTTTGCTCATCGATCATCTCAAAGGAGAGGGGCTGGGAACGATTAAGATTGGTGTTTCCCTCACGATAGAGTCGTTCGCCCGGCTGTTCGGCAATCAGTGTTTCGATCGCCTCAATCCGGTGAGGAACCGCTGGATGGGTGGAACTGTCGCGTAGGGTACCCGGCAGACGGGAGAGGATCTCGAGACCCCGGATACAACCAGAGGGATCAAATCCGGCCGTCGCTGCATAGGTATAGCCGATCGCATCCGCTTCGGACTCATGGGTGCGCGAGAGATCGGCTAGGCGCTCTCGCAGTTCCTCGTCATCTGGGCGTTTATATTCCTCTTGCCAGTCCGCACTGCGGGAGGTGCGAATGGCAATATGGCGCTCAGTATGGTGGGCCATTTCATGGCCCACGACACAAGCCAAGGCTGACACATCCCCTGCCATTTGATCCAGCAAACCATAATGCACAATGATCAAATTTACTTCGGTAGCGTAGGCATTGATCAAGCTATCATCGGCCATCACCACTCGCCAGGGATGGTTGTCAAGGTCATTAGCACGGGCAATCCGTTCCACAATACGGTAGAGAACATACAAATTCTCCGGCAGTTCCTCACGGGCTTGTTGGTAAACCGATTCCGTATCTGTCTCGTTTGAGACAACTGTTTCAGAGGGGGAGGGGAGAATTTCGGCTCGGGCAACGGGCGCAAAGCTGACAATCGGCAGGGTCGTCAAAGCCCCGAGAGTGGTCAGGAGCGCCAGGGTGTTCTGAAACAGATAGGGCATTAGTTTTTGTTGAAGTAGAGAAACAGTTGCAATGTGTTGCGGCTAGACTTTACGTAATGAGGAAAACTTCAGTGCTCTGCAAACGTATTTCAGGCAGATGAATGTGAATCTTACAACCCAGCCCAGCAAGCAAGGCATAACTGACTGCTGATTTAAACCGCCCAGAACAACAGGCGTCAAGTCATGATAATTGCCTACTCAGAATTATAGTGGCTGGGAAAATCTGCTGTCGAACCTTCACTCAGGTTTGATTTCAGACCGTGTTGTCTCAGCGGTCTCTGGGGTGCTGGCTAAAGGTAAAGCGACGGTGAATGTGGTTTGACCCGGCTTGCTGGTAACCGTAATCTCTCCCTGATGCTTGTCAACAATACGACGGACAATATCGAGGCCCAAGCCACTGCCCTCGCCGGGCGGTTTGGTGGTGAAGAAGGGGGTAAAGATCTGTGCTTGAATCTCGACAGGGATGCCAGGTCCTGAGTCGGTGATCCCGACCGCGAGGTGGTCGGGGTGATGGGTGATGGCGATCGTCAAGATCCCTTTGTTTTGCATGGCCTGGAGACTGTTGTGGATTAGATTCGTCCACACTTGGTTGAGCTCATCGGGGTAGCAGTCCACCTCCGGCAGGGGATCGGCATATTGGCGAATCACCTCGACAGAATGCTTGAGTTGATTATGGTAGAGCATTAGCACGGTTTCGAGTCCATCAATGATATTGGCTTTAACTTTGCGATCGCTCGGGTCAAAGCGGGCATAGTTCTTGAGAGCAAAGACCACCTTCCCCGCGCGTTCTGAGGCATGGCTAATGGTGAGCATACTGGTATGGAGGTTGCTTAATTGATAGGCGAGCTTGAGGAGCATTTCGCCCTGGGGGTGTTGGAGGAGCAAGCGATGTTCTGGTGCGAGGGTGGAGATGCCCAGGCCCACAAAGTAATTGGCAATTTCGCGGGGATCGCTCAGCTCAAAGCCTTGCAACTGCTGGGTTAAGGCTCGCCGCAGTTGGCGCTGCTCTCGGGTAGAAAGGGGTGGATAGGGGCGTTGGGTTTCATCGAGCAGGGTAAAGAACAGATCCTGTTGGGCCGGGTCAAAGCTGCGCCATTGGGCCAGCAAGTCTTGAAAATGGCGCTGCCAAAAGTTAATCAGATGGCGAGTGGAGGCGGTAATGGCCCCGAGGGGTGAGTTGATCTCATGGGCGACGCCGGCAATCAGTTGACCGAGAGCTGCCATCTTTTCGGCTTGAATCAGCTCTTGCTGGGTGGTCTGGAGTTGATCCAGGGTCTCCATCAGGGCTTGATTTTGACGCCGCAGTTTGTCTTCGGTGCGCTTGCGCGGGGTAATATCGGTGGAGGTTCCCAGCAAACAGCGCTGCCCATGGATGGTAATGATTTCGGCTGCCAGTAGGGCGGTGCGAACCTCCCCCGTTTTGGTGCGAAAGGCAAACTCAAAGTTGCGCACGGTTCCCTGTTGATTGAGCACGGCAAAGAGGCGATCGCGATCGTCGGGGTTGACCCAAAGATTGACCTCCAGAGTAGTGTGGCCGACAATCTCGTCGAGCCGGTAGCCGGTGACTTCACAGAAGGTGTTGTTAACTTCAAGGTGTTGGCCAGTTTCAAGGTTGGTGAGGGCGATCGCATTGGGACTGGAGTGGAAAACTTTACTGAACTTTTCTTCCGCCAGCCGTAGGGCTCGCTCGGTGTCTTCATGACCTTGAATTTCTGACTGGAGTTGGGCATTTTGGGCGGTTAGGGCACGGCTGCGCTGGTTGACGACCTGGGTCAGGCGGTGAAACAGTCGGGTATTGGCGATCGCGGTCGCCGCTTGCCCCAGCAGTATCTGTAAGCGGTTGCAATATTCGTCATTAAAGGGTTTCCTCTCTTCCTCCCCTCCTTGTTTTCCTGTTTGGGTTTGACGATTTTCGAGGTAGACCAGACCGTTCAGTTGGCCCTGGTGCAGTAGGGGCGCACAGAGGAGCGTGGCGACAGGTCTGGCGGTGAAATAGGGATCTTGCCAGTAGCGCTGCTGGGCCGATTGAGCATTGAGAACAACCCAGTTCTGGGTTTGTAAAACAGTCTCCACCACTTCCCCAGAGAGGGCTCCGGCGGCGATCGCCGCCGCAAGGCCCATACTCCCCTGCTCCCCCTCACGCCAGACCTCAACGTCAGCCCCCATGGGGAGTAAGAGTAATATCCGCTGCACCGAAAACTGCAATCGCAGTAGCGCCAGCAGTTGAGGCACTAGCTGTTCGAGCTGGAGTTCTTGGGGCAGAATCGGTGGGGTTTGCGCCACCCCATTCACTCTTGCGTTGACCGCCCCATTCACCACCTCATTCACCGCCCCATTTACTGTCAGAGGCTGCGGCGCAGCGCGATCGGGGTCAACGTCTAGGGATGCTGGAGGCGCAGGTGGCTGTACCGTCGACCATTGGGGATAGCGCTGGGCAAGCTGACGTTGCTTGGCGATCGCCCCCCATTGCCCGTAGGCGGCTTGGGCTTGCGAATAGTAAACCTGGGCAAAAGCGGCTTTTTGCGCACATAGCCAAAACCGGAGCGCCAATTCGGCTGCGAGGCCCACGGTGGGCCATTGCTGGTGGGTTTGGGCCCGGGCGATCGCTTCATCGTAGGCGGCCTGAGCTGCCCAGGGCTGGCCAGCCAATCGGGCGATCTCAGCCTTCAGGAGCAGCGTCCAGGCCGCAAAGGGGATAGGCACTTGGGTTTGCCATTGCTGGCATTGCTGCTGGGCCTGCTGTAAGGTCGCCAATGCCTTGGGGTCTGGCTCAACATCTGGAGGCTCAAGATTTTGGTCTTCAAAGCTTTGGGCTAAAGCGATCGCCTGCTCAAACAGCTCAATCGCAGCAGCCGGCGTCTGGGCAATGTGCGAGTAGGGCGGGGCGGACAGAGGTCGCCAAGGGAGCTCCAAGGCAGCGGCAACACGGTCACTCAGGATCTGCTGAGTTTCGCTCCAGAGCGAAGGGGCAGCTACAGTAGGCAGGCCCAGTTCAACATCGGGCATTTGCCAACAGCGACAGAGTTGGTGGAGCTGCTCCGCCGCTTGGGCAACCGTTTGCGCCCCTGAGGCATTGGCCGCCGCCAGCAGGGCCTGACTGACGGCAGCTAGCTCCGTAAGCGATCGCTGACCCACAGACAACTGCAACACTAAGGCAATCCAGGCCGCAAACAATTGCTCTGGCAACCAGGTTTCAAGCCCCGGGCCCTGCGCCAATTGCTCCAGTTGCTGGGCAACATCGGGCCAAGACTGCTGCCAAACCCGCACCTGAGAGCATTCCATGATCCAGTAGCAAGCAACGACCTCGGGGGATAGCAACTGCCGTTCCAGCAGCGGTTCTCGATCCAGGCAGACCGGGTCAGGTGCAATCAGATTGCTAAAGGGCCAATGCTCGGCGCTGAGTTTGGGCTGGCAATGGTCAACCCACTGCTTGCCCAGAGCAATGAACTCGGCCCAAGCCACGGGTTGCTCGCCCCAGGTGACCAACACCAAGTCGGCGATTAGGTGGAGCACTTCGGTGGCGATCGCGGATGTCACCGACTGTTGCGGTGCAATCTCACCGTTAGCCAAACCCCAAATTGCTAGCATGGGCCGTCCTGAGGCGATCGCCGCTTGCCCTTGACCCCGCCCCACCCAGCAGCGCAGCAACATCCGGGTGAGTTGGCTGCGGATCATTGGGGGCAAATCTTGATCGAGGGCCCGCTGGAGTAACACGATCGCCTGGTTTCCCTGGCCCTGTTGCTGGGCCAGTTGTGCATAATGATGGAGCATCGTTCCACACCGCTCTGGAGCAACACACCAATCTTCACTGTGCAGCAGGGAGACGGCCATCTGGCCATAGCGATAGGCCACCACCGCACCATCGGACGTTTGGGCCTGCTGACTAGCCAGCCAATTGAGACGGGCTAGTTCACGTCGCTCCTCTGACGTTAGCTCTAAACAACAGCGGTTGTACTGCTCAACAATCCGCAACAGCGGCTCAGGATGGCTTGGATCCTCCGCCTGTTGAATCCAAAGCTGGGCGATGCGCCGATGGATCTGGCTGCGGGTGTCCAGGGCAATAGCGGCGTAGACGGTCTGGCGAATACGCTCATGGGCAAACTGATAATGGGAAGAGAGGAGTTGGGTGGACAGACGCGCCTTGGGCAAAATAAATTGGCTCTGCAACCAGGGAATCAAACCTTGGAAGACTTGGAGAACAGGGGTTTGGTTGAGGCGCGCTAGGGTTTGCACATCAAAGGTATTGCCAATACAGGCCCCTAAGTGAAGCAGACGCTGGCTAGCGAGGGAATGCTGTTGAAATTTTTGAATGAGGATCTCAGCAACATTTTCGGTAATCGTCATCGCCTCAATCGCCCCAATCTCCCATTGCCATTGCCCGCTATCCGTTCGAGTAAAATAGTTGGCTTGCTGAGCGGACTGCAGAAAGGTCGCAACAAAGAACGGATGCCCGCCGGTTTTCCGCAGTATGACAAAGGCTAACGGGGTCAGGGTAGCGCGATCGCAATGAAACGTATCCTGCAGTAGCTGGAGAATCTGCTCAAGATCCAACCCTGAGAGCTGGAGCTGACGTATGGAAATGCTTTGACGCGTCAGCGTATTGAGCAGTTGCTGTAGTGGATGATCTGGGGTAACGGTGCTATTGCGATGGGTGCTGACCACCAGCAGCGAACGGGTTTGCGGTGACTGGAGGATTTGACCCAACGCCTGGAGACTTTCAGGATCTGCTTTGGCCACATCCTCCAGACAGAGCAGCAGCGGATGTTCCGGAAAGGCAAAAAGCTGAAGACAATCCCGCAAGACAGTTGTCAATGGCTGGGCGGCAGCCCCCGCCGCTCCAGTAGCGAGGGCATTGGGATCGTGCTCCGCATCAGCAGAGCGGTCCAGCCATTGCAACTCGGGAATGCGATCGCACCAATAGTCTGAGGGCGGAGGCAAAAGGGGCTTTAGCAGTTGCAACCATTGCTGAAGCTGGTTTTCCGGTTCCTGAAGCACGCGAGAAATTAACGCCCCCACAATTGCTGCCGCCAGCGCGTAGGGCGTGGTCTTGGCCAAGGCATCGATCTGAACCGTTAGCCCATAGCCTCGGTAGCCCCCCTGCCGGAACAACTGCTGCATTAGGCTGGATTTGCCAATGCCCGCCGGACCACAGATCAAGACCCATTCGCAGCGACTCCAGCCCATGCTGACGCGATCGCGGGCCTGGCTTAACATGGTTTGTTCCTCTTGACGACCGTAGAGCTTTGTTGAAAATCGCAAGGTCGTGGCGCAATCCTGCTGGCCGAGCTCAAAGGGGTGTAGGCGGCGATCGCGTTGCCAATTCTGAGCACAGCGCTCTAAGTCAGCTTGGAGGCCCGCCGCACTCTGGTAGCGATCCTCCGGGTGGAATGCGACCAAGCGATTGATGAGGGCCCGAAAGAGCGGCGGCCAAGCCTCTGGCCAAAGGGCAGAAATCCCCTCGTTCGCGAGTAAGGGATGGGTCTCATCCCCCTCAAGCAGACGGGTTCCCGTCAACAACTCCACCAAAACGAGTCCCAAACTATACAGATCGGTACGGGCATCTACCCCCCGGCCCCACGGTTCCCTCTGCTCAGGGGCCAAATAAGCCCAGGTTCCCGCCCATTCAGCAACCCGCATTGTGTCTTCCGTCGGACAATAGCGTTCCTGTTCAAAGCTGGCAACCGTGAAATCAATTAGCTTGAGTTGCTGGGTTTGGACGTTGTAGACCAGATTCGTCGGATTGAGCATCTGGTGAACAATGCCCGCCCGGTGCAACGCTGCCACATGCTGCACCAATTGGAGTGCTAGGGGCCAAAACTCATCCCACCCCAGCGCCCGATCCTGCTGCCATTGCCACAGAGCACAGCCGCCAAAATCTTCCAGCACCAAGATCGGCAATGCCTGCTGATGCAGCAGTTCATGCACCCGGATCACCCCAACGAGATCCAGGGTCTTCAGCAGTCGAAACTCATGCTGGTAGCGATAGCGCTGCTGGGGGGTCGGGTCATCGAGCCGGGGTCGTTTCAAGATCACCGGCAGATGATCCAACCGTCGCTCGGCACGATACACCGAGGAAGATGAGCCATTGTGAATAAGGGTTGGGAGGGTGTAACCCACCACCCTTAGGTTGGATTTTGGTTGAGCGGTTGCCATCATCTCACCTATCGTCTCAGGGCATTGAACAACCCAGCGGGTCTACGGGTTGATGCTACAATCGTATCGATTTGAGCAGGTAAGCTGTGCATGGAAATAAAAGCGTTTAGCGAGCTATTCCCGCTTTTCAATACGGCTAGCCCCGAAACCTTAGAGTGGCTCCTGTCAGTCGCAGTCAAGCATAGCTACCCTAAACATCGGGCCGTCCTTATGGAAGATGCCTGGGGCAATGCTGTCTACTTTATTGTCTCCGGCTGGGTCAAAGTGCGTCGCCTGGCTGGTGAAGATGCCAACACCTTAGCGGTGATGGGTCGGGGAGATTTTTTTGGCGAGATGGCGATCTTGGACGAATCGCCGCGCTCGACGGATGTGGTGGCCCTGAGTCCGGTTGAGTTGCTCAGTGTCTCGGCCCAGCGGTTTATTCAGACCCTGTTTCGCGATCCCCAACTGCACCATCGAATGTTGCAGTTGATGGTGCAGCGCCTGCGCTACTCGAATGTGCGCTTTCAACTCCGTAATCAGGCTCCCGCCATCAAGCTGGCTAAAACCCTGATCATGCTGGCGGACAACTATGGTCAAACCACCGCCAAAGGCACCGAAATTCTGCGCATTCCCGACACAGATCTGGCCCAAATTTCCGATATTGGCTTGGAAGAAACCACCAAGATTATTGCCAAGCTCCACAGTAAAGGCTGGATCGAACCCGATGAACTGGAAGAGACCCTCTGTATTATTAACCTTAAGCAGTTGAGCCATCTAGCCGAGCGGGTCTAACCCGATTCTCTTCTCGGTTTACCCATCCCCCTCAAGGCCGAGGCTTCATCCGTAGTGCCGCTGACTCCGTCGAAGAAAGAGAGCGCCCCAACTTCTTATACTCCGCCCGTGCCGCCTGCAACATCAGCTCCATGGTGACCGACTCCCCTGCATCTGCGGCGAGGAACGCCGCCGTCAGCGCAATATTGCGGATATTTGCTCCCGTTACATTCAACTCCGCTAAACGCCGATAATGCAACCCGTCAGTGGGCACTTTGTTGGGAAATACCTGCTGCCAAATCACTTGACGTTCTTCTGTCTTGGGGGTGGGAAACTCAACCAGATAGCGCAAGCGCCGCATAAAGGCATCATCAATCGAGTCTTTGAGGTTGGTGGTAAGAATGACCAACCCTGGATAGGTCTCCAACCGTTGCAAGAGATAACTTACTTCCTGGTTGGCATAACGGTCTCTCGCTTCTTTCACTTCGCCTCGCATGCCAAATATGGCATCGGCTTCATCAAAGAGCAACATTGCCCCCGAGCCTTCGGCGGCGTCGAAGACGCGTTTGAGGTTCTTTTCGGTTTCGCCGATATATTTGTTGACAATATTACTCAGATCAATGCGATAGCAATCTAATTCCAACTCACGGGCGATAATCTCCGCTGCTGTGGTTTTGCCGGTGCCGCTGTATCCGGAGAAGAGGGCAATGATACCTAAACCTCGGTCTTCGGGCTTAGCAAAGCCCCAATCTTGATAGACCTGGGTGCGTTGACGGACAGCGGCAACGATGCCTTTGAGTTCTTGGCTGGTCTTTTCCGGAAAGACAAGGTCGTCCCAGGTGAGACGGGTAGTGACGCATTGGGCAAGGTCTTGGAGTTGGGGGCGGGCGACTTGGCGGCAGGCTTGCCAGAGATTTTTACTGAGGTCTTGGGGGGTGTCGGATAGGGGAAGTTGAGCCGTGAGGCTGACGATCTGTTGGGGCGTGAGAGGGAATTGGTCGGCGATCTGGGCGAGGGTTGCGATGATGGGGCTGGCTTGTTCTCCGAGACAATGGAGCCAGATTATTTCGCGCTCGTTGTGGGTGGCTGGGGGCACTTCATGGGTCTGGCTATTGGCGTTGGGTAGACGGATGGGTTCTGCGGCAGAGAGGATTATGGGGGTTTGCCATTCGCCCAGGAGGGTTTTGAGGGTGATTTGGCTGGTGGGCTCGGCCAAATCTACATCTTGGCATTCGAGTAGCAAAACGCTGTGTGTGAGGCGGGCGGCGCGTTCCCAGCGGCGAGCAAGATTCCGGAGTGGGTGGGGTTCGTTAGTAAGGGGGGTGCTGTGGCGGAAGCTGCTCAGTTGGGCGACGGTGTGGAGAATAGCGCGATGGGCTTGGGGGTCGTTGCCAATGAGTTGTTGCAGAGATGGTTGTTGGGGGTGTGTCCAAGCTTGGCTGAGGGTCTGGGCAAGCTGGGTCTGAGTAGCGGTGAGGGGAATGGGGATATCCAGTTGTAGCGGTTGAATGAAGTCTTGGAGTTGGGGGTCGTGGTAGGATTCGCCGATGAGCCAGAAGAAGAGGGGGCGATCGATGCTCAAGGGAGAGAGGCTGAAGGGTTGAGTGTCTTTGATCTTGATGAGTTGCCAGTAGAGCAGGGGGGCGTTGCTGTTGAAGGCTTGCCATTGGGGTGCAGAGAAAAGCTGATGGGCAAGGTTAGGGGTGGGTTGGTTGAGACCATTGCCCTGGAGTTTGGTATACAGTTCGCCAATGAAGGGTTCAAGGTCAAGGACAATGGCGAGGAGAATGACCCATTGCTCGAAGGGAGAGAGATTGAAGTGCTGACTGAGGTCTTGCAGCGTTGAGGGGAGTGAAATTTCGTGGAGTTGATGAGTGATGAAGAACTGATTGAGCGAGGGCAGTTTCGCCAAGTTAGAGCCTTGCTGTTGTACCTCAATATAGGATTGAAGAAGCTGTCCTACTTCCTGAGTAATATATTCCCATGAGTTAAGAATATTCATGTTTAGACTAAAATCCTAGACTGACAAAGATATACTGAATATTTCGCGTCAAAATTGTCTCAAAGAATAAGGTCATTGCTCCCAATTTTCTGGAGCTTCAAAGATACAAGCTGATTCGGGTTGGATAGGACAACTCTGACTACTTAACGGATTGTCGAAAGCAATTATCAATCTAAGCCTCGGAGAAGTGAATCCAACATTTACATCTTCGATTTGGTTGCCATCGATCCAGAGACGCTCAAGATGACTCAAACCGGATAATGAGGAGATGTCTGAAATCTGATTATTCCTGAGCCACAAGTCACGCAGATGCGTAAGCTTAGATAAGCTTGAGATGTCCCTGATGTTATTATTCGATAGGCTGAGAAAGGCAAGATTAGATAATGACTCCAGCGGTGTTATTGTCTCTATCTCATTGTCACTTGCAAATAGCACTTCGAGACCTGTTAGGGAAGACAAAACATCAATATTACTGACCTGATTTGCGAAGAAACCCAGAACCCTCAAATGACTCAAGTCACTTAAAGCACTAATGTCTTCAATTTGATTATGGCTGATCCACAAAGACTTCAAATTCTTAAGCTGAGACAGTGCAGAAATATCTTCAATTCTATTGCTAGATAATGAGAGATGCTCTAGCGTTTGCAAGGAGCTAATGAATTCTATTTCCTCAATCTTATTGCCCGCTAACTTTAATTCATTTAAACTTTTTAATGCGCTAATTGGGGTGTAGTCTTCTGCCTCAACTGCAATCAATAAAAGCTCAGTTAAATTGACTAGTAAATTGAGAGTTTCTAGACTTTGAACAGGGTTGTCGCTCAAGTCAAGGTGAGTCAGATTCCTCAGAGAACTGATGGGTTTTATGTCTTCGATCTGCTGATTAATTAGTCGTAGAGTTGTTAGCTGAGTAAGATGTTCATGGGCAGACTCACAATCATCGGTTTGAGATTTCTCTAACAAAACCTCAACGGTGTGGCGTTCAGCACCGGATAGTTGTTCTTTGTGGTTACACCAATCGATAAAATCTCTCAACTCAGCAGAATTAACCCTAGCCGCTACTGGTTCACCATGGGTTATTGCTGTTGTAGCTAAGACCATAGCGCATAAGAATTGAAAAGTGTGTCGTCTAAGACTTGAGTAGGTCATTTTGAATACATTTTTGGGAGCGTTTTGATTTTTGTGTAAATCCTGGTTCTGGAAACGGAAAATCAAGATTTACAGCCGGATTAACCATAGCTTGCTGAGCACTCCTCATTTTGAATCTGTTCACTTTACGTTAACCAAACAGTTCCATCAATCCAACAGCTTTCCTGATGAGATACATATAACTCATTTGATATCTTTGATTGAGAAGTCACAGCCAACTACTTAAAAGCATTCATTCTGTGAGTAAACGCTAAGCATCGATCGAATTATCATGACTTGACCCATAGGGTATCCTTAACGGTCTGTCGCGCCAGTACTCCTCAAAGCATTCTGCAATGTTAAGCGCAGACACGCCTGAAGCGACTAAGGATACGATAGAAGCGCAGAAGCCTGATTGGACAAGATCAAGGCCTTCAGGATTGGGGATGACAGAACATATACTCGCCGCTGTTGCGGCACCCACACCCGTCTCGACTAGGTTTTCTGCAAACCGTTCTGCGAAGCATACATTGGCGTACAATATGACTTCCTCATCTATCCAAAGCAGATCTTTCATTAGCCTCGCAAGTTCTTTGGCTGTCTCAAGCATTTCTTGCGGTGTTGATGGTGGCCGCCGACTCCCTCTCTCTTTAGCCTCATCAGGTTTACTATCTTCTTTGAGTTGTTCTTGGCGCTTGGGCTTTTTCTCACATTCACGACATTTGGTCTGAATCATTTCAGCACTTTTTGCTTGCAGGGTTGGCGTCGCAGACTGTGCTCCCGAACTAAAGCTTTGCACTAGCTGACCATTTCGTAAACTTTCAGCTCCTCTGTCTGCGTCCCGCTCTAGGGCAATCCGTGTTGAAACATCCGTAGGGACATGCCCTTCATTGTGCTGCTTCACATGGGTCAACTCGTGGCGCAAAGTATCTTCTGAGTTTGCCAAGACCCGCTGACCATCGGTTAAACCGATCGCATTGTGCTTAGCAAGGATCTGAGACTCTTTTGAACCCATGTTGTGGACAGTTACATGTTTCAAGCTGGTCTGTAATAGATTCTCGTAATGTGCTCTCTTTTGCGGGGGGAGAGGACGCCCTGGCGAATTGAGCGCATCACTCAAGTTGCCCTGCTCCTGCTCCTTTGTTTGTATTTGTGCTTGCTTTACTTGTAAAACTGCTGTACTGACTTGGCCGAAGCTCTTACGCATCAAAGGGCTTAGACGCCCCACTGTTTGAGGATAATCTTGTTTTTGCAACCGCTCTGCTGCTCTTGGCTGAGCTGACAGCATAAAATCTGACTGGCGAGAAATTTTATCAGCGTGCATGATAGAAACTCTATTTAGAGATTGGAGACTGCAATACTTATGCCTTAAAATAGCCAACCCCATTCCCCAATGTCAAGAACGCTCTAGAATCGAGGCAATCGGTTATTTTCAAGCATCACAACCATGGTTGAGGCGCTGACGCTCCGCAGAGCCACCCCCCACGACTTCCCCGCCATTTGGGCGATTTTCGCACCGATCGTCGCGGCTGGCGACACCTACGAATATGATGATGCTCTAACCGCTGAGCAAGCCCAAACAATCT
>JBCDEB010000188.1:0-12951 GCA_039180005.1 Cyanobacteria bacterium P01_G01_bin.54 | reverse complement strand
GGTGGTCAGTGAGCTTGTCGAATCTGCGTCCCGCCTGCCTGAGGAATAATCAGTAGTTTATCTCTCCCTATGCTTTGCGGATTTGGTATGAGGGGGCAATTTCCCCCTCAGCGGGAGGTGTTGGGGGGCTGGACCCCTGACAACCGGGTTTGGCATCGAGATTTCAGTACTTTGAGGAATACGATCGCTTCGCTTAACCGAAACTCACGTTAGGTTAGCCTGCTATTCAACATCTACTCTTGATGTTGGCGATAAACCCAAACTCGAAATCATCGTATATACCAGGGAGCGAGAGCTATTTGTGGAAACGGGGGTTGCGCTGGTCAACCGGATTCAAGCCCGTTACCCCGTTGCTCAAATTGTCGGGAGCATCCCACTTTTGCCAATGCCATCTCAGTACTACCTTCCAGCAATCTCCCTTCCCCTCATCCCCAGCCCTTCTCCCTGAGGAGAAGGGGGTGTTTCCTCTCCCTGGGGAGAGGATTAAAGTGAGGGGTTGCGTAACTGGGATGCTCCCAAATTGTCTGGTTATTTCTGGACTGGACATTACCGAATGGGGAACCTTCAGTTGCGAAGGACTACTTGAGTGAAATCCAACGGACAATTGGTGCCCAAGGCGGTCAATCGATTGAGATATTTGAAATGGCTGGAGCTAGAGAAGAATGGGGGTACGGTGCACGTTGGCACCCTAGCCTGACTCAACATCAATATAACGGGGAGGAGCTGGCGACCGTCTTAAGGGGTTTATTGGGTTGGCGTTAATGATTCAGAAGGCTGTGAGATTTATCGGTACAATGATGCCACTATCGCGTGTGCTACCCGTCTAACATTTCCCCCAACGTCTTATGCAGTTTCTGCCCCTGTCGAACTTCCAGAACCAAGACACCCTGCTGACCGCCCGCCAACGGGAAGTCCTGTTGTTATTTTTGCTCGGTGCAGAAGATACCGATATTGCCAGCAAGCTCTATGTCACGAATGATACAGTTCGTCGCCATCTCTCGGATATTTGCAAACTCTTCAACTCGGATGAGGAGCAATCATTTCGGCGATCGCAGCTAATGGCCCATTATGCCCGCTACCGCCCAGAGCTGTTTCGCGAGTCCCTCATCTATGCCCATTCCACGCTCGACCTGATCTTGAGCTACCACCAGGACAATGCGGCTGAGCAGAAGATCGCCCAGCCTCTGGCTCAGGTGCTCAGTGACCCTTGTCCCAACTGTCTCTATGCCGATCGCAACCTGCGGATGATCCCCGGCGGGCGCAAGCAAATTCAGGATGCGCTGCACCACACCAAGGCCTTGCTGGTGCTCTTGTCGCGCACAGCGGATGAAGAGACGATCACCGAAGAGGTGCGCCTGGCCAACGCCCCCCGAGAGCATCCTCCTTGCCGGGTGATTGTGGTCTATATCGATCGCCCAGCCCAGTCCTCAAACTATGATCTGCGCTCGTATCTGCAAACGGCCCAGGCCGATTGCCTGGAATGGTCGTCCGACCAAGATCCGGCTAGCGTCATTGCAAAAATTGTCGATCGCTTGCAAACCGCTCCCCCCAAGCGCGAGCACCCCGCTCCGGCGGTATCTGAGCTGATCGCCACCCCCCTGCCGACAGCAGAGACTCCCCCCACAGCCGCTGAGTCCGGGGCTTTGCCCCCAGCACCGATCGCCGAGCCCGAGTTGCCCACGGGAACCGTCACCCTGACCTCGGCGTTTTATATGGAACGGGCGGGGGTAGACGAGCGCTGCCTGGAAGAAATTCAAAAGCCCACTGCCCTGATTCGGATCAAAGCCCCCCGCCAGATGGGCAAGACCTCGCTCTTAGCGCGGATCTTGCACCAGGCCCAAACCTGGGGATCAACAACAGTGGTGGTGAGCTTGCAGTTGGCCGAGCGCGATCGCTTTGAGAGCCTGGATACCTTTCTGTTGTGGCTCTGTGCCCAAATTACCCATCGTCTGCAATTGCCGATGGCCGAGCTGCAAAGCCATTGGCAGGAGAACACCATTTTGGGCAGTAAGACCGCCTGCACGGACTACCTGGAGCGACATGTGCTCAGTGCAATTCCGGAGCAGTTGGTGCTGGGTCTAGATGAGGTGGATGTGGTCTTTGAATATGGCAAGATCGCCAGTGACTTCTTTGGCCTGTTGCGGGCCTGGCATGAGCAGGGCAAAAACGATGAGATTTGGCAGAAGCTCTCGTTGGTGGTGGTGCATTCGACAGAGGTCTATGTCTCTCTGCCCACGACCCAGTCCCCTTTTAATGTCGGCTTGCCGATCGAGTTGCCCGAGTTGGACGCCGAACAGGTGCAGGCATTGGCCCAGCGCCATGGTCTGGCTTGGCAACCCGAAGCGGTGGCCCAGCTCATGGCCATGGTCGGCGGGCATCCGTATCTGGTGCGCTTAGCGCTGTATCACATCGCACGGGGTGAGGTGTCCCTCAAGGAACTCCTCGCCGACGCCCCCACCGATTCTGGGCTATATAGTGATCATCTCCGACGGTTGTTGTGGACAATGGAACAATACCCAGAGTTGGGCCAGGCGGCGCAAGCGGTGATGGCAGCGAGCGAGCCGATCGCCCTCGATGCCACGCTCAAGTTCCAGTTGCGGGGATTGGGTCTGGTCCGAACCGAAGGTCATCAGGTGGTGTCGCGTTGCAATCTCTATCGCCAATATTTGCAGACGCATCTGGCAAAAATATAAAGAAAATGTTAGAAAGCATGGGCATAACTGCGAAACGCTCCTTGACTAGAGGCAGTCGAATCAGGGATGCCAAACGAATGTCTGCCTGCGCCTATCGGGTCGGCGGTGCACTACCGACCGATGCGAGAACCTATGTGACCCGGCGAGCCGATAGCCTGCTGTTTGAGAAAGCGCTCACCGGCCAGTTTTGTTATGTCTTAAGCTCCCGCCAAATGGGCAAGTCTTCGTTGCGGGTGCGGACGATCCAGAAACTCAGAGAGCATGGTGTGGCCTGTGGCGTAGTAGATCTGCTGCAAATCTGTAGTCAAGATATTCAGCAGGAGCAATGGTACGCGGCGATCGCCTACCATCTCACCCGCAAATTTAAATTTGACCGCACCTTCAAGCTCACCGACTATTGGCGCACCGTACGGCAGCGCACGAGCCCGGATCAGGTGCTCCTCCATTTTCTGCTCCATGTGCTGCTGCCCCGAGTCCAGGGCGATGTTGTACTCTTTGTGGATGAAATTGACAGCGTTCTGGGCTTGAATTTTTCTGTTGAGCCCTTCTTCGGTCTGATTCGTCAATGCTATGAACAGCGGGCCAAGCAGTCGATTTTACAGCGGCTGTCTTGGGTGTTGCTCGGCGTAGCCCAGCCCGAACAACTCATTCGTGAGACCCGCTGCAACCCCTTTGGCTTGGGACAGGCGATCGAGCTGACCGGGTTTCGTCATGATGAATGTGATGTGCTCCTCGAAGGGCTGCGGGGTCGAGCCGCCCGACCCAAAAAGGTGATCGAAGTGATCTTGAACTGGACGGGAGGGCAGCCCTTTTTGACCCAAAAGCTCTGTGATTTAGTGGTTAAGCGGGCTCAGCAACAGACCCACCCCCTGGACAAGGGTCAGGAAAAGGCGGTGATTCAGCGGCTCGTGGAGCAATCGATTCTCAACAATTGGGAGGCTCAGGATGCGCCGGAACACTTGGGTCCCATCCGCGATCGCCTCCTGGGTAGCCCCCAGCGTCAGCAACTGCTCCAGCTCTACGGGCAAATTTTGCGCTATGGCGAAGTGCCGGCCGATCAATCCGCGACCCAAACCGAACTCTGCCTCAGCGGCTTGGCTGGGCAGCAGCGCCTCGGCGATCGCTACGGTGGGCCCGTCCTCACCATTGGCAATCGCATCTATGCCCAGATTTTCGGTAAGGCTTGGCTTCAAGCGCAAGGGGTGAATTTGTCCCAGATTCGTCAGCCCTGTCCCCCGATGGCCAGCGATACTCTGGAGCAAGATGCCCAACTCCTCTATGATCATCTCCTCCAGTCCGTGCGCCAAGAAGCGCCCTACGAGGTGATTGAGCGGTTCCGTTCCCTGTTTATTACCTGTGTGGGCTACCGGGATTCGGCCATTGAGTTGGCCCTGCGGCGCATTATCAAAGTCTGTCCCGGCCCTGCGGCCTTCAATACCATCCTCAACCGCTGCTGTTACATTGTGGTCAATTATTGGAACCGCAAACCCACCAGCCGTCACCTCAGCCGCGATCTGCTCGATCTCTTTGATGCCCAATCCTATTGGGACTTTAGTGGCATTGACTTCAACAGCACAATGCATCGGCTGGTGCAGAGGTTTACTCGCAGTGAAGAATACTTTGCTCTGCAAAATCTGGTCTTGCCCGACAAACCAGATTTTGATGATCGCCCGGCGGCCACGCCCATGGCCAACCATGCCTATCGGTATCCCTTTCTCTATGGCAAATACTTTGTCCATGCCAACAGCTCCCCAGAACATATTGAAGAAATTGAGCGCCAGCAAACCGAGCGAAAATGGCAGATGCAGCGGGGTCTGCGGCGCTATGCCTATGCCCTGAGCCAATATTCCCAGCGATCGCCCGAGACCGTCTTTCAACAGCTCGATCGCATTGAGACCAACCCCACCTTGCTCACCAACCAGCAACTCTATTGGGTGCTCAAATGCTTTGTGGGCAAAGAGTCCCAGCAGCCTTACACCACCAAAGACCTGGCCCGGCGTTTAATTTGGCAAACCGCCAAGTTTAAGCAATACGCCGACTTTAAGCGATCGCTCTACGACTATCTCACCGCTTCCGTCGAAGCCCGAAGCTACCTCGACCCCAAACACCTGGCCTATGTGCAGAAGCAATTCAAACTGCGCCTGCACAAATACCTCGAAACTGTCCATCCCGACAAGGACTCCCAACGGGTCAACGAAACCCTACTCAAGCAGACCTGCTCCCAACTTCTGGACTTTCTCGTGGATACGCCGGATCATCGCGAGGGCCATGCCCAGTTTGTGGATTTGATTTCCAACTGTAACCCGTTGCTGCTGACCGAAACGGTGATGAAGGTGATGTTGCTCTCCTCCCATACCAAGCCCGCCTTCGAGCAGCGCCTGGCCTCGGTCTTCCGCCATTACGATAGCCCGATGTTGGGCAGCAGCGAATGGTTGATTCCCTTCTTTGAAAATGTCAGCGTTGGCTTGACAGTGAACTTTAGCGGCATGGACTTTTCGGACTTAGATCTGCGACTTTAAGCTGAACCCCTGACAACCGGGTTTGACAATGAGTTTTCAAGGCTCCCGAGGCAGGCGATCGCTGCGCTGATCCAGAACTCACGTTAACGAACGCCCTTGAGTTCCAGCCAGCCCATGGCCCACAATAGAAGCTCGTGACCCAAATCTTGTTTGTCCGTAGCCTAAATTCCAATGTCCTCTCCCGAGAAGCCCAACGCCGAAAACGATCAGCCCATTCGCCTGCCCCGCACCAGCGAATCAGACAAGCTCAAGCGCATTCGTCACACGGCTTCCCACGTGATGGCGATGGCGGTGCAGAAACTCTTCCCCAAGGCACAGGTGACGATCGGCCCCTGGACAGAAACCGGCTTCTACTACGACTTTGACAACCCCGAGCCCTTCACGGAGCGTGATCTCAAGGCCATCAAAAAAGAGATGGACAAGATCATCAAAAAGAAGCTGCCGGTGATTCGGGAAGAGGTGACCCGCGAGGAGGCGGCTCAACGCATTGAGCAGATTCAGGAGCCCTATAAGCTCGAAATTCTCAATGACATGATCAAGGGCGACCCGATTACGCTCTACCACCTGGGCGAAGAATGGTGGGATCTTTGTGCAGGGCCCCATGTGGAAAATACCAGCGAATTGACCCCCAAGGCGATCGCCCTCGAAACCGTTGCCGGTGCCTATTGGCGCGGTGATGAAAAGCGCCAACAGCTCCAGCGCATCTATGCCACGGCTTGGGAAACGCCCGAGCAGCTCAAGGAGTACAAACGCCGTAAACAGGAAGCGCTCAAGCGCGACCACCGCAAACTGGGCAAAGAATTGGGTTTGTTTATCTTCTCTGACCCGGTCGGCCCAGGGTTACCGCTCTGGACGCCCAAGGGCACGATCGTGCGATCGCTCCTCGAAAGCTTCTTGAAAGAAGAGCAGACCAAGCGGGGCTACCAGGGCGTTGTCACCCCCCACATTGCCCGGGTTGATCTATTTAAAATCTCCGGCCATTGGCAGAATTACAAGGAAGATATGTTCCCAATGATGGCGGAAGATGCCGAAGCTGCCGCCGCCGAGCAGGGCTTTGTGATGAAGCCGATGAACTGTCCCTTCCATATTCAGATCTATAAGAGTGAACTGCGCTCTTATCGGGAGTTGCCGCTGCGCTTGGCGGAGTTTGGTACGGTCTACCGCTACGAGCAGTCCGGGGAGCTAGGCGGCTTGACTCGCGTCCGAGGCTTTACGGTAGATGACTCCCACCTCTTTGTCACGCCGGATCAACTCGAAGCCGAATTTCTCAATGTGGTGGATTTGATCTTGACTGTGTTTGAGAAGCTCCAGCTAAAAAATTTTCGGGCGAGACTGAGTTTCCGCGACCCGGAATCGGATAAATATATTGGCGGCGATGAGATTTGGGACAAAGCTGAGGGGGCAATTCGCAAGGCGGTACAGCACCTCGGTATGGACTATTTTGAAGCCCCAGGGGAAGCCGCTTTTTATGGTCCAAAGCTGGACTTTATTTTCCGAGATGTGCTGGAGCGGGAATGGCAGCTCGGAACGGTGCAGGTGGACTATAACTTGCCCAACCGCTTTGAGCTGGAATATGTGGGTGAAGATGGTAACCGTCAGCGCCCAGTGATGATCCACCGTGCTCCCTTTGGTTCCTTGGAGCGGCTGATCGGCATCTTAATCGAGGAATATGCAGGGGATTTTCCCCTCTGGCTGGCCCCGGTGCAGGTGCGGCTGCTCTGTGTCAGTGATGAGTTTGTGCCCTATGCCCAGCAGGTTGTGGCACAACTGTTAGCTCAGGGGGTCCGGGCTGAGGTGGGCACAGGCGAGCGCTTGGGCAAGCTGGTGCGCATGGCCGAGAAGCAAAAGATTCCGGTGATGGCGGTGGTGGGAGCCCAGGAGAAAGAGAACCAAACCTTGAGTATTCGGACGCGTGCGGCTGGGGAGCTCGGGGCGATCGCCGTCTCGGACGTGATTGAGCGATTGGCCAACGCCAACCGCGAGCGTGTTGATTTTTGAGCCTAGAGCTCCCCAAAACTAGCGTCCGGGAGGGTTTTATGAAGGTTAAGAAATTAATCCGGTAATAGCAGAATGCCCTAGGCCCTTAGCAGGCGAGACGCCTGCGCTACGGAATTTCTGGTTTATTTTCTTAAGTTCCATTAAACCCTCCTTTACCACATCTTTTGTTTTCAGGACACCCCCTATGCGGAGCTGGGATAAAACGTCAGTTTTAACCCGACCTTAATCGGCAAAGGACACGACTTTTAACACCAGAGTGCAATCATTTTCGTTAAGATCGGGATCTATAAAATTACTGATTAATTTAAACTTATAGCAAGCCAATGATTTCCTCGCAGCTTACCCCTTCCCCTAAAAAATCAGACAGTGTTCCAGCCAACGCAACGGTTCCCACCGCTGACCTGATTGATTACAGCAATTGGTCTGCCAGTGTGCGGCGACAGATGCTCAAAGCGCTGCAACGCCGTCAGCAAGACCCCTCTGAAGTGCAGCCCGTTAACGACCACGCAACACCTGCCAAGCAATAAAGGTGGCAAAGCCGAGATAGCCCGCGATCGCCAACCAGTCCAGCCAAGCCGTGGGGTTATCACTCATCTGCATCTATCCTCTCTGGCTCAACCCTTACACGGCTTAGTTCACAAAACAACGTGGATCGTCGTCAATGGTGAAATCGGCAGTTTCCCCCGCAAAGGGGACATCTTTAAAGCAGCCCAAGCCTTGGGATTCCAACAGCTCAGACCATTCCTCGGGGTGCGCTGGTCGCAATTGAGCAGTTAGTTGCAATGTCTCGCTCCAGAGCTGGCGATCGGCATAGTCTTGGGCGATCCGCGCTAAAGTCGTCTGGTTCAACCCAGAAGCATCGGGAGGGGTGCCGTCCTCTTCTGTCGCCGTGATCAGTCCTTCAACTGTGCTGTAGATCGATGCCCAATCGCTCTCACCACAGCTAAAACTCAGGGACCACACATAGGTTTCTCCGGGTTGGAGCGGGAGATCAGTGAGCGTTAAAGTGACCAGTCTGGGGCCGGCTTGGAGTTCACGGGGCAGAGCGACCGCATCGTTGTAATAGATTTCCTGGTAACGAAACTCATGGTCAGAGCCTGGAACCGGAACGCGCTGATCGACAAACAGCTCGGCAGATTCTGCCCGTAGTTCTGGCATATAGATAACCAGATGGACAGTATGACTGCTGGTGGTTGTCACATTGCCCTCCGGGGCAATCACGGTTACGGGCGTCACCCGTTCGTCCCGATCGAGCTGGCCATTGTTGTTGAAGTCATAACTTTCAGTGATACAGGTATGGACGCAGCGTTTGGGTGAAGCGGCGGCCGAGCGGTGGGGAGCGGATTCGGTGGTTTGGGGAGTGGGATATTCGATCGCTTGGCCCGAGAAGGGCAGGCTAACCAACCCGCTTGCGGTAAGCCCAACGAGGTAAGCCGGAATTTTTGGCAGGATTTTCGACAGGTTCATGGTCGTCAGCAAGGAACAATCAGCACGGAATTGGAATGGATATTTAACGTGAGTTCTGGATAAGCAGACATTGCGAAAGACTCTAAAACTCAACGAAATCAACAATACTAGCTCCGATATTGCCGAAGCCCGTCTGGGGCAATTTCCTCCTCAGCGGGAAGTGTCGGGGGGCTGGACCCCTGACAACCGAGTTTGACATTGAGATTTTCAGACTTTGATGAATGCGATCGTTTCGCTTAACCGAAACTCACGTTACTTAGTAAAAATGCACCATGAACAAATGTGAGTCTTCTGGCATTATAGGTGCTCTTTCTCTCTCCCTTCTACCGAGATTCGGCGGATTCGGGTCAGATTTAGGGCATGTCGTCAGTTAGAGCCAGAAGCCCTACGGGACAAACGATAGAGCGCCCGACCCAAACAACAGGAAAAGAGGCTGTACGCCAGTCATAACAAGAGCTTGAAGTCTAACTGACGACAGCCCCTAGGCGGCTTGGGCACAATCGCGTCACGGCAGATGCCCAGCATTACTTCATGAAAAATTCAGCCGCTTGGGCAACAATCAGGGGCAAACACAATTGGTGAATTCCTGTGAAACGCTCTGCTCTCTCAGTCCCACCGACTGATCCGTCTGCTGATTTGCCGAATGGGCCTGCGGCGACAGCCGCAACCATCGGGGTTGTCATTCCGGCTCGGAACGAAGCGGCGACGATCGCCACCGTTGTCCAAGCATTGCGGGCTCAGGGCCTGACGCAAATTTGGGTGGTAGACAATGGCAGCGACGATCACACCGCCGAGATCGCCGCGCAAGCTAGGGCAACCGTCATTCACGAACCCCAGCCTGGCTATGGTCAAGCTTGCTGGCAGGGCATTCAACACTTGCCGGAATCGATCCAATGGCTCCTGTTTTGTGATGCGGATGGGAGCGATGATCTGGCGGCCCTGCCCCAATTGCTGAACTACTGTGAGTCGGCGGATTTGATTCTGGGCGATCGCCGTGCAACGGCGACCGGGCGACGCAGCCTGACCCCAGTGCAAAACTTTGGCAATGGGCTGGCGACAACCCTGATTCGTTGGGGCTGGGGCCAGCCTTATCATGATCTCGGTCCCCTGCGCCTGATCCGGCGCACGGCCTTAGACCAACTCCAAATGCGCGATCGCGGCTTTGGCTGGACTGTCGAGATGCAAGTCCGGGCTGTCGAAGTGGGGTTGCGCATTGTCGAAGTACCCGTCGCCTATCGCCCCCGTCAGGGCGGAGCCTCCAAAATTTCTGGAACCCTGCGGGGCTCAATTCAAGCCGGAAGCACCATTCTGGCCACCCTCGCCGGTCTGGCGGTGCAGCGTTGGCGGCGGCAAGGGTCACAGGCATCACCCCCCTTACCAGGGGGGGCAGAGGGGATTATTCCGGCCAATCCCATTGACAATCCTCTAGAGACACAATTCGAGGGGGTTGCCGTCAAAATAGAACACCCTGTAGGGGAGGGTTTCAAACCCTCCCTTACACTGCAATCCTTGGGGTCTGCCCCTCCGTCCGATGAGGCGCACAACAACAGGCTCATTCTCAGTGTCTTCTTCATTCTACTCGGTTGTGCCGTTGCCCTGCCTTTGGGTGACTTTCGGGCTGCGGGTACGGTCTATGGTTTCTGGATCGCCATGGCGCTGGTGGGGGTGGGCTGGTTACTCTCCGGGCGGTTACGGGGGATTGGGGCCGGTCTTTTTTGGGGAATGACCGTCCTGAGTCGCCTGATTCTTCTGCCCATGTACCCGGGTGATGATGTTTGGCGCTACCTCTGGGAGGGCTATATCCAGACATTTGGCTTTAGCCCCTACCATTTGCCCCCCAACGCCCCTGAGCTAATCCCTCTGCGTACCGACTGGTGGTCCTTGATGAATCATCCGGGTGTCAGCGCCATCTATCCCCCCATTACCCAGGTGGGCTTTCACGGCTTGGCGCTGATCTCGCCCTCGGTTTGGCTTTTTAAGCTGGCCTTTATTGCCGCTGACCTGGGGATCTGTTGGCTACTCTGCCGCCGCTTTGGCCGGGTTCGCAGTTTGCTCTACGCCTGGAACCCCTTGATTCTCTATAGCTTTGCGGGCGGTGCTCACTATGACAGTTGGTTCTTGCTCCCGCTGGTGGCAGCCTGGCTGGTCTGGGATGGCTTGAGCGATTCATCCCCGCCCACGTTGAAGCGTAGTTGTTGGGCGGCGGTGTTTTTGGGCATTAGTGTCGCAATCAAGTGGATGTCCCTGCCCATTTTGGCGTTTTTGGTCTGGCGATCGCTGCGCCAGTGGGGGGTTGGGAGCGCGATCGCCGTAGGGACCTTGGGGGTTTTGCCCCTGCTTCTAGCGGCAGTACCCTTCTGTCGTCCCGACCGTTGTCCACTGATTCCTACCGCCTCTAACTTTGTGGTCAACGGCCGCAGTGCCGAATTGATTCCCTATTGGGTCGCCCAGATGTTGCCCCAATCGAGTTGGCACAATTGGCTCTATCTTTTTCCCTTAAGCCTGGTGGTGCTCTGGCTGCTGTGGCGCGCCAAGACCTTGGGCCAATTTAGCCAATGGTATTTACTGGGTTTGCTGGTGCTCTCACCGATTGTCCATGCCTGGTATTTCACCTGGGCGATCCCCTTTGCGGTGGCCAGTCGTAATCTGGGGATTCGTCTGGTCAGCCTCTCCGCCTTTGTTTATTTCGTCTTGCAGCAAAAGATGGCCCTCGGAAATTTTGCTTGGTTTTTGAATCCCTGGGAGCGATCGCTCCTCTGGGGACCAATGCTTGCGGGAATTGTGTTCTCTGCCCTCCAGGCCTCCCTCAAGGCTGGCGAGTTCCAAGCATTGATGGGTTACTTTAAACGTCGGCTACCCGTTTTGCTCCGCTGAGTATCCACATAAATGGACTATTTATACTATGTTCACCACCTTCCCAGAGACCTTATTCGGCAGCATTTGCTTGTTGACGAACAACGCATTACCCATAGCGCTTCCGGTCGCCAAGTGAAAGCTCTCGTGATAAAGCGCGAAGAAAGCGAAATTGAATTGTTTTAGATAATTACACAACTCAGGAAAAAGGGTATGTGGAGATAAACTATTGGGTTCAAAAATGCATTCGGCATAAATAAATCGTATTTTGTTATTTTCTAAAGTCGATTCAGCACCCTCAAGCACTTCCATTTCTAGCCCCTCAACATCAATCTTGAGCAAATCAATTTTCTCTAGTTTGTACTCTCGTATAACATCATCAATTGTAATGACATCAATTGTTTCTCTGCGATTACTCAAATCACTTAGCAATAAACTATGCTGCCCTGGACAATCTGCAAGTCCGATTGTAAACCTTCCAGTTTCCTTACCGATTCCCTTTTTTATTAGCTCTATCTTAGGGTTTGAGGCACATTTTGAGCTGAGGATCTGAAAATTGGATGAAACGGGCTCAAAACTAAATATCTGCGCTGATTTAAAAGCATTGGCAAATCGAATTGCTGATTGTCCGTGGTTGGCACCGACATCGAAAACAATCGAGAGCGGCTCGGAAGCAATTAACCTTGACAAGTCATTCTCCAGCTCAATGCCGATATGGGAGGTATTGGCAAGGAGTATGTTGAATTTTTTGGCAATTTTGCGGATTGTGTTTTTCATGATCATTGTTAACCCCGCCTCACAAGCGGCTGAAAGTCTGATGACAAATTGAATAAATCCTGCTACAGATCACCCGGCTCAAAATCCAGATATAGCGAATGATTTGATAACTGCGTTCGCGCAGCGTCCCCAGCGGGGAAACGGTAAACGGCGTTCGCGTAGCGTCTCCTCTGGAGAAATTGCGGACTGGGAATAAAAGTAGACAGAACTGATGCATCTACACCAAAGCGAGTGAGACCCCTCCAGCTATGCCGATCCCCGAAGCCAAGGGGGTTCTATGGTCAAATCCTGCTCAAGCCAAAAGCCCCAGACGCTTGCGGCGTCACCCCCCTTACTAAGTAACGTGAGTTCTGGATAAGCAGACATCGCGAAAGACTCTAATACTAAATCCGGAAAGTAGAGGGCGAAATAGAGGGCTGAGCTTGTCGAAGCCCGGCCGCTCTGACTTCGACAAGCTCAGCCTTCGCTTTTTCTAGGTGTATACAATCCGGATTTACTTTGAAAATAGACAATGTTAATACTCTTACACCAAGTAAATGAAGCTAGCGAGATCCCCCCGGCTACGCCGACCCCCTTGGTAAGGGGGTTTTCATCGTTGGGGGTGATAACCCGTCATGACTCGTTGGTATAACTCGTCAGTCCAG
>JBCDEB010000187.1:0-13200 GCA_039180005.1 Cyanobacteria bacterium P01_G01_bin.54 | reverse complement strand
GTATGCGTGGCTGTATTATGGGTATGTGATTCCCGAGCCAAGAACACTTCATTTTGATTTATATTTTAATGGGATGGTGGTAAAATTTAATGAGCTTAATTTAAGATAATTAATTTTGCCCACCCTATATTTGTACGATCGCAACTAACTACCTAGAGCAGCTTGAGCAGATTCAAACCGCTGATTGACTTTGTCCCAATTCACAATATTCCACCAAGCATCAAGGTAGTCCCCTCGGCGATTCTGGTAGTTCAAATAGTAAGCATGCTCCCAAACATCATTGCCCATCAGCGGGTAGTTGCCCGCCAGAAACGGACTATCTTGGTTAGCGGTGCTGGTCACTTCTAGGGTTCCATCCTGGGTCAAAACCAGCCAAGCCCAGCCACTACCAAAGCGTCGTTTTCCAGCGGTATTGAATTCCTGCTTGAAGGTTGCAAAATCCCCAAACGTTTCATTAATTGCCGTAGCAAGCCGACCGGTGGGTTGACCTTGACCCTCCGGCGTCATGATTTCCCAGAACAGGGTGTGGTTCGCATGGCCGCCCCCACTATTGCGTACGGTAGAGCGGATATCGTCCGGGAGGTTATCGAGATCGCGCAATAGAGCCTCCGCAGATTCATACTTTAATTCTGGGTGTTTGGCGATCGCTCCATTTAAGTTTCTGACATAGCCAGCATGGTGCTTATCATGGTGAAGCATCATCGTTTCACTATCAATGTAGGGCTCAAGGGCATCGTAGGCATAGGGCAAAGGAGGCACTACAAACTCGGCACTCTCAGCGCTCTCGGCATGGGCAACACGGTTTGCCTCAGCAGATAGGAATTGAGTCTCGTGACTTGTCGGCCCCATGGCGGGGGTTGCCAGACTGGAAACCGGCTTAAAACCGAACCAGACTAAAGAAATCGCCAGCACAAGCGAGAAAATGAGCCCAAATGAACGTTTAATTTGCATCGATCTAACCTAATCTAGAACAGAGGTCGCTGCGTAGGTTGGGTTGATGTACGAAACCCAGGAATTGCAAACACTTGCAATCCTAACTTAGCGTTGGTGCAGATGGGAAGGCGAGAGCATTGAGCGTTGTTATGAAGCGCGATCGCGCCGCTCAATGGGAAGATGGGCAAAATCAGTGAACTCAAAATCACAACATAGGTCTCTCAATCGTTGCCCACCCTACTGCTGTGATATACCTTAATTTGTGCATTAGAAAATCCCGTAGGGGCAATCCCCCCGTGGTTGCCCTGGTGTGTTGCGTGACGGAGAGTTGATCGGTGGGCGGCCGAGACCGGGGTAGGCACGGGGGCGCTACCCCTACGGAAGTTGCGCCACAGCAATACAGCAAGCGTAGGGCTGCCGAAACTTAGTATCTACCCTTGACTCGACTTGTTACTGGTTACTCGTTATTCTGTCTCAGACTAACCCCACCAACTTGCTACTCAACTCCCAGAGTTTCTGCGCCTTGGCATCATCGAGCGCCTCGTTTGAGACCTCCTGGACAAAAGATTGGCGGCCTGCCTTTTGGCGATTCCCCCAACTCCAATAGGTTCCGGATTCCTTGAACTTCGGATCATGCACCAATGCGGCGACGCGCTCACCGGCCAGCGCCTGGGTGACGTAACCGCCAGTAATATTCTTCTGGAACCAGGGGAAGACGGTGCGGAAGAGGGAATAGTGATTGCGAAAGAGGGGGGTGTCGGCCACACAGCCGGGGTAGAGGGAGCTGAAGGTGATGCCCGTTTCTGCGTGGTAGCGGCGGTGGAGCTCACGCATGGTCAGCACGTTGCAGAGTTTGCTGTCTTTATAGGCCTTGCCGGACTTGAATTTCTTGCCATTAATCATGGTGATCGGATCTTTAAAGCCTGCGGCCATGCCCTCTAAGTCGCCCAGATCCGGCGGGGCGGGGATGGGAATCTTGCCGCCGAGTTCCTTGGGGTTGGCGGTCACGGTGCCGAGAATCACCAGGCGCTTATCCTCGGCAGTCGAGACTTTAAAGTCAGCCAACATCAGGTTGCAAAGCAGAAAATGCCCCAGATGGTTGGTGGCCACACTCAGTTCGTAGCCGTCTGCACTGCGTTGGGGCTTTTTAAGAATTGGAAAATAGACGGCTGCATTGCAGACCAGGGCTGTGAGGGGTCGGTTCAGGCTGCGAAAGGCACTGACAAAGCTGTTTACTTTGTTCAAGGAGGCGAGATCCAGTTCTAGGACGGTGTAGGTGTCGCGGGCCATGCCCACGGACTGGGCGGCGGTTTCGGCTTTGGTGCGATCGCGGCAGGCCATGACCACATACCAATCTCCGCGATCGGCCAATGCTTTAGCGGCGTAGAGACCCACCCCAGACGATGCCCCAGTGATGATGACGGTTGATTGTGGTTGTGTCATAGTCATTGCTGAACTTTAAAGAACCCTAACGTTTTAGTCATTCTGTGTAATATTTACCCTCTCTAGAATTGCATCTAGGGTGAACAGACGTGATGATTTGTTGCAATCTGATACGAAGTGCCCCCTAACCCATCGTGCTTGGGGCACTCCTCCTTGAAATTGCCAATCCGCAGGGACGACAGCCCTTAGGGCGTGTCATCCGTTAGACCTTAAACGCTGGATATGACTGACTCACAGCCCCTTTTCTGTTAGTTGGGTCGGGTGCTCTATCCCTTCGTCAGACGTCTGATGTTAAATGACGACACGCCCTAGAATAGTGAGAGTATTGTTTGCGATCGCACTCCCCGTATTTTCTGCCCTTCTGCATCTATGCCTGTGTCTGATCCTGACTCGACTCTGCTCAACCGTTGGCGCGATAGCTATTACGGTCTGCTGGGGTTGCAGCCCTGGGCCTCCGTCATTGAAATTCGTCGCGCCTATCGAGAACTCAGCAAGGCCTACCACCCGGATACCACCACCCTGTCAGAAGCGATCGCCACCCAGAAGTTTCAGGCACTCAACGAAGCCTATGCGACCCTGAGCAACCCCCAGCGACGCCTCTGGTACGATGGGCAGATTGGTTATTCCCGTTGGCATGTGGTGCAAACTGCCTCGCTCGTCGATGATGAAGTGAATGAACCCGATCGCCTGGCCTACATCAGCGCTAGCGATCGCCCCCTCTCCTCGGGAGAGCTCTTTGCCCTGTTTATGCTGGGCATCACCTTTATTGGGTGCTTGGGCCTGGCGATCGCTCTGGGCCTGACCCAAGGCGAAACTGCGATTCAAATTCCCCTACCCTGACCTCACCTCTTAACCGCACCCCTTAACTGCACATGAAGCCGGACTTGCCCCAACCCGAAACGCCCCTCTACAACCATCCCCTGCCCAAAATTGAACAATGGCTTAACTATTTGGGCTGTGAGCAAGACCGAGAGCAACCCAATCGCTGGACGATCGTCCAGCCCACCTGGGAGGCTGAAATCTTGCTAGAGGTGGAAGAACTCTCGGTGCGGTATCTAGGAGCGGGAGCCGAGAGCCGAGATATTGTGCGCACGTTTCGCTATTCCCTCAGCCGCTCGGATGTGGAAGCAGCGGTCTTCACTGGGCCCTGATTAGGAAATTGAAACTCAGAAATCCCCTCTCGGGAGGGGCGCTCAAGCGTAGCATCGAGCGGGTTGGGTCAGGTTAGCCGCGTTAGTGCAGAGCTAAAGTGAGTTGCCGGCCTACTCTTCCGTATCAACTGACTCATCCCCCTCGTTAGGATTCTCCATTTCTTCCTTAAACCCGCGCAGCGTCTTGCCCAGTGCTCCCCCCAATTCCGGGATTTTTTTCGGGCCAAAGATCAGTAAACCGACAATGCCGATGATGGCAACTTCTGGCCAACCTAAACCGAACATAGCGACCTCGCTCCTAACAAATCATTAACGATCCTGCCCCTTGTCTCAGGGGGCAAGCGACTTCATTCTATGCTGTAGTCTACACTGCTGCTCCCGTACTTGAAGGATTAATGACCCTGTCTCGCCCCTTGCCCGACGTTCAACTCCATCCCCTGATCGATCAACTGGCCACCAGCATTTTGACGATTTGGCAGCAGTCTCTGCCCTTGGTAGATTATGCCTTGCCAGCAGATTTAGGTTACGTTGAAGGTCGTTTAGAGGGAGAGCGTTTACAAATTGAGAATCGTTGCCATGCAGCAACGCCTTTCCGTAAGTTGCATTTAGAGCTGGCCCAAGTGGGGCAAAACGTGGATATTTTGCATTGTGTGATGTTCCCGGATCTGGCCTATGGTTTGCCCATGTTTGGCTGTGATCTCGTGGGGGGACGGGGACAAATTAGCGCGGCGATCGCCGATCTCTCACCCATAAACCCTGAGGGCGTCCTCGCTCAGAGTTATCGTCAGGCATTGGATGCCCTCCCCCCAACGACCTTTAGTCAGCAGCGCGAGCTTCCCGCCTGGGGTGATATTTTTTCGCCTTACTGTCTCTTCATTCGGCCCGCCAATTCAGCCGAGGAACAACAATTTTTGACTTGGGTGCGATCGCTGCTCCAAATTCATTGCCAACAGGCCCAGAACGCTCAACCCTTATCATCAGAGCAGCAGCATCATAACTGGCAAGGGCAGGACCGTTATTGTCGCCAGCAGCGCAGCAACGACAAGACCCGCCGTGTCTTGGAAAAAGCCTTTGGCTCAGACTGGGCGGAGCGCTACATGACCACGGTATTGTTTGACCTGCCCGCTGAACCCCTGATGACCGTTTGAAGGAGCGATGCTCAGACTCACTCTCGTTCAACCTGGCAAACAAGATATCAGCCCAAGATCCCCCCTACCCTCCTTCCGTAAGGAGGGAGGCGTAGCCGGGGGGATCTCGCTCGCTCTATACCCGGTTTAGATCATGCAACAACTCCTCAACGTCCAAACCCAACCCAAACGCTTGCACAACATTACCCAGCAGGTCGAGTCGGTCGTCGCTCAGGCTGGCGTAGAAACCGGACTCTGCACGGTATTTGTCCGCCACACCTCAGCCAGTTTGATTATCCAAGAGAATGCCGACCCGGATGTGTTGCGCGATCTCAACCATTTCTTTGCCAAGCTGGTGCCCCAGGATGGCTACAGCTATATTCACGACGCGGAGGGCCCAGACGATATGCCCGCCCATATCCGCTCTGCCATTACCCGCACCTCGGAGCAAATTCCCATCGCCAAAGGTCGGCTCGTGCTCGGAACCTGGCAGGGCATCTATCTCTGGGAGCACCGTGATTTCTCCCATCGTCGCCAAGTGGTCATTCATGTGAGTTGACAGGCGGCGCTGCTCCTCTAAAATGAGGCGAACGGTGCGGTCGTTAGGGTCTCATTTAGATCCTTCTCGACCGAGCGATCGCCTCCCATCTATTTTTGTTCTGCCTGATCTCTTGGTCATGACTTTTCCCCGGACTCCCCGACGCATCCCTCTCCTGACCCTTGGTGGTCATCTGGCCCTGACGCTGGCTCTGACGCTGGGAACCAGCGAACCCAGTTGGGGTCAATGGCAACCGGAACCCGGCGGTTGGCTAACGCCGTCTGTTGAGCCCCCAGCAGGCGACAGTTTTGGTGACAATCGAGACAAAGACAAAGCCCTGACTCGCCCTGAGTCTCTCGCTAACCCCCCTGACACCCGTGCCCAACAAGTCCAACGCCAGGAACAGGAAGCAGCCCCCGCAGCGCCGGATATTAACTTTGGCCCCTATCTGCAATGGGTGCCCGGTCTGGGTGTAGCACGCCCCCATGCCCTCCAGGGAACAACAGTGCAGCCCGCCGTCAGCCCCGGTGTTCCCAAGCCCGTGGGGGCGCGTTTCCCCTTCCGGTTTGAAGCCCTCAATGTCGGCGGAGACGAACAAACCCTGACCCTCCGGGTCGTACCCGGGTCGTCAGTGCTGGGGTTCGATCTCACCTTCCGCGATCCACAGCTTGGTGATAATGAAACGGGTCTGGGCTATGCCGTTAATCTATCTGCCCTCAGTCATGACGCCTCGGCCTTCCAGCAGGGCGAGCGAGAAATCACCCTGGCCAATGGCAAGGATGTCAAGGAAATCCGCTGGGGCGGTGGGGTGCAGTTTTTTCAGCCGATCGCCCCGAACACCGAAGTCGCCTGGGGTCTGAGTTATCAACGGATCGCCTTTAGCGACAGCCCGTTTGGTTCCCAGCGCTTTCGTCAAGATGCGGCTGGTAATGCCCTGACCGCGAGTGGCAATACCCAGGATGACCTGCTGACACTCAATGCCAACCTTCAAATGGACAACCGCAATAGTACCGTTTTTCCGACGGGGGGCGATCGCCTTCAACTCGGTGTGGATCAAGCCCTGCCCATCGGAGCCGCCAATACAGGATTTACCCGGCTTGGTCTCAATTACAGTCATTTTGTCCCCGTGGATTTGATCCGGATGCCCAACCAACCCGGAACCCTGATCCTCAACCTCCAGGCCGGCACCATGCCCTTTGATGAACCACCCGGCTATGAAGCCTATACCTTGGGCGGGGGCAGTTCGGTACGAGGCTATGGTGTCGGTGAGCTGGGCAATCCGCAGCATTTTCTGCAGGGCACCGTAGAATATCGCTTTCCCGTAACTAACCTAGAACTTGACAATGACTTTCTGCGTGATCTCTTCGGCGAGAATCTGACGCTGGCGGGCAATCTGTTTGTGGATGCGGCTACAGGCTTTGACACCGATGACCAGGTGATTGGCCAACCCAGTGCAGTGCGCCAGAAACCCGGCGAGGGCATCGGCTACGGAGCCGGAATTTTGGCCACCTCGGCGATCGGTCTGCTGCGCTTAGAGTTTGGCATTGCCGACAATGGGGCAACCTCAGTGATTTTTGTGCTGGGCGATCGGTTTTGAGCCTAGTGCCGTGACACACCTTAATTGGTGGGTTAGATTACCAAGGGGTAAATCCTCCAAAGCATTGGCTGTGTTGGGTTTCGTGCCTCAACCCAACCTACTCCCTAAAACCCCTTTTTAGCTGTGCCACGGCACTAGTGTAGCGTCAACCCTAGATTGTAGGTTGGTGTTGAGCCCAGCGAAACCCAACACAACCAATGCTAATACTGGAGTTCATGATTCAATTCAATTTCGCGACCCCCCCATTAGCCCTCTCCACCTCAGCGGGCGCTGTGGTTGGGCTGGCCCTCTGACAACCGGGTTTGACATCGAGACTTTAAGGCTTTGAGGAATGCGATCGCTTCGCTGATCCAGAACTCAGGTGTATTCAGGGTCTAGATATTCCCCTAGAATAGGAAGGCTGTAAACCAACCAGTTAGATTAATGTTTTGGGCGGATAAGATTGCCACAGATGCACCAGAGAATCCGGTCGTCAACGATTCAAAAACCCCCTCGGGGCGAGTCCATGTCGGGTCCTTGCGGGGCGTTGTCATCCATGATGTGATTTATCGTGCCCTAAAACATGCGGGGAAATCGGTCAAGTTCTTGTATGGAGTCGATGATTACGATGCCCTCGATACCGTCCCCCATTATCTGGATCAAGCGAAATTCTCCCCCTATCTCGGGTTCCCCCTGTGCAATGTGCCCTCCCCCGAAACGAGCGCCAGTGACTATGCAAAATATTTCATGGGCGAGTTTCTTGAGGTCTTCGACTATTTAGGTGTTAAACCCGAGATTTACTACTTAAGGGATTTGTATCGCTCCGGTCAGCTCAACTCCTACATCGACACCTTCCTTAAGAATGCACACTTAGTCAGAGACGCCTATTTAGCAGTCAGTAAAGCTCAACGTGCCGATGACTGGTATCCCTTTCAAGTGGTTTGTGAAAAGTGCGGCAAGATTGCCACGACCGTTGTCTCTGACTATAACGGCGCTGAGGTGTTCTACACTTGTAAACCAGATGCCACCGATTGGGTACAAGGTTGTGGCTATTCCGGTTGGGTCTCTCCCTTTGATGGCAACGGCAAACTGCCTTGGAAAGTGGAATGGGTCGCTAAATGGGATATTTTAGGTGTGACCATTGAGCTAGCGGGTAAAGACCACTCGCAAAAAGGCGGATCTCGGGATGTTGCTAATGCAATTTGCCGCAAAGTCTTGAAAAAACAGCCACCCTTTCATTCGCCCTACGAATTTATTTTGGTCAATGGTACGAAGATGAGTTCTTCGAAGGGCGTTGGCTCAAGTGCCAAAGAAATTGCTGAGTTACTGCCGCCGGAACTGCTGCGCTTCTTAATGCTGCGAACGAAACCGAAAACGGTGATTAACTTTGCACCCAACCATGAAACAACCACTCGATTATTTCGAGACTATGATGGGTTGTTGGTCAAGTATCAGAGCCGACTGGCAAACCCTCAACCCGACATGGCATTGTCTGAAGATTTAATGCCGTTATATTATGCCCAACTCGACGGCGTCATTATGTCATATCAGCCCACTGATCTCAGTACCTTGATCTCGCTGCTGCAAGTCCCCCATCTGGATATCAAGCAAGAGATTGCCAAACGCAATGCTCAACCCCTCAATGACGTGGATTGGCAAATGGCTCAGCAACGGATTACGATTGCCCAGAAATGGCTCGCTGATTATGCGGATGAGGAAGAAAAACTGGTTCTTTACCTGGAGAGCATTCCTGAGAAAACCCAGGATCTAAACCCGGAACAACGGGTCTATCTCAAACAGCTTGCGGAGCATTTGGCAGCGCTTGAGCATTGGGACGCGGAGCCGCTGCAAACTACATTGTTTTCAACGGCTAAGGAACTGGAGATGAAGCAGGCACTGGCGTTTCAGGCGGTTTACTTGTCCTTTTTGGGCAAGGAGCGGGGTCCAAAAGCGGGGGCACTGCTATCGTATTTGGCCAAGGATTTTGTGCTGGAGCGCTTGCGCAAGGTTGCAGCGGGTGAATGATACTACGTCAAGGTGTTCCAAGCAAAAACTCTGGGAAGATCATCAGAGGAGATGCTCTGCTGCTTTGAACCCTGAATTCTGAACCCTGAACTCTCTACTCCGTTTCCCAAAGCTGTGTCAACCGAGCCTGCCAAGCTGCCATCGTTGACTCCCGCTCCTCCGGTGTTTGTTCGAGTCCACCCAGAATACCCTCTGCATAGAAACGCCCGATATTCTGTAAAGTCGCCTCTAGCGACTGGCCCTGCTGCTTGGCAACCTGAATGATCTGGCGGATTTGCTTCTCGGTGGTGTAGAGAAAGGCATCCCGCAGCCAAGTTTCCTGACATTGCCTTGCCTGCTCAATGGCGGCGGTTAAGTCCGCAGGGGTGAGGGTGTTGAGCGGCTGGCCGGCGACAGCCCAGAGGACACCCTGATGCAGGGCATAATGCACCCGTTGCTGGGTCTCAAAATTAGCTTCGAGTAATGCTTCTAGGTAATCTTGGGCCTCGCTTTGGGGAGCCAGGGGGAGCAAAATCCGCAACCAGGTCAGTTCTTCAGCGGCGATCGCACCTTGCGCACGACTAGAGGCGATCGCCAGCAGACGTGCTTGGGGCAGTTCCACTTGCCAGGTTACATCACTCGGCTGCGTTACCGTCGCTTGGGGAAATAGGTCAAGCAGCAGTGGGTAGATTTGGGACAGTTCCATAGGAATTCGGAATTTGGAATTTGGAATTCTGAACTCCGAATTCCGAACTCATTGCCAGCTTGAGAATTGAGTTTAAATGATCTAGAGTTGGCATTTTTAGATTGAGTCTGAGCTATGGTAACAAATAACGTTGTTTGACCCCGAACTCAACCCATGGCCCCTTGGCGAAAGCTTCTCCAGCCGATGCAGCAGGTGTTCAACCCGATGCGAGAGCGGGTGCGCCAACAGTTAGCGAGTAATCCCTACTATCGTTTGCAGTCTTGGGCTGAGGTGGCGATCGCCGCCGAATGGGGCCTCCGCATTGAGGTCAATCGAGCTGAGGTAGATGATTGGCTACGGCTACCAGGGATTTCGATTCACCAGGCGCGAACCTTAGTTTTACTTACCAGTAGTGGGGGTCAACTATTGTGCTTAGAAGACCTGGCGGCGGCTTTGAGCTTACCGATAGCCCATGTCCAGACTCTCGCGCCGGTGCTCTCGTTTACCTATTATGATGCCGAGAGCCTCGACCATCCTCAGCGCTTTAACCCCAACACCAGTACCTTGGCTGAGTTGGGGCAGATTCCCCTGTTGACCGAGCGTCTGGCCCAGCGGATTGTTGCGGAGCGTCAAGCCCATGGTCCTTATCGCGATTTGGCAGATTTGCAGCAGCGATTGGCGTTTAGTGGCGCTTTCACGACACAATTAATGTATTATTTAAGATTTTGAAGCTGCGCCTCTTAACCTTTGATAAGATTTCTTTAACGTAATCTTATCCATACGCTTGGAGTCTTATGCCCCTGTCCCGTGTTTTGAGTGCGATCGCTGCGATCGCCGTAGCGCTTGCCATGTTGTTGGCTGGCGGCTGGTACTTTACCGTTGGTTTTATGGTGATTGTCCAGCTCGGCCTCCTGGAATATTTCCAGATGGTGCGGGCCAAGGGCATGGAACCTGCGGCGAAAACCACGCTGGTGATCGCCCAAATTCTGCTTATCGTGGCAACCATTTCCCCCCAGCTCACTGATGCGGTGTTTCCGGTCGGCGGCATGATTGTCTGTTTCTACTTGCTCTTTCAGCCTAAACTGGCCACCATTGCTGATATTTCCACCTCCATCTTGGGCTTGTTTTATGGTGGCTGGTTGCCCAGCTACTGGATTCGGCTCCGTGTGGGTCTCGATACAACGCCCCATAGCCTCATCGCTCATAGCCATAACCTCGTCGCTATGAATCCAGACACCCCCCTGGCAATGGCGCTGCCGATGTCGCCCCCTTGGCAGCAATGGCTCCCCCACCCCAGTGATGTCTCACCGGCTTTGAGTATTACGGTGCTGGCTTTTGTGTGTATTTGGATGGCGGATATTGGCGCTTACTGTTTTGGTAAGTTCTTCGGTCGCACCCGTCTGTCACAAATTAGCCCCAAGAAAACCGTTGAAGGGGCGATTTTCGGTATTTGGGGCAGCACCATGGTGGGTGCCCTCGGGGCTTGGACGTTGGGCTGGCCCAGTTGGTTTCTCAGTGGGGCTATCTTGGGCCTCTTGATTGGCGTGGTGAGTTTAATGGGCGATCTCACCGAATCGATGATGAAGCGAGATGCCGGGGTGAAAGATTCCGGCACGCTGATTCCGGGTCATGGTGGCATCCTCGATCGCACCGATAGCTATGTCTTTACTGCGCCAGTGGTTTATTACTTCTTCACCCTGGTCTTGCCCCTGTTCCCACCGAGCTTATGAGTTGAATTCCGGGCGAGCTTGCCGAAGGATGGAATAATAGGGGCAAATGGTAATGACAGTCATACATCCTTCATGAAACGTTCTCGCTTTTGGTTCTCGGCGCTCCTTGCTGCTCTGGTCATCGGCTGGTCGAGTTTTCAATGGGGCATCACTGCGGCTCAGGCACAACAAGCCCCTGATCCCTTCACCACAGCAGCAGCCGAATGCCTCACTCAGCAGTCTTTGGCCGCCTGCGATCGCGCCATTGACCTCAATGATGCGGATCCCCTGCCCTGGTATGGCAAGATCGAGGCGCATCGGGCTCGGGATGAGTTCGCTGCCGCTGAAGCGGCCTTTCGTCAGTTTGATCTGCTCAATCGCTACTACAGTGTGATTTTGGGACCGCTCAACCAACTTCGTGAGCACCTCCTCTTCAAAGAGCTATTAGCCAGCGAGGAGCAAGTCTCGGCCCTAGAGCAAGAGATTGTTCAGACCCAAGCCGCTGTGCGTGATACCAACTTGAATACAGAAGAGCGCACGGCTGCCCAGAACCAGCTGGAGCGGCTCCAGGGCATTCGCTCGGTTTACGACGAACTTAAAGCGAATCCCCAACGCCTCCCCCAAATCCGTCGGGAAGCGATCGAGGTGCTCGTCGAGTTGCGTCAAGGGTTTGCCGCCGCTTGGGCTGAGGCGGCCCAGTCTTAAAGCGGCTGAATTCCGTCTCGCGGGTAGCCTGCCCGCACAAGAGCAACTCCAACGGAATCATCGCTCATAGGGGATACGTGGTGATTGCCCCCAGAAATCTGCTATAACCCAGAGGTGTGTGTTAAGTTTTGTAACAGGACTCTCGTGTACAGCGCAAGATTTAACGATATGTTTGGCGGTTTTATGGGCTCCAATGCCCCCCAAGATTCAGACTGGGGCGCAAACCTGCTCAATACAGTGGCTAGTAACACTCTCCGCCATCTCTTTACCGAAAGCGACGTGGTGGATGTGAAAGTGCGCTGTCAGCCCCCCAGCAAGTTGCTCCAAGGCAATATTGATAGTTTCAAGATGTATGGCCGGGGTCTGGTGATTCGTCAGGATTTCCGCACCGATGAGCTCTCTTTTGAAACCGATGGTGTTGCGCTTGATTTTGGCTCGGTGCTCAAGGGTCAGATTGCCCTCAAGCAGCCCACTCAGGCGATCGCCCAGGTCAAGCTGACCGAAGCTGATATTAACCATGCTTTTAAGGCCCAACTGGTACGTCAACACCTGGAAAACCTCACCGACGAGCGCCTTACCAGCCTCTCAGGCGGTGAACCGGTTTCCTTTACCAACGTGCAACTCCGCCTCCTGCCCCAAAACCGGGTGCAGCTCCAGGCGGATGCCAACTTGGTCAATAAGGTGGTGCCGGTCAGCTTTAGCTGTGCTCTGGGGCTAGAAAAGCGGCGGCGCATCACCTACAACGCAGCCCAATTCGAAGCGGCCCCGGTTCCCGAAGACTTGCAGGGGCTCTCCCAGGTGCTGATGGAGATCCTAGTGGAGATTCTCAACGAGATGGTGGATCTCGATCGCTTTAACCTCGATGGCGTCAAACTGCGTCTTAATCGCTTGCAAACCCAGGGGGAGCAGTTGCTCTTTAGCGGCTATGCCCAGATCGATCACATTCCCCAAACGGGTTGAATGGTCTAAGGGCTGTCATCAGTTAAACTTCAAACCATTGCGATGACTCGCTTACAGCCCTTCTCCTGTTTTTGGGGGTCGGGCGCTCTATCGCTTGTCTCGTAAGGCTTCTGACTCTAACTGATACTAAATCCGCAAAGCATAGGGAGAGATAGCCTACTGATTATTACTCGGGCAGGCGGGACGCAGATTCGACAAGCTCACTGACCACCTGCGCTACGGGTTTCTACGCTCAATATCCCGTAGCGCAGGTGGTCAGTGAGCGCTTGTCCTGAGCGGAGTCGAAGGGGAGTCGAAGTACATCTTGCCCGCCACCCGGATCAGCCTTCGCTTTCTGTGTTCATACAATCCGGATTCAGTATTACTTGT
>JBCDEB010000186.1:0-13264 GCA_039180005.1 Cyanobacteria bacterium P01_G01_bin.54 | reverse complement strand
GTACAATTGAGGCAACATTTTTCCAGGGTGGGTGGTTTTCCAATCTCCACCCTATTTCTTTGGGCGGGTTAATGTCTACATCCTTTGCCTAGTCTCGCTTCTAACCTGCTTGTCATCCCTAAAGCCGGGTTTGACATTGAGAGTTCAAGACATTGAGGACTGCGATAATTTCGCTTAACCGAAACCCACGCTTGCTGACGTTAAGGGTTGGAATTGACAGAAACCCAAATATTACCGATTATGAAGAGATTGTCTGACCAATACTTTTGACCTTGAAAAATCTTACCCCTTTAACCCTAACAGAGCAGCAAGATGTTTCCGCCAATCCCCCCCTGGCTGATCTCAAGCTCCAAGACATTATCAAAACCCTCCCCCCAGAATGTTTTACGAAAAGCCGTCGTAAGGCCTGGTTGGGTGTCTTGGTAAGTATTTTGTCCGTTGCACTGGGTGAGGTCGCGATCGCCCTTTCTCCTTGGTTTCTCTTGCCGATTGCCTGGCTGTTCACCGGTACCGCTTTGACCGGATTTTTCGTCCTGGGCCACGATTGTGGCCACCATTCGTTTGCCAAGAAACGCTGGGTTAACAATCTGGTTGGACATCTCATGTTCTTACCCTTGCTATACCCCTTTCACAGTTGGCGATTGCTACACGATATTCATCATGCGCATACCAACAAACTCCATGTCGATAATGCATGGCACCCTTGGACAGACACCATGTATTTGTCGGAAAATCGCTGGGTGCAAGGCATCTATCGCTTTGTCCGGGGTCGTTTGTGGACATTAGCCTCCGTTCTCCATCTCATTCTCATTCACTTCGACCCCTCCCGAGTGACGAAGCGCAATCGTGCTAAAGTCAAGTTCTCTGTGGCGATGGTCGCCATTTTTGCTGCGATCTTTTTCCCTGTTCTTGTTGCCTTCACTGGCGTTTGGGGTGTTGTCAAGTTTTGGCTATTACCTTGGCTGGTTTACCATTTCTGGATGAGCACATTTACATTACTTCACCACACCGATCCAACCATTCCATTTAAAAACAAAGCGGATTGGAATGCGGTTGAAGCGCAACTCTGTGGCACGGTTCACTGGAACTATTCTCGCTGGATTGAATGGCTTTGTCATGATATTAATGTTCATGTCCCCCACCATATTTCTGTAGCGATTCCGTTTTATAATCTCCGTCTTGCCTATGCCAGCCTGAACGAGAATTGGGGGGAGCATCTCAAACCCGAGCAGCAGTTTTCTTGGCAACAGACTTTCGACATCATTGATCAGTGCTGGCTCTATGATCCGGAGAAAATTTATCTCTCCTATCCTCAATTCAAGGCGCAACAAAATGCGATCGTAGATAGTCCCAATCAATAACGTAAATTTAGGGTGGGCAACACTATTTGCCCACCCCGCTCCTGTAACCCGTTCTCAATACTCTAAGTCGATCATGCTTCTTAGCTTAAATCGTATCCATGTTCCCCCTGGACAGCGGGTTGTCCTACAGAACGTCAGTTGGCAGGAATTTGAAGAGATTTTGGCAGATTTGGGTGAGCATCGTGCGGCTCGTCTGGCATATACTGATGGGAACTTAGAGATCATGACGCCATTGCCAGAACACGAGTCAGGGAAAGAGATTATTGGTGATCTGGTCAAGGCGTTGCTTGAAGAACTCGATATCGAGTTTTGGTCACTCGGCTCGACAACCTTGAGGAAAGCGCAGGCCAAGGGGTTAGAACCCGATCAATGCTTTTACATTGAACATGAGGCCCAAGTACGTGGGAAAAAACGCATCGATCTTACGGTTGATCCCCCCCCTGATCTCGCCCTAGAGATTGATATCACTTCACGTACTCATCCTCGGATTTATGCCGCCCTAAATGTACCAGAGCTATGGCGCTTTGAGCGAGGCCAGTTACAAATTAATGTTTTGCAAGCAGGACAGTATCAAGTGGTTAAAGACAGCCCTCATTTTCCGGGGTTGAATCTGGGTGAGGTGATTCCTCAATATTTGGCTAAAAGTGAAACCCAAGGACGGAATAAAACGCTGAGGCAGTTTCGTGAGTGGGTGCGATCGCAGCATTTGTGAAATCTATTCTTCCAGCCAGCCAAACAATTCCTGAATCTTAAGCTGTAGCTGCTGTGCAAACTCAGGAACAGATAGTTGGCTCTGGGGTTGGTCGTAGATTATGGTGGGGCGATCGCCGCTAAAGATTAAAACCGATCGCTCGCCGGGATCAATCAACCAACCCATTGGTGTGCCATGGTTGAGGCAATGGAGGATGTTTTTGGTGACTTTGGTTTGGCTTTGGTCGGGGGAGAGAATTTCGATCGCCCAGTCAGGTGCCAGGAGAAAGCGATTGGCAATACCTCCTTCGGGTTTGCGGGGGATGCGCTCCCAGCGGAAGACGGAAATATCGGGAACAAGGGAGCGATCGCCAAAGCTACAACGCAGTTCAGTAAAGGCTCGCGCTATTTTTTGTGGTTTGACAATGGCATTAATTGCGGGGGCGAGTTCGGTCTGAATGGCGCTGTGTTCGCCTTGGGGCAGGGGCTTTTGAATGATCTGGCCGTTGAGATACTCGCTTGCAGGCTTGGTTTCGGGCAACTGCAAGAAGTCTTCGAGGGTCAGGAGTTTGCGGGGTGCTTGTACCATCATTGGAGGTGGGGCAACCGTTGGTCGTTTGTGTTATCCCTGTATTGACTATATCGATTTCTGGGAAAGGTGAGTTGTGGCGAATCCTGAGCATCTCGCAATATTGGAACAGGGGGTTGAGGTTTGGAATGCGTGGCGGGAGCAGAATCCTGACATTAGACCCAATCTCCAAAAATATGATCTCCAGAACGCAAATCTAAGAACAATCAACTTCCAAAATGCCGATCTTCGAGGAGCTAAACTTTCAGTAGCTAACCTTCAACAAGCCAACCTTCAGAAAGCTAAACTTTCAGGCGCTAACCTCCAGAATACTTACCTCTGGGAAGCAAATCTCAAAGATGCTCATTTGGAGCAGGCTAATCTTCAGAAAGCCCACCTCTGGAGAGCAAGCTTTAAGAAAGCTCTACTTTGGAAAGCTGACCTCCGAGGAGCCAACCTTGCAGAAGTTAACTTTGCAGAAGCTAACCTCCGAGAAGTCAACCTCAAACACGCTCACCTTCATGGAGCCAATCTCCAAAAATCTATCCTGGTTGCATCCGAAGCACTTTTTACTGATTTTAGCAAGGCAAATTTGACAGGTGCATGTATTGCCCAGTGGGGAATTAATGAAAAAACAAACTTCACTGACGTTCAATGTGATTTTATTTATCTTGACTGGGATGAAACCAATCGATACCCAATTGGCCATCGTTTGCGAAATACCTGGTTTATATACGACAAAGATACTGAAGAACGATGCCCAACCGATCGCCGCCCCCACAACCCTGACGAAATCTTTGCACCCGGTGACTTTGCTCGCCTCATGGAACAAGCGAGAGACACCGTAGACTTGATTTTTAGTAATGGCATTGATTGGCAAGCATTTCTAACTACATTTCAAAACCTTCAAGTCTCAGGAGACCATGGCGAACTCACGATTCAGGGTATTAATCGGAAGTCGGATGGGTCTTTTGTGATTAGTGTGGATGCGCCTCAAGCTCTTGATAAAGCTGCGATCGAGCAAGACTTCAAAAAGCAATATGAATCTGAACGCAAACAGTTAGAAGCAGTCTATCAAGAAAAGCTCCAAGCTAAAGAGCAAGAGATTGCCATCTACCGTGAGCAAAACACTAACCTGAATGAAATTGCTAAAATGATGGCCAGTCGTCCCATTCAGATAGAGACAACAGCCATGGCAGACAGTCAATCTGATAAATCCGTCCAACAACAATTTACCGGCCCTGTCTACGGTGTCGCAGGCAATGTTGAAGGAAATCAAGTCATCAACTCTGGCGATACGGTCACTGTGAACGCCCAGAGCCATGATCAGAGTCAACAGACGGTTGTCGGCAAAATGACCGGTGGAACTCTCAACAACAACGCTGTCGCCGATCCAGAACTCGCGGCAACCGTCGCTTATATTCAAGCGCTCCTACAACAACTTGTTGGTAACTCTCCAGCCAATACCACCGCAGAACAAATGCAGTTGGCGACCCAAGCGATCGCCCAGCTCGAAAGCAACCCTACCTGGAAACAAAAAGCAATTCAGGCGGCTAAGGCAGGGGCGCTAGAGGCATTAAAAGCGAATCCGGTTGGGGCGTTTGTGGCAGGGGCGATCGAGCGTTGGACGGAAGCTTAAAGCTCAGTTTTCAATTAATACCGAATTACAAAAGTCCAACTACAGATAGAGTTTGGTCTCAAGCACCGGACTTCGACAAGCTCAGTCCTCTTCTTGATTAATCTGTAGCTCCAATTCTCGGAGTTGGTACAAAAGTTCGCAATTAGGAGTTCTTTAGCATCATGATTCAAGGCGAGCGCGACACCCGCGCTACGGATATTGAGCTGAGAAGAACTGTAGCGCAGGTGGTCACTGAGCAGAGTCGAAGCCAGAGCGGCCGGGGTTCGACTCCGCTCACCCCTCACTCACGCTGGAATGTATAAGAATTGCATAAATGCTGACCCGTTAACCTGCCTCTAGCTTCACTCATATCTACAACCGCCAATCGATCGCCCCTTGCCCGTGAGCTTCTAAAGCCGCATTGACTTTAGAAAATGGCTTGCTGCCAAAGAAACCATTACGAGCCGAGAGGGGAGAAGGGTGGGCACTCTCGATGATCGTGTGTTTCTCGCGATCAATTAGCTTCGTCTTCTTACGAGCATATCCCCCCCAGAGCACAAAGACCACATGGGGGCAGCGATCGCTGATCGTCTTAATCACCGCATCGGTAAACTTTTCCCAGCCCTTGCTCTTGTGAGAATTAGCCTGGTGGGCATTGACCGTGAGCACCGCGTTAAGCAGCATCACACCCTGCTCGGCCCAAGGTACAAGGTAGCCCGTCTTGGCGGGAGGGATGCCCAAGTCCGCTTCGAGTTCCTTGAACATATTGCGCAGCGAAGGGGGTAGCTTGATGCCCGGCTTCACCGAAAAACTCAAGCCATGGGCTTGGTCATTGTCATGGTAAGGGTCTTGGCCCAAAATCAGCACCTTGATCGTCTCAGGGGTGGTGAGCTGAAAAGCACGAAAGACTTCTGGTTCCGGTGGGAAAACTTCCCCACCTACTCGGGCGGTGCTGACAAAATCAGTGAGGGTGTGGAAATAGGGCTTTTCCAGTTCTGATGCGAGTAGAGGCGTCCAGTCGCCAAGATTAATTTGCATGGATGGAGTGAATGGGACAGGGGGAATTGAGAAAGAGGGGGCAACGGTTGCGGCACTCGGGCAAAAATCAGCAAAAACGCAGCGATCGCAGCCCGGGTGTTTGGCCTTGCAAACATAGCGTCCATGGAGCACCATGGCTGGCCCCCATTGGGCCCATTGAGCCTGGGGAACCTGCGCCATCAGATCCTGCTCAATCTTCGGGGCTTGGCTCTGCTCCGTGAGCCCTAAACGCTGGCTGACGCGCATCACATGGGTATCTACAATGATGCCAGAGGGGAGTCCAAAGGCGCAGTTGAGCACCACATTAGCCGTCTTGCGGGCAACACCCGGCAGGGTAATCAGCGCGTCGATGGACTGGGGCACTGCACCGCCAAACTGAGCCAGGAGTTGCTTCGCCACCGCCCGAATGGTCTTGGCTTTGCGGCGATGATAGCTGACGGGCTTGATGATCGCTTCGATGTCTACGATCGCCGCAGCAGCAAGGGCAGTGAGCTCAGGATAGGCAGCAAACAGCTGGGCGGTCACTCGGTTGACGAGCTTATCGGTGGTTTGGGCGGCCAGGATGGTGGCGATCAGGAGCTGTTCCGGGGTGTGCCAGTCCAGTTCGTAGGTGGCGTTGGGGTAGGTGGCCAGGAGGCGATCGTTAAGGGATGTGAGCGTTGCAGGCATGGTGAATGGAGAAGTTGAATCATAATTCAATACTAACACAGATGAACTAAAATTCAATCACCTCTCTGCAAATCCAGTTCTCACTCTCCTGTCGTGACACGCTTTAATTGGTGCATTAGATGATCAAGGGGTAAAACCTTAAAAGCACTGTCTGTGTTGGGTTTTGCTCAGCGCAACCCAACCTACTTCAATACACTTTTTTAGCGTGTCACGGCACGACAGTCATCGCTAAAATCACAAGCTGAGCAGCTCGTCTTCCACATCCAGCTCGGGCAAGGTTGGGGTCGGCTCATCCGTCGCTGGCAATGATGCCAACTCATCCACACCTAGCACCGCAGACAGGGGGAGGGTAGCAGTTTTAAAAGCCGGAATCGCCAAGCAGCAGGCATCCTGTCGCCCACAAACAAAGCTATTCAACACCGAACAGATTCCGCCCCGGCGGCCGGTTGGCTGATAATATCCACAAAATTTGCAATGGTGTGGCATGATTCTTTTTGCTAAAAGGGTGTATTAAAAAAGGAATGATTTGATTTTGTCGTTGCGTTCTATCCCTATTGCAGTTCATCAACTTACTTTCCACGGTAACAAGGAATACCAACCAAAGTTGATGGATGTTTAACAACCTTAAAGTTGAGTAACTGCGACCCTATCGCCAGAGACACGGTACAGTGTTCAAGATAAAAACACCAAATTCTCTTCAACATCAAGCGGAGCAACATCACGATGGGCAAAACTTGGATTGTCACCGATGCGGGCCAATGTGAGCCCCTCGCGGCGGAGATTGAGCTCGCGGCGCTGCCCAATCCCTACCGTTTTTATCATTTCCTGAGCGATTTAGATGCGATTTTATTGGCCGAGAGCGACGATCGCCGCCGCCTAGAACAAATCTGCCCCCGCGTGCGCCATTTATTGGATGAAGCACCCTGGCTGACGCTGCAATACAGCCCGCCTAATGCCAAGCGGGGGTGGTCGGTTTCCAAGCTCTATGAGGAACCGGGCTATCCGCTCACGGTGCAAATGGTGGCCTGGGCGGGGGGGCAAAAGTCCACAATCCACAACCATGCCACCTGGGGCGTGGTGGCCCTCAGCGATGGCCAGGAAGAAAACACCTTTTGGCAACGCACGGGGGATGATCCTGAACATCCCGATGCGATCGCCACCATCGGCAACGTAACCCTAGAACCGGGTGATATCATCAGCTTCCTGCCCAAGGCGATCCACCGGGTTGAGGCCCTCGGCGAGTACCCCACCGTCTCGTTTAACCTCTACGGCATCACGGACTATCCCAGTCGCTTTAAGTTTGACCTCGAAGCAAAGACAGCCAAGAAGTTTTAAGTCGTGCTCAGTCATGATGCTGTTGCACCACCCCAAACCCGGAAAACCCCCTTGGTAAGGGGGTCGGCGCAGCCGGGGGGATCTTGCTAGCTTTGCTTGCTCAGTGCAAGGGCATCAGCCCTACCTATATAATTCAATAAAATATGGTAGGGGAGGGTTTCAAAACCTTCCGAATGCGTCAATTATTGAACCTTACAATGTAGATTGAATATCAGAGGAAAATATATTGGAAGTCTAAAGACCATGGAAGAAATCTTTGTCACTAAAATCGATATTCACCAAGCCCGCAACGTCAAAGACCTCACCATCGAACTCTCGGAAGCCAAGCGGCGACATTTGATCATCACAGGGAAGAATGGATCAGGAAAGACGAGTTTGTTGCTGGAATTAAATAAGTATCTTCAAAGTTTAATTAAAGGTGAGCCAGTAGATAGAGAATGGCTAGAGGGAGAAATAAAAAATGTCGAAAATGACATCAATAAACTTGAGGTCAATCTTGACTCTTCCAAGGATAGTAAGCAAGATATTGATATTGTAGAGCAGCTCAATCAAGAAAAAAATATTCATACTTACTATGTTAATCGACTCGAATTATTAGGTGAAACTGATATTGAATTCAATTCCGGGGTTTTTATTGAAAAGAATAAATTGCATCAGAGTATAAGTGATGGACGTTTTCTTGTTATTTCCTTCAAAGATCAGAGAATAGTGAACCCTAGAGTCCCATCTGGAATCAAAAAAATAGAACTCAAAGGAAAACGCTCTTTAGAAAGCAGCCTGAGTTCAGAGTTCACTCAGCATCTTGTGAATTTGAAAGCAGATCGTTCATTTGCGAGAGATGATGGTGAAAGTGATGTAGTTCTGGAGATTGATAATTGGTTCGATGACTTAGAGAGAAAATTAAGACAGGTTTTTGATTCTGCTTCCTTGAATCTTAAATTCAACAGAAAAGAGTATAACTTTAAGATATCTGAGGAGGGAAAGGAGCCTTATGGTTTTAATCAGCTATCTGCAGGATACTCTGCAATTATTGATATTGTTTCCGAACTGATACTGCGTATTGGATCTTACGGGGCGAAAGCATATAATATTCAAGGTCTAGTTTTGATTGATGAAATAGAAACCCATCTCCACGTCGATTTACAGAAAAAAATTCTCCCCTTACTGACTAGCTTCTTCCCCAAAATACAATTTATTGTCACCACCCATTCCCCCTTCGTCATCTCCTCCGTGCCCAACGCCGTCGTCTGCGACCTCGAAAAACGCCTTGTGATCAACGATACCGATCTTTCTGGCTATTCCTACGACACCCTAATCGAAAGCTACTTTGGCGCAAACAAATACTCTAACTACGTCAGGCAAAACCTTGATGAATACGAAGAGCTTGTTCGTAATAAAGACAACCTATCCCCCGAGCAAGAGCTGAGACTTTTAGATCTAGAAGAATACTTCGATAGTTTACCCGGATATCTCGGTGATCTGAATAGTGAATTATCGACTCGCCTTTCACAAATCAAAATGGATATGCTCTAGAGTAAAATGTATTATTCCTGAAAGACCGATAGACCGGATGCTGTATTTCGAGAAAAGCCAACCTGCTCCTCCTTGTTTGCAGGTAGAGAAAGTCAAGAGAAAGGGCGACTATAAATGTGGTGATGTCATTACCCGACTTCAAGACGACTTCAAAAATAAATGCTATATTTGCGAAGCCAAGGAACCGACCACGATCAATATCGAGCATTTTAAACCGCATCGAGGAGATATCGATCTGAAATTTGATTGGAACAACCTGTTCTTTTCCTGTAGTCGCTGTAACACTATAAAAGGCGATCGATACGATAATCTACTCGACTGTACCCAGAAATCAGAAGATCCTGAACTCAGATTGCAAATTATTTATGATATGTCTGCAAGATCGGTTCAGGTTTTCATCAAGGAAGATTCTATAAAAGCTCAAAATACGGGTGCGCTGTTGCAAGCCGTCTACAATGGCACAACCCCACTACAACAATTGAATGCAGCTAACTTAAAAAAAGCGATCGCCACAGAAATACAAGACTTTTCTCGACTGCTGCAAAAATATCTGCTTAATCGCACCTTAAGTGAGGCTGCAACCCAGCTTGTGCTAGAAAAAATCAAGATCCACCTGAATAAAGCATCTCACTTTGCTGGCTTTAAGCGCTGGATTGTCCGAGACAGCGAGGAACTCTTTAAAGTCTTTGAGGGCTATTTAGATTGAACAGGAGTCGATGGTACTGATATTTGTCCCCCTCAAACCGCTGGCTTATACCGATAATGACCAATGATCTGCCAGGCAAACAACACATCGCCCTTCTCCGTGCCATCTATCATATTGTGAACAATTAGGTAGCGTTTATTGTCTCTTGAACGCTCATTGATCACCACTCCAACATGTAACAAGCCATTGCCCAAGCGCCAAGCGATCACATCGCCCGGCTGGTAGTTTTCTGGATTACGGGTGATTTCTTGGGCTGCGTTTTGGCGCTCAAAATAGGTCATCAGATTGGGAACACGGCGGTGGTCAATATTCGGGTCTGGCCCCGTCAAGCCCCAATTCGGTGGATAGGCGGCAAAATTTGCCGACATATCTTCATGGACGCTTTGCTGTAAATCCACACCCGCCCTGCGGAAGCTGCGCACCACCACATCGGTACAGACGCCCAAATGATCCGGCACATCGCCATTGGGATAGTCGATGCCCACATAAGACGGGTCATAGACGCGGGTGCGGTCGAGGCGATCGATCGCCCCCGCCACTACCTGGGCAAAAAAGGCATCGGCGATCGGGTCAATTTGCGGTGTGCCCTGCCCCGTGTCTTGACCCATAACTGACCCCAGATGCAAACGCGGCAAACGCAGTCCTGACTGCAAATAAGTAGTCGTGCAACACAACACACCTAAAGTAATTAAGAGACCAAGGCGAATTCGGGTTTTCATCGCAAACTCAATAGGAATGATGGTGTAAGTGACAGTAATCAGCGCTAGTCACCGCTGATCTGTTTAACCTGAGTTTTGGTTAAGCCAAGAGCGCGAAAATTTATAAACCTCAAGGAAACTAACAATACTGGCTCCGATATTGCCGGAGTCTGAGGGGGCAATTTCCCCCTCAGCGGGAGGTGTCGGGGGGCTGGCCCCCTGACAACCGGGTTTGGTATTGAGATTTCAATGCTTTGAGGAATGCGATCGCTTCGCTTATCTAGAACTCAGATTGTTTAGATATCGGCCAGTTGCCTCAACTTTTGAATTCGGTTTGCTTAAATGATGAACGGCGAACTGCAATCCCCTCCCCCTCCCGAATGTGCCCATGCCCCCGTCACCGCTGAAGCCTGAAACCCCCTCTCCCTATAATTGGCTGGAGAACGCTCTGCAAACCCTCCACCGGGCCCATTGGTATCGTTCACCGCAAACCATCACCAGTGCTGCCGGGCCGATCGTTAGCCTCGCGGGGCAAGAGCTGATCAACTTTGCCAGCAATGACTATTTGGGCTTGACCCATGATCCGCGACTGATCCAAGCCGCTATCGCCGCAACCGAAACCTATGGCACGGGCGCTACGGGTTCACGCCTTTTGAGTGGTCAGCGTCCCCTTCATCGGGAGTTGGAGGGGGCGATCGCCGCCCTTAAACAAACCGAAGATGCCCTGGTCTTTAGCTCCGGTTATCTGGCGAACCTGGGCACGATCGCCGCGTTAGTGGGCAAGCGGGATCTGATCTTGGGCGATCGCTACAACCATTCCAGCCTCAAGAAAGGGGCAATTTTGAGTGGAGCCACTGTGCTGGACTATGCCCACGGTGACATGGACGAGCTGGCCCAGCAGCTCCAACGCCAGCGCGGACAATACCAACGCTGCCTAATTGCCACCGATGGCGTCTTTAGTATGGACGGCGATCTCTGTCCCCTGCCCCAACTCCTCGACTTAGCCCAGCGGCACAGCGCCATGCTACTGGTGGATGAAGCCCATGGTACGGGTGTGTTGGGCGATCGGGGGGCCGGCGTTGTCGAGCATCTCGGCTGTACGGGCCAGCCCTTGATCCAGATGGGAACCCTGAGTAAAGCCCTAGGCAGCCTGGGCGGCTATGTCGCTGGCTCAGCACCCCTGATCGACTTTCTACGCAATCGTGCCCCGAGTTGGATTTACACCACCGGACTCTCCCCGGCCGATACCGCTGCCGCCTTGGCCGCTCTCCAGATTGTCCAGCAAGAGCCTGAGCGTCGCGCCCGTCTCTGGCGCAATACCACACAGCTCCAAGACATCCTAAACCGCCATTTTTCCCTCTTGCCCTCTCAATCCCCTATTTGCTGTATCCAACTGCCCAGTCCCGTTGCGGCTTTAGCATTGGCCCAACAGTTGCAGGCCGAGGGGATTTTTGCTCCGGCCATTCGGCCCCCCACTGTACCGACGAGCCGGATTCGCTTTTCCGTGATGGCAACCCATACTGCAGCGCAGCTTCAACAACTTGAGTCCATACTGCGGCGTTCTGTAACAAATGCCCGCCCAGATTACGTTTGTTGAAGTTCCATAAAGAAAACCACGGCACCCCCCAGAATCAACTAAATGAAAATATTAAAATTGTCTTAAGAATTCTGGCTTCATACGGTCTATACCCATTGATGCCTGACTCTTCCGCTCACCGCTCTATTTGCTCAATGCCATGCAAGTTGCCCGTCTGTTAAGAGAATACGAAGCTGGACAACGAGATTTTAGCAACATTACCCTCGAAGGGTCTGATCTGAGCCATGTCACGCTGATTGGGGTCAACTTCCACAACGCCCATCTCCGGGGCATCAATTTTGAGCGCGCCTTTCTGACCGACGCCAACTTTACGGGGGCAACCCTGCAATGGGCAAATTTCCGCTATGCCAAACTGAGTAATAGCTGTTTTGCTCAGGCTGATCTCACCAAAGCGATTTTGGAGGGCGCGTTTATGGTGGCGGCTCGCTTGCCCCAAACCCGGCTCACGGGTGCAAATCTCGCCCATGCCAACCTGCGTAGAACGGATCTCCAATGCGCCAATCTCTGCGGGGCGATGTTGCACCGCATTAATCTCCGGCAGGCTGACCTGCGTCAGGCTAATCTGAGTTGGGCGAATTTAACAGCGGCTCGCCTGGGCAGTGCCCAACTTGAGGGGGCATGCTTTAATGGCGTCAACTTTGGTCAAGCCTTGCTCCAACAGCTCAACTTCACTGGTGCTGATCTCGAAGGTGTTAATTTTCAGGGGGCTTGGCTCACCCAAGCCAATCTGCTAAGGGCTAACTGCTGTGCCGCCACCTTCATAGGGGCAAACCTCAAGCGAGCCAACCTCAGTCAAGCGAACCTGACTGGAGCAAACTTACGGAAGGCTTCCCTAGAGCAGGCCAATCTGACAGAAGCCTTGCTCCAGCGAGCTGATCTCGAAGGCGTGAATTGGGAGGGGGCGATCGTCGATCGTGCTGTTTGGGATGACCGCTATAGCCTCAACGCCGCTCAGCCGATTGCGCTGAATGCGCTTGCGACTGCTGAGCCGTTTGCGTGGATGATGAGTTGAATCCTATTTATTTTGAAACCCTTGGTAGGGGAGGGTTTCAAACCCTCCCGCACTGGGTCTAGGGAGCCACAGGAGGATTTCTCTGAACAGCTCTCGAAACCAACATTGCTCAATCAGGTCTTTTGATTCGAAAAACTTGAGTTTCGGTTAAGCGAGACTATCGCATTCCTTAGTTTCGGTTAAGCGAGACTATCGCATTCCTTAACGTCTTGAAATCTCGATGTTAAACCCGGTTGTCAGGGGGCCAGCCCCCCGACACCTCCCGCTGAGGGGGAAATTACCCCCTCAGACTCCGGCAATATCGGAGCCCGTATTGTTGGTTGTGCCGAGTTTAGACCGTCTCTCGCAATGCCTACTTATCCAGAACCAACAAAAACGGCTCCGATATTGCCGGAGTATGAGGGGGTGATTTAACCCGCAGCGGGAGGTGTCGGGGGGC